>NZ_JBNHFL010000037.1:0-42744 GCF_059090205.1 Arthrobacter sp. CMU6
TCGGGACCAGCCAGTCCTCGACGGTCTGGATGCCTTCGGAGAATTCGATCTGGTCGGCGCGGAGCAGGGCGTTGTTGATGCGGCGGACCACGGTGGGAACCGAGTTGGCCGGGTACAGGGATTGGTCCGGGTAGGTGTGGCCGGAGTTGTTGGCGTCCGCGGCGACCTGCCAGCCGGAAAGGTAGATGGCGCGCAGGCCCGCCTTGACCTGCTGGACGGCCTGGTTTCCGGTCAGGGCGCCCAAAGCGTTGATGTACCTGCCTTCCTTGTGCTCCTCGGTGAGCTGCTTCCACAGCTTCTCGGAGCCGCGGCGGGCCAGGGTGTGCTCTTCGGAGACCCGGCCGCGGAGACGGACGACATCCGTTGCCTTGTAGTCACGGGTTACGCCTTCCCAACGCGGGTTGGCAGCCCACTCGAGCTCCAGGGCGGCGGCCTGCTGTTCGGGTGTCTGCTGGGTGGGCTCAAATGCTGCAGTCATCGTTGATCTCCTTGATTGAGCTCCGGAATCGGAGGCAGGGGTGGCGTTCGGCAGCCTCTGGCACCTAGCCACTGCTTAAAAACATAAAGTGATTCGACTCACGCGTCGTCAGGACGAAACGAAGACTTTGCTGAGAAACGTTGCATTTAACGCAACGGGGCCGTTGTCGCTAAAATCCCAAGCTTCATGGCGTGTCTGCTCGATTGTTGAATTCCGCACTGCTACCAGGCCATAAGGCCCTTAGCGATAGCTCCGAGCGCACTGGCCCAGGCGACGGTTAGAGTAATCGCTGTGGCTGTCTTGGACGTGATGCGGCTGCGGACAAAGGCTCCGGCGCAGACACCGAGCAATAGCACGGGACTCAGGATGGCGGATTGGAGCAACAGAGAACTCGACCATCCCCATGCTAAAAGTGAGGCCACGTTGAAAAATACGAAGACGACCTGTGAGGATGCGACAAATCTCTGGTTGGTCCAGCCGCATGTGATGGCGTAGGCGGTCAGCAGAGGAGCCGAAAGCCCGCACAAACCGTGAATGAAGCCCGCAACTAATCCCGTTCCTAAGGGCAATGACACCCGCCCGTTCAACTTCTCTATGTGACTCGTTGCCGGACCGGCCAAGAGTAGTGATGCCAGTAATGTGCCGACCACCATGAGAAGAACAGACAAATTGAGCGCATGTGCCAGGAGCGCTCCCAGTGGAATGCTGCCCAGTGCTGGGAGAGTCAGGAGTGCAGTGGTCCGAAGGTCCACTGCACGCCATGTCTGTACGAGGGCTGCTACCGAAACCATTAGTCCTAACAGCAGTCCCAGTCGCATTCCATCGGTGGGGCCCAGAAGCAGGATCAGGACCGGCATCGCCACGAGCGCGAAACCGATCCCACCTACACGATGAACCGCGGACGCAACCAGGACTGCAGCTGCAGTCAGCACTGAACCACGGAAGCTGGAGGGAGGTCAGCTTGGGCAGGCATCAAATCAGTTTGAGGAGAATGGCCTGGCCTTGGCCTCCTCCCCCGCAGATTGCTGCCACACCTAAGTCCACTTCGCAGTCCATCATTTCTCTGGCCAGTGTTTGTATTAGGCGGAATCCTGAGGCCCCCAGGGGGTGGCCCAATGCGATGGCGCCGCCGTTGACGTTTACCCGTTCCATGCCGATGTCCAGTTCCCGGACGGATGCCAGGACCACGCCGGCGAAGGCCTCATTGATTTCCCAGAGACCGATATCGGCAGCGTTGAGCTTGTTCCTCTTTAATAGCTTTTTTGCAGCTTCTGCCGGTTTGAGGTGGAGCGAGAAGTCAGGGCCAGCTATCGTCGCTGCGTCTACAATTTCCACCATGGCCGTGTGGCCGCGGTCTCGGGCGAGCCCTAGGTTCATGATGATTCCTGCGGCGCCTGCATCGGACATTTGGGAAGCGTTCCCGGCTGTGATGCTCCCTCTCTCGGAGAATGCACTCTTTAGCTGCCCGAGCCTGTCCAGGGTAGCGCCCGGGCGGATCCCCTCGTCGTCCACAAGTCCTTGGAAAGGGACAATTTCCTTTTTGAAGCGGCCATCCTGGGCCGCTCGGGCGGCGCGGAGATGGCTTTGAAGTGCGAAGGCATCTTGGTCGGCACGGGAAATTCCCAGCTCAGTGTTCGACTCATCCGAAAGGGGTCCCATGCCTCGATCGGAAAGGGCGCACCAGAGGCCGTCTTTAGAAAGTAGATCGATGACCTGGCGGTCACCGAAGACCCCCGCTTGCCGGATTTGGATTCCGTGGAGGGCGCGGCTCATGGAGTCGAATCCGCCCACAAGTGCCGTGTCCAGCTCTCCCGACCGGATCAGAGTCGCGGACAGGCTGGCAGCGGTCATGCTTGCCAAGCAGACATTGTTGAGGGTGGTGGCCGGTACCGTCGGCGGGACGCCTCCCCTCACTGCTGCGCTACGGGCGGGGTTCTGTCCGTTTCCGGCTTGGACGACATTGCCGAGGAAAATGTGGTCAGGGACGAGTCCGTTCAAGGGCTCCAATGCCCCTTCCACCGCGGCGGCCCCCAGATCGATGGCGGAGGCGGTCCGTAAGGCGCCGTTGAATTTTCCTACGGCGGTCCGCGCGGCCGAGACGAGGACGGGGATGCGGGGTGATGTCACGACTCGTCCTCCCCCATGCCCAGGTCCATTGTGTAGCAGACGGCGGTGCCTTCAAGTACTACAGTTCCGTCATCGCGCACAACGGACGTCCGAAGCTTCGTGATCGGCTTGTCGGCACGCGCTTCGGTGACTTCGACGTGTCCGGTGATCACGTCTCCTGGCCGGACGGGTGCCTTGAAGTCCCAGTTCACGTTCAAAAACACGGTGCCCGGTCCGGGTAGTTCCTCCGCCACGACGGCGTTCAGGATGGCGCTGGTCACTCCGCCTTGGACAACTATTTCGCCGAATCGCGAGGCCTTTGCTGCCGCAGTGTCGTAATGCAGGGGGTTATGGTCGCCGCTTATTTGCGTAAACAGCACAATGTCGCTGTCAGTAATCCTTCGCGACAATTGGGCAGTCTGCCCGACCTTGGGCTGGGAGCGGGTCTGAATGGGGGTCATGATTGACCTTTCTTGTAGGGGGTTCGGTTCTTGCCAGCCTGCGCATTGCCAGAACGCCGATCAGAGGGCCGGGAAGCAGCAGAACGAAGGCGTACTGCCATCCGACGATCGCCGCGAACAGTGGGACGAGCTGGATGGTGACTACTGTCAGGAGGAATCCGATGGCGGTCTGGGTGGTGAGCGCTGTTCCGATGTACCGCGGATCGACATTTTCGCTCAGCGATGTTGAGAAGACACCGGAATCGGCGATGACTGCGGCTCCCCAAACGAGGAGAAAAATCAGCATGGGGATGCCTTCGGCCCAAAACATCAGGGGAGACAGGAGGCAGCAGCTCCCACTCACTGCCAGGGCCATGGCGGCTGCCTTGGGCCGTCCCCAGCGATCCGCGGCCCATCCTCCGAACAGGGCGCCGGCTGCCCCGCCGACTCCCATCGTAAGAAACATTGTTAGCCCTGTTTGGAGAGTGCTGTCCTTGCCTCCCTGGCTGGCGAGCAGGTACATCGGGAGCCAGGTCCAGAGTGCGTAGAGCTCCCACATGTGCCCGAAGTAGCCGATGTTCGCCAGCTTAGGGCGCTGTTCTTTGAACATGGCAAGGGCATAGCGGCGGTTTGGCCTGGCACTGGCTGTCTCGGCGTAGGGCCCCGGCCGAATAGCCACGACCGCAGTCAGGGCACCGGTGGCGGCAAGCGCTGCGGCGGAAGCCATGACGTTCCGCCATGGAAGATCGCCCATGCTGCTGATCAGGTGCGGTACGGCGGATCCCAGCGTTAAGGCTCCTATGAGGACTCCGAAGGCTTTTCCCCGTAGTGCAGGGGCAGACCATGACGCCATCAGCTTCATACCGACGGGATAAACGCCTGCCAGGAAGACGCCGGTCAGGAACCGGATCGCGATGGCCGGAAGCAGACTGTCCACGAAGGCTGCCAGAGCGGCGGTGGTGAGGGCGGCCCCGGCGGCGCAGGTGCCCAGCAGCACCTGCGGCCGGAATCTGTCAGCAAGGCTCAGTACCGTTGACGTGACCGCGCCGGCAACAAAGCCGACCTGCACCGACGCGGTCAGCCATACGCCGGCCGCGGCGCTGATGCCCCATTCGCGCTGCAGGGTAGGGACCACTGCGGAAGCAGAGAACCAGACAGCGAGGCCGAGGATCTGCACAAGGGCGATCAAGGCCTGCTGCCGGTTTGCCCGCCCAAAGTGCATGGTCAGTCGCGTCCTGCAGTTGCTGGAACCTGGATTTCGTTCGCCTTTGCCTTAACCGCAAGGGGGGCCCCTTTGCGTCGGTTTCCGCGGTGGGTCTCCGGGGAGAGCCATGTCGCCACGATAGTGATGATGCTCATTCCAATCATGTAGAGAGCCACCAGCCACGGCTGATTGTCAGAAATGCTGAGGAGGAATACGGCAAGAACCGGGGACACAGCACCAGCGATGGTGGATGCTATCTGGTACCCGAGGGACGCACCTGTGTACCTGACATTCGGTTCGAACATTTCGGCCATGTACGCGGCTTGCGGGCCGTACATCAGGTCGTGGAAGACCAGCCCAGCCACGATGGCCAGCCAGATCAGGATGGCGCTGCCGGTGCCCATCAGCATGAAGAAGGGGAAGGCAAAGAGCGCAGAAAGAACCGCGCCGATCATGTACACACGGCGTCGGCCGTACTGATCGGACAGCCAGCCAGAAATGAGGAGGGTGAAGCTGCTCACAACTGAACCAATAAGCACGCCGATTAGGGCCACCGACTGCGGAAGTCCCAACGCTGTACTTGCGTAGGTCAGCGCGAAGACCGTGATGATGTAGAAGATGGCGTTCTGGGACATCTTGATACCCACCGCCAGTGCCACTGCCCGCCACTGGGTCCGGAGGACATGGAGGACCGGGAACTTCGCTACCTCGCCCTTGTCCTTGACGTCCTGGAAGGTCGGCGTTTCCTCCATTTTCAACCTGATCACCAGGCCGACGACGATCAGCAGGGCGGATCCGACGAAACCGATGCGCCAGCCCCATGCGAGGAAGGCTTCTGGAGACAGCATCAGGCTGGAGGCCATGAAGACACCGTTTGCCAGCAGGAGCCCGACCGGAACCCCTGCCTGAGGCCATGCTCCGAAGAAGCCACGCTTTTCGGGAGGCGCATTCTCAACCGCCACGAGGACTGCTCCGCCCCATTCTCCGCCGACTCCGAAGCCCTGGATCATTCTCAGCAGCAGGAGAAGGATGGGCGCCCATATTCCGATGGAGGCGTACGTCGGGAGAAACCCGATCAGCGTTGTCGCGAGTCCCATGACGAGCAGCGAGGAGACCAGCATGGCTTTGCGGCCGATCTTGTCCCCGAAGTGGCCCATGATGACACCACCCAGGGGGCGGGCGATAAATCCCGCTGAAAACGTAAGCAGCGCCATCATTGTTCCTGCCATGGCTGAATATGACGGGAAAAACAGTTGATTGAAGACAAGGGCCGCGGCAGTGCCGTACAGATAAAAGTCGTACCACTCGATTGTCGTTCCCACGAAGCTTGCGATGCGCGCACGGCGGCGGGTAACTGCTTGTTCGAGCGTTTCAGTGCTTTCTGTTGACATGATGATCCGATCCTCGTTGATCGTTAGTGGATGGGGGTGAACTGAAGCAGGGTTTGGTTATCCGTCTCATCCCTGCCGGGAAGAAGCCTGACTGCCTGCCCGCAGTAGACGGTGTCGGGTGGGCAGGCGACGATGTTCGTCATGAGGCGTGGACCCTCGTCCAGTTCGACCAGGGCCAAGACGTAAGGCACCTGCGGCCCCCAGGCAGGATGACCGGGAATGGCGACCACGGTATAGGTCCAGACGGTTCCGGTCCCTGCGGCCTCTTGCCAATCGAGATCGTTGGACCAGCACCTTACGCAGAGGCTTCGAGGGTAATGCTGAAGATGTCCGCAATCCCTGCAACATTGCAGCAGCAGCTCGCCCTCGGATGCCCGCTGCCAGTAGGGAGAACTTCGGGAAGTGAATACAAATCCCGGCTTGGGAATCAGGCGTGTGTCAGTGGGAGTCTTCATGTATTGGCACCTCCCAGGACAAGGGCGACTTCTTCACTCATCGTTGCTCCGTTTCCGGTGACGAGGGCAATGTCCGGGTCCGTAATCTGGCGTTCCCCTGCTTCTGCTCGGAGTTGGCGGACGGCCTCCACGATGTGTCCCATGCCTCCGGCAAGATCAGCCTGACCGCTTGCGAGCTGACCACCGTGGGGGTTGATGGGAAGTTTGCTGTTGATGGAGAAGTCATGTGCCTCCAGCCAGGCTCCACTTTCGCCTTTGGCGCAGAAACCCGCGTCCTCCACGGTGATGGCAACGACGATCGAGTAGCAGTCATAGATGGAAAGGAAGTCGATATCCGCCGGGCCTATTCCGGCCATGGAGTAGGCGTCACTGATGGCCGGAGCCAAAGGAGACGTGGTCAATCCGGGTGCCTGACTGAGCGCGCGGTGGGTCACTCGTTCTCCCGCCCCGAGCACGTAGACGGGCGCTTTCTCCATGTCTTTGGCCCGGTCAGAGGAGGTGACGATGACGGCTGCTCCGCCGCCGCAAGGCATGACTATCTCAAGAAGCCGCAGTGGTGACATGACCATCGGTGAATTCAGGACGTCATCAGTGGCGATGGGTTTGCCATGAAATACTGCAGCCGGGTTGAGCATTGCGTTGGCCCGCTGTTTGACGGGGACCTGGGCCAGTTGCTGCGGTGTGGTGCCGAACTCGGCCATGTGGCGCTGGGCGATCATGGCGTATGCCTGGTTGGCGCCGCTGGCTCCATAGGGTACGTCGAATTCCCGGATCGGGTTGCGGTTAGGTGACCGGGTAGCACTCCCAGGGTCACGCGTATTGCCTAGGACGCAAAGGACGGTTTCGCACATGCCGGCGGAAATCGCCGCAGCCGCGCGCCACACCATTCCCGCCCCAGTGGCGCCACCGAGGTCAACAATGTCGGCGAAACGGGGTTGCAGGCCCAGATACTCCGCCACGGTCGCAGGAACGTGCTGCGGTGTTTCCCCAACTTGGGGACCGACTATGAGGCCGTCAATATCCGAAGGGGCCAGGCCGGAATCCTTGAGGGCCATTCTGGATACCCGAGCGATCATCTCCAGCGTTGTAACGCCGGGCGTTGATCTAGTGGGAGGAATCTCGGCAACCCCGACCACGGCACACCGCTGACGAAGCGTCACCGACCGCCTCCTATGGCCGACAGGGAGGCCGGGTCCTCAAGTGAGGAGGTATCCCCCGGCGTTTCCCCCAGATACACGGACCGGATAACGCGTCGAAGGATTTTCCCGCTCCGCGTCCTGGGTAGCGTGTCTACAACATGGACGAGTTTTGGCTTGAGCGGTTTGCCCAGGTCTCTGGAGACGACGTCGGAGATGATCTGAGCAAGTTCGCGCGTGTTCTCCGTCCCGGGGGCCACCCTTGCAAAAATCACCAAGGCTTCGCCTTTGATGGGGTCCGGGACGCTGATGGCAGCGGACTCCATCACAGAGGGAACACTGTTAACAACAGACTCAACCTCGGCAGGTCCAAGGCGTTTGCCTGCGATTTTGAGGGTGTCGTCACTGCGGCCCCGCACGAACCAGACTTTTTCGTTGTTTACCTCAACCCAGTCGCCGTGGAACCAGGTGGCGGCCCATCGATTCCAGTAGGTCGAGTAGTACCGTTCAGGTGCTCCCCAGAAAGTGATCGGCATGCCCGGTGAGGGACGACGCAGTGCGAGCTCACCGATGCCGGTTCCCACGCTGTTCCCGTCAGCGTCCACGACATCCGCGCCCATTCCGGGCAAAGGACCTGCGAAGCCGCAGGGGTGGATGGGCTGGGCGGTGAAGTTGGTCAAAATGGCGCCCGAAACCTCGGTGCCGCCGCTGTAGTTTATAACCGGAAGTTGACCCTGGGCCACGCGCTCGAACAACCATTCATAAGCGTCAGGAGTCCACGCCTCGCCACTCGACGCCAGCACACGCAGGCTTCCGAGGTCGATATTGGCTGCATCCGGATCCTGCGTCATGAGAGACCTGATCAGAGTGGGCGATACCCCGAGCATCGTGACGTTAAGATTCCGGACCACATCCCAGATTCGACCCGCGGAAGGAAAGTCAGGGCTGCCACTGTAGAGTGCCACGGAACTACCGGCAATAAGGCCTCCCAGAACAGTTATGGGACTCATGATCCAGCCCGGATCTGTCACCCACATGGCCACGTCTCCGCGTCCAACATCGAAACTGAAGGCGACATCACTGGCCGCTTTCACAGCAAACCCGGCGTGGCTCAGGACAATCCCCTTAGGAGCACCTGTTGTACCCGACGTGAAGGCTATGAGAAGGGGATGATCTGCCGGACAGGTGGCTGCTTCCAGCGGAGCTGCCGGAGCTTCGGCTCCCAACGCTTCCCACGCCACTTCCCCAGGCAGAGCAGGGTCGCTATTTCCTGGTGCAAGGGTGACGACGACTGTAGTGAGAAGTGACTCGACGCCTTGCAGAGCCGCTGCTGCTTCTTGGCGCAAGGCCACGACCCGCCCGCGGCGGTCGAAGCCATTGGCAACAATGTGGGCCTTCGCCCCGGCAATCCTTAGACGGTCAGCAACAGCAGTTGCCCCGAAACCGGAAAAGATCGGCACGGAAATAGCCCCGATTTTCGCGCAGGCGAGTTGAGCCACCGCCGCTTCCTTGACCATTGGCAACTGAATTCCGACGGTGTCCCCGAACTTCACACCTGAATTCAGCAGTCCTCTGCTGACCCGGTCTACCTCGGCAGCGAGTTCGTCAAACGTCCACTTTCCGCTTTCACCGTTTTCGACTTCCCAGGCGAGTGCGGTTTCATTTCCACGGCCGGCCCTCACCCACCGGTGTACAGCGTTGTCCGCGGCGTTGAATTTGCCGTTTACGAACCATTTCGTCGCATGAGGCTCGTCCAGCTGATCGAGTGTGGCGGTAGGGGTTTCCTGCCAGTCCAGCTCCAGCCACTCCGAAACGGTTCCCCAAAACCAGGACGGCTTTTCATATGCTTTGGCACCCAGCTCGCTTATTGTGGCGCAGTCTGCAGCGGCAGCAAATTTCAAAATTCTGCTGCGCCCGATTTCGGTGGGACCCGGCTGCCACACCAATCCTTGGGTAGGGCTTGCGGATGTGATGGTCACAACTTCTCCTGACGCTCTTCATTGTGTTTCAGGTCACGACTGATGGTCTGACAACCGTAGGAGTGCTGACCCGTTGGTGTCCCTACGGGGAAACGCCAAGTTTCATGGTGTTTTTTGCGCTTAACGCAGTGGCACCTCGTGTACCAGGCGAGCTGGTTCGAGCATTCAATGAACGTCTAGTTGATCCTCGGTGTCCTGCAGTCTGAGGGACAGGGCGAGGAGTGTGAGATCTTCCGCGTTGAAAGGGTCGTGCCCGGTTATTTCTTGGATCTTTTGGAGCCTGTATTTCACGGTATTGGGCTGAACCCTGAGGGCCTCCGCGGCTTGAACCAGCTTGAAATCCGCCCTAACGTACGCCCGGAGCGTGGCGAGCAGTGACGTGTGTCGAGCTGCGTCATGATTGCGAAGCGGGGTCACTGTTTCTTCGGCAAGGTCATTGCGGAATGCGCTGGTCCTCACCAGATGATCAAGGAGTGTGTCGCAGTACAGGTATGCGCGTGGTTCAGACTTGTCTAGGGGCGCCGATGCGATCGCGTTCTGGGCTTCTACGTAGCCGCGTGCCACTCCGGCGAGACCGTCGTGGGGCCTGCCAGCACCTAGGACGAAATTGGGCAAGGCCGCAGCCAAATCATTTAGCCGTGCACGAAATCTATCCCCGGTCGGTGTGCGGAGGTCCTGGATCGCTACTATCTCCTCGTTGCGCACACCAACCAGCGCCAACCGGAACGGGGGTTCTGAGAGCCGGGCCGTCACGATTTCGAGGGAATCACGGAGGAATTCCGAAGCAGCCGCGGAACGGGCTGCCCACCGCAGTAGCAGGACCTGATAGCGGCCCGTCATCTCCAACCGGTGCAGCTTCGCATGCCGTGAGATTCTCGGCACGTTTCCATCAACCAGTGCTTCCAGCAAATCCCGTCGACCCATTTCGCGGTCATGAATCAGTCCCGCCGCCTCGCTGAGGTACGACTGGGCTACAGCGGTCGACACGAGGTCAACGTGCTTCATGATCATGCCGGCGAGAGTCAGCGCCGATTCAGGATTATCGTGCGTTTGTGGGGCCGCCAAAACTTCTTCCCACACAGTGTGCCCCCACAGCCGGTAAGCATGAAGAAGCGCTTGAATCGGGACCCCTTGTCGAAAGCGCCGAATGGCACTTTCCCTGAATGGGAGCAGTTGGTCGCTGGTCAGCTCCTCACTGGATTCGATGCAGTGGAGCATCACCTCAAGGTTTCGGCGCGCGGTGGGTGCCACGTCCTGCTCGATGAATCCCTCCGGCAAAGAGCGGTATTCAACGATGTCTTCCCGGTAGCGCCGGGCCAACAACTCTCCGATATCATCGGCGCGTTGTTTCAAGTACTCCACAAGGGTTGACTCCTCGTCAGCCATACCAGGCCAATTCTGACCCTTCATGACGTCACGTCCTCCTGTTGGGTTCGACCGGCTATCGCAGAAGTTTGGATGCCAGCCAGTTTCAGTGTGCCCGAGTCGAGGTCTGCGGTTGATGCTCTGTGCGGCCGGGCTGGTAGTAGAACAAGCTGGTCCACAGACTGTAGCCTTGAGCCTTTTCGATGAACTCCCTGGAGTGGATTCCGTCGGCGGCAAGCCAAATACCTGAGTCGTCGGGCATCACGGCATCGACTAAGCCGGCGCGGTACAGGCACCGGCCAAGCCGGACTTCAACCATCGCGCCTTGAACCAATCGCCATTCAGTGCAGGGTTGCAAGCTCATGAATACATCTTTCGTTGATGCATTCCGCATCTTTAGTGATCGGGCGACCGTGCAAAGCCGGGGCAACCCGGGTTGTCCTGTCCTGCCTTGTTCCGACCTTGCCGGGACTCGCCGCTCCTTTCGGCTAAAACTCCTTACGGTTCCTCCCTGCCGGCTACGCTCGCGCGATAACCAAACAGACCAGGTTGGCCTCCTGTGTGGAGGAACAGGATGTCGCTGACGCAGCCAAACCCATGTTCCTTTTTCCGGATCCCGGCAACCAGACCTGCCATGGCCTTGCCGGTGTATACCGGGTCCAGAAGTATTCCCTCGGTTCGGGCCAAGAGGTGCACGACGTCCAACATCTCATCAGTGGGTAATCCGTAGCCGGGGCCGATGAACCGGTCATCCACTGTGACGTCGTCCATCGTTGGGCGGTTTGCTTGATCGGCACCCAGCAGGGCGGAGGTGTCAAGGGCTAGCCGGTGGACTGCTTCACGCTGGGGATGTTCCGGGAAGGCCACGCTGAAGCCGACCACCGCGGTCGTATCACCCGAAAACCGGAATCCGCTCAGAAGCCCTGCCTGGGTACCTCCGCTGCCGGTACCCAATGCCACTGCGTCGAATTTAATTCCCGTGGCCATGATCTCTTCTGCGCATTGGACGTATCCGAGTCCAGCGTGGGCGGTGGAACCCCCAAGAGGAATAGCGTACGGAGTTTCGCCGCGCTCACGGACAGACTCCACTGCGAGTTGGAGCTCCTCGGCGAGCGTTAGCTCCGAACCGACGAACTTGATCTCTGCACCGAACATGCGGTCAAGAAGCACGTTGCCCGAGTTGCGGTAGTCCGCATCGGAGAGCGCTCCTGGTCCGAGTACAAGGACGCATTTAAGGCCAACCCGGGCTGCGGCCGCGGCAGTCTGTCTTGCATGGTTTGACTGCATTGCCCCGCACGTCACCAAGGTGGTTGCTCCAAGGCGCTGTGCCTGGCCGATGAGGTATTCGAGCTTGCGGACCTTGTTGCCTCCAAGCGCGAGACCACTTTGATCATCCCTCTTAATCCAGATCCGTGTGGGACTCCCAAGAGCCTCCGAGAACCGGTCGAGCGGGTGCACGGGCGTTGGGAAGTAGCCCAGCCCGGTCCTTACCTCGAGTGCTTCAGCAACCATGGTCTTGATCCATTCTTTGCGTTATTCCGGAGCGCGGGTTTCCTGCCTTAGGGCTCGATGCCAGTGATAGGAATCAGCCCTGTGGCTACCAGCCGTGCTGAAATGCGGAAGGGGGCAGAGGGTTTTGGGTGCCACTAGTGACCAGGGGTCTTGCCTCGGCACCTGCCACAACCTCGCTGGCCGCGGAGAATTTGTTTATTCTGGGCCCCACGCCAACGAGGACCTTGCACGATCGCTTGTGCGTCAGCTTCGATGAGGCAACAGTTTCAGCGAGCGTTCGCTTCCCGTCGCGGACCGGTTCAGCCGTTGACGCTGAGGCGGCGCATGCTGCTGTTGCTGAAGCGGGGATCAAGTTCGATCAGGGCTTCCGAGAAGGCGGCAGCCTCCTGCTGCAACCACTCGACGATTTGAGATCGCCGGGGCTCGGTCATGCGCGGTTCTATTGCGGCAACGCTGAGCGACGCTACAGGGTCTCCGTCTGCTCCCAAGACGGGAACCCCAAGACCGGCAGAGTCCGGGATCAGGAGCCCGGGGAAATACGCATATCCGTTGGCCCGGGCCTCATCGACCATCTGACGCACCACGGTGGATTCAAGGCCAAGGTTTCCACCGGGGTGATCAGCATCGTCCCGGATGATTCGTTCGATGTCGTCGTCACCGAGCCATGCCAGCAGGGCAAGGCTCCCGGCGCAGGTTCCGAGCCGGAGCCGGTCGCCGACGCGCGGGTTGAGAGTGCGGATGGGGAAAGACCCTACGGCCTGGTCAATGCAGAGGGCCTTGTTGCCGGCACGCACCGAAAGGTAGACAGTGTCTCCGGTCAGTTCAGCGAGGCGGAGCAGGTGTGGTTCAGCTACGTCAAGTAGTCCGTGCCTGTCTGCTGCGGCGCTTCCGTAACCAACCAGGGGCAGGCCCAAAAAGAACGTCCCTGACTCGTCGTCCTGCTCGACCCAGCCGATTTTGGAGAGCGTTGCCAGCAGCCGGTGAACTGTGGTCTTGGAGAGTTTGGTCTCAGCGGCTATGTCGACCAGGCGGCTGCCGCTGCGGCCCGCGGCGGAGATCGCCTGGATCACAGCGGCAGCGCGCTCTACACTACGGATGCTGTCCGTGGCCCCAGCTAGCGCAGGCCCCTGCTCTTCGGGCGTCGTCATGGAATCAGAGTATCCGGTATTGACATGCGAAGATCCGGGCGCTGTCATGGCTACCGCTTTATCCCGAGATACGCAGTTCGTTTTACAGCCGGTCGCGAGAGGATCGCCTCTTCAATGGGTTCTGTCCCCCACCCTGGGCGGCCGGGCACCTGGAGCCGGTCCCCTCGCAGGACCGGGGCGTGGGTGAAGAGTTCATCGTCGAATTCAAGGCGGTCCACATCGTGTTCCATAATCCTCAGATTCGGTGCCGCTGCTGCGAAATTGGCGGACATCATGGTCGAGAGGTGGCTGTAGAAGTTATGCGGGGCAACGTTGACGTCGAAAGCTTCGGCGGTGTTTGCAATCTTCATTGCCTGCCACGCACCGTTCCAAATGACATCGACAATGCCGACGTCCAGGGATTGCCGCTTGAAGTACGGCAGGAACTCGCGGACGCCAAACAGGGTTTCGCACGAAGCGATGGGGACGCCGCTCTGTTCCCGGATGTGAGCCAGGGCATCGGGGTTGTACAGGTCGAGCTCAGCCCAGAAAAGGTTGACGTCCTTCAGTGCACGCAACAGGCGGAGGTATCCCTCGGTTCGAGCGTTGAAGTTCATGTCCAGGAGGATCTCAACCTCGTCGCCCACTCCTTCTCGAAGCGCGTCGACATGGGCCACGACGTCCTTGATGAGTTTGAGGTCGATGTTGAGTCCTGGTTCGTAGGGGTTACCGAAGCCGGCGCCCCAAGACTTAGGGCCGTTGGGACCATAGGAGAACATGTTGGTTTTGACCGCTCTGAAACCGCGATCACGTGCTTCGCGCCCGGCCTCAGTAACGCCCGCCAGGTCCGAAATGCGCGATCCATAGTGATCGGGGTGGCTGATGCGCCAGCTGGCGCAGTGGGACCAGTAGACCTGGATTTCATCCCGGTGCTTGCCGCCGAGCAATTGGTGGACAGGAATACCAAGGATCTTGGCTTTGGCGTCGAGCATGGCGTTTTCGATCGCGCCGAATGCTTCTGCCGGCAGCCCGGATGGTGCGGGCCGCGCCGTTGCTGCGACCTGCATATAAGTGCGCTCGTGGTTGAAGATATCGGCGCCCACAAACAGTGGGGCGTAGAGCTCGATGACGTTGGTGAGGCCTCGTGGGCCGAAGTCTTCGTCAAATTCTGACCAGCCGACGACGCCGTCCTCGGTCGTGAGCTTGACGAAGTGGTAATTTCGCCATCCTGCATCGCAGGACAGGGTTTCGATGCTCTTAATTCGGACAGTCACTTCATCGTGGTTCATCTTGCCTCCATCGGAAAGAGTTGGTCTGCGGAGTGTTTACCGGGTGGGCGACCTGCTGGCCTTTCAACAGGCGGGCTATATCGGTAAAGGCTGTGGTGCTGACCTCTTGAAGGGAGTCAGCTGAAAGATACGCGATATGCGGCGTCAGGGTGATAGCTGGCTGGGACCGCAGGGGACTGGTCTCCTGAAGCGGTTCCTGCGCAAAGACATCCAGGGCTGCGCCGGCCAGGTGCCCGGAACCGACTGCCTCGGCCAGGGCGGCTTCATCGATAATGCCGCCCCGGGATACGTTGACGAGGAAGCTACCTTTCTTGAAACGGCCCAGTGCGTCCTTGTCGATGAGGTTTCTTGTCTGGTCGGTCAGTGGGACGTGCAGCGACACTATGTCCGATGTGGAGATGAGTTCATCGAAGTCCATCGATTCCGCACCGACTGCCCATATTTGCTCAGGATTTGTGCGCGGGCTATTGGCGCGAGTGGAGAACCCGATCGGGGCAGCCATCTCCGCCAGCCGTTTCCCGGAGCGCCCGAATCCGATGATTCCGAGGGTCAGTTCGGACGGGCGCCGGATGGTCCTGCCAATTTCCTGACCATTCCATCCGTGCGCCCGCACATCCGCGTCGAAGTCCTTGAGCCGGCGTATGCCGTTCAGGATGAGTGCGAGGGCATGGGTTGCGACATCTGTGTAGTTGCCGTCCGGCACGTTGGTCACCTGTACCCCCAACTCGGTTGCGGCAGTGATGTCGATTGAATCGACACCGACTCCGGGCCGGGCGATTACCTTGAGGTGCGGCAAGGCTTCCAGGACGGTCCGCGTGATGGGCTCGGTCATGACGACGAGCCCATCCGCGTCCCTGCAGTTCGTGATGATTTCGGCCTCCGTCGCACTGGGCCGTACCTCGACTGAAACACCGAGTTCTTCGAAACCCTTCATCGTTGCCTGGTCGACAGCGATTGGGGAGCCATCAATTTTGTATACCCGGTGCATCACGAACGCTTCCTATCCTGCGGTTTGTCGATCTGGTGTCGGACTACGCCAGCGTCGTGACCACATCAACGGGGCGGATCAGGGTGTCCCGGATCGGGGACCGCTGCTGCACGGTCTCGACCAGGTCCTCAAGTTCCTCGCGGGTCGCGGTCGGAGCGTCGAGTTCCACCGTGACGCGGATCTGGCTGGCACCGGGGTTCTCTTCAGGGGCAATGCCCAGGAAGGAGGCAAGGTCGAAATCAGCCTCGAGCTGCAGCTTGTAGCTTTTCAGTTCGATGTTCCTGGCGGCGGCATTGGCCGTGAGGGTGACGGTGTAGCAGCCTGCGAGGGCCTGCAGGACATATTCCGCGGGTGATACCGCGGTGTCTGTTCCGAGGAGGCTGGCCGGCTCGTCGCTGCGCATCTCGAACTTACCTGCCCGCGAGGCATCCTTCTGGCCTGCCTGGGTGAGTGCGCCGGTGGCGGACCGAAGCTTGAAGCCGTCTTCCCATTCGCCCTCTACCGAAAAGGTGACTTCACCGAGGGTCCGCTCGCCCCGCACTGCCTCGATGGTAGCCGTGAGCTGGTCCAGATCGACGCCGTTGACGATGCCGCGCTCTGTGTTGGTCTCTGTTACAGACATTGATGATCTCCTGTTTGTTCTGGCAAGTGCCAAGTCAATGTAACCATAGTTCCGTTACGCGGAACAGGGTTCCGTTTTATTTTATAGCAACCGGGGCATGAGCAAGTTCTTCTGCTGCTACTTTCGCGTTCTTGATGATCCTGGCCCGCGCAACGAGGACAAGGGCGCCTGACAGTAGCGTGAAGGCGCTGGCAACGAGCATTCCGGGCTGAAGGCTTCCGGTCATGTCCTTGAAGTATCCGGAGATGTAGGGGGCGAAGAATCCGGCGAGGTTGCCTATGGAGTTGATCAGGCCGATACCCGCGGCCGCGGCTGTGCCGGTCAGGAATGTGGGGGGAATCTGCCAGAAAACTGGAATCGAGCAGAAGACTCCCACAGCCGTGACGCAGATGCCGATCATGCTCAGCAGGGGTGAGCCAAGGACCAGAGATATGGCGAGGGCGGTCCCGCCCAGGAAGCAAGTGATGGCGACATGGATGAAGCGTGACTGCGTCTTGTCCGAATGCCGGGACCAGGGCAGCATGACGGCGGTCGCGACGGCATAAGGAATGGCCGAAATCAGGCCGATCTGGGTGAGGTCGAACTTCACGCCGTACGTTGCCTGGAAGCCGGAAACAATCTGGGGGAGAAAGAACCCTACCGCGTAGACGCCGTATGCGATTCCGAAGTAGATGAATCCCAGCATGAAGACGCGGGGGCTGAAAGCCTTGCGGATCGAATGCCCGTCGTGGGCTGCGTCAACTGCCGCGTCTTCGGCCGCGATGGTGGCTTCCAGCCGTACGGCGTCAGCCCTGTCGAGCCATTTGGCCTTGGTGGGGCGGTCAACAAGGATGAAATAGCCGATGACTCCCGCGAGCACTGTAATCACGCCCTCGATGAGGAACATAAAACGCCAGCCGACAAGTCCGAAGATGCCGTCGCCGTACTGCATCATCATGGTCGAAATTGGCGATCCCAGCAGGAATGAGATCGGAGCCGCGATGTAGACGAAGGCAACGATGCGTGCCCGCTGCCCGCGGGGGAACCACATGCCAAGGAAGTAGATGATCCCGGGGAAAAACCCTGCCTCCGCAACGCCGAGCAGGAAGCGCAAAATGTAGAAGCTGATTGGTCCTTGCACGAAGGCCATCGCGCCAGCGATGGCGCCCCAGGTCACCACGATCCGGGTGATCCAGATGCGGGCACCGAACCTATCAAGCATGAACTGGCTGGGTACTTCAAAGAGGAAGTACCCAATGAAAAATACGCCTGCGCCCAGCCCATATGCAGTGGCGCTCAGGCCCAGGTCAACGTTCATGGTCAGAGCGGCGAAGCCTACGTTGACGCGGTCTACGTAGCTGAGGAAATACAGAATCATCAGCATGGGAAGCAGGCGCAAAGCGACCTTCTTCAGAACTGGTTTGTCGATGTCGGCGATAGTCATCGAGGTGCCTCCTACAACGTCAATGTTGTTTGTGAATGTGACAGTTTCGGTTTCCATCCCAGGTGGAATGTTTGTAGTGCCGCCGGCATCAGTGCGCGGTGACTCAAGCTCTTCAGTCAACTGGACTGGGGACAAGGCCTGATCCGAACGGAGTCGTTTGCCTTACGCCTTTAGTGAACCAGCTCACGTAGCGCACGTCAAGAAAAAGTTTCGCTAGACGGGTTTCTGTTCTACGTAGCGGAACACAAGTGGAGTGATGGGCCCAGCACTCCTATTGAAGGCCGCCCCTGGCTGGAGGGGGCGTAGTGCCAGATTGACGCCCGGAAGTGATGCGCGCAGCCGAGAGCGCAGTTATGCGAATAAACCCAGTAGCAATAGGTCCGAGGAGTTGTCCATGGCTGGAACACGGTCAAAGTCAGGACCGGCGATGCGCGACGTCGCCGCTGCCGCTGGCGTCTCGCAGGCTACGGTTTCCTTGGTGCTGAACTCGGATTCCGGGTCATGGTTCGCGGAGGAGACGCAAGCGGGTCCGGGAACCCGTGGCCCGCCCTGGCCTACCCTTCTATCGCCCACGCCAAGACCGATCGTGAAGGCGTGGTCCGAATGATTGGGTTTATCGGCGATCCTTTGCGACCATTCCTTTTGTCGGTGGCATCATCGAGGCGCGCAGCAGCGGGCATGGAAGACGGGCTCCTTCTGCTGACCGTGAATACCCACGGCGACAAGGAGCTTGAGGCCGGCCGCCCGGGACATGTTCCCTAGTTCCAGCGAGCATTTCGTTGGCTCAACGAGGAGCACGGCTCCGGTCGAGGTGGTCGCGCCCTGTACGGGTAAGTGACAGCAGTATGAGTCGTGGCAGGGGCAGGTGTTAGTCCGTTTGCTCGAGGTGGAGGAGAACGGGGGTTAGTTTGTCCACCCCCAGTGCAGGCTCACCTGAAGTATTGGAGTCGCCACGTTTGCGGGGTTTGAGTTCGCTGACGAGGGCGCCGACGACAATGAACACGGCCCCGACGATCGCGACCGGGGGCAGCCGGTCCCCGGCGACCCGGCCGATGATCGCAGCCCATACAGGCTCGGCGGCGTAGATGATCGTTGCCCGCGTAGGCGAGACGGATTTCTGGGCCCAGTTCATCGTGAGCTGGATGAGGCAGCTCGCAGCCCCCAGGACGACAGAGGCCGCCACCCACACCCAGGAGAATGCGGGCAGCTCCTCACCGACGACGGGCATGGCCAGAAAGCCCAGTAGTCCCGCGACAAGCAACTGGACCACGGTCACCCGGCCCAAATGCACCTTGCCCGCGAACCAGCCGATAAGGATGATTTCCGCTGCAATCGGAAGGGTGCTCAGGACGGTTGCGATCTCCCCCGAGCCGAAGGTGAAGCCGACGCTGCCCGGGTCGGCGAGCAGCACGAGACCTACGAAGGCAAGCCCCACGCCGATCCATGTAGGAAGGCGCGGCGGCTTTTTGAACACCATCCACTGCAGGATTGGAACAAGGGGAACGTAGAGGGCTGTGATGAATGCGGAGGTGCTGCTGTTGATCGTTTGGAGTCCGACGGTTTGCAGTCCGTAGCCGAGGAAGATCATCACGCCGATGGCTGAGCCTGCCGCAAGTTCTTTCCAAGCAAGGCCACGGAGGACGCGCGCGAAAACGAGAGCACTGATGATGCCAGCGGTCACGAACCGCATGCCCACAAAGAACCACGGTCCGCTGTACTGGACAGCGATGTGAACCATGAGGAACGTCGCCCCCCACACGGCTGTGATGAGGACGAGTGCGAATTCCTGCCTGGAGAGCAGGCGCCATCGCGGACGAGTGTGCAACATGCTGCACACTCTATGGTGCAGAATAGTGCACATGCAAACAGAGGGAACTAACGGTGTCCTAGAGCACGTCAGTGCGAACGTGCGTCGCTATCGTTTGGCGGCTCAGCTCAGCCAGGTCGCTCTGGCGGACCGCGCAGGCATCAGCCGCCGTACTGTCGTCAAGCTCGAGGCAGGTGAGGCAAATATCAGCCTGACAGGCCTCGATCATCTCGCCGATGCGTTGGGTGTCACATTCGTCGATCTCGTTGCCGCACCAGCCGCACCTCATACCGATATCAGCGAAGTTGCATGGCGAGGAGACCGGCAAGGCAGCGTCGCGGTGCTGCTGGCATCCGTTCCCGCCGCCAAGGACGCCCAATTGTGGGCGTGGACCCTTGAAACGGGCGATCGCTACGACGCGCAGCCGGATCCGGTGGGATGGTCGGAGATGCTCTTCGTCTCCGAGGGCTCCATCCGCGTCGAGCAGGAGCACGGCGATACCGAGCTCCGTACGGGTGACCACCTTGCCTTTCCGACCTCACAGCAGTACGCCTACGTCAACGTCGGCGACACTCGGGCACGCTTCGTGCGAGTCGTCGTCAGCTAACGCACCAGCCCTACATTTTTCCGGACGAGCATTGATCAGTCGTTGAGATCGGCGATGTTTGCCCGCGATTACCCCGATCTGCTTAGTGGCGAAAAATCGCACTTCGAGGGGTGTCTCCGAAGGCGGTCATCATGACTCAGCGCAGGGAAGTTCGTGCCTTCGAAATGCTAATCGGGTCGAGGACAGGCGGACGAGGAAGCGGGAACCCGGCCTATGCCTGTCTCTGAAACGCCATCAGCCTTGGCCGCACATACGGAAAGTCACGAAGCCCTCGTTGATGTCGCCCCGTCTTTTTGAACAAAGTGTTAAAATTCTAGGACTGAGTGCAGTGGATTCAACAGCTTTGCAACGGAGGACTAGCATGGGCAGTCAGATGAGGGACACGATGGCGCCGGCTCCAGAAGGTCTCCAAGGAATGGACGCTGAATCAATCAACTGCGTCCTAGAGCTTCTAGTGGAGCCTCTCCAGGCTTCTGTTCCCCAGCCGACGGAGGTTGTACTGCACGATTTGCAGCGAATCCCGGACACGGTCCGGGCCATTGCCGGGGTAGTTACCGGTCGGCGCATCGGCGATCCGCCCACAGACAAACTTCTGGAACGAGTTGCTGCCGGGGACCTCAGCCACGAGATTGGATATCGGTCGCAGTTACCCGACGGGCGGATACTTCAGAGCACCACGATCATCTACTCCGACCGGGACGGTCGTGCCGCAGCAGCACTGTGCCTGAACACAGATGTGTCAGCCTGGGTCACGTTGCGTGCAGCAATGGATCGTTTTGTCTTGGGCCACGAGGCGGCACCCGCGCAGACGCAGGCTTCGCTGGCGGCGCACCGGTCGGCCCCATCGTCGGGACCGGTGAACGGAAGTGAATACTTTCCACATAGTGTTGAAGAGCTGAGCGGCCGCCTTGTTGATGCGGCGATTTCAACTGTTGGCGTGCTGCCCGAGAAGATGCGGAAGGAACATAAGGTCCAGGTAGTGGCTGAACTTGACCGGCGTGGCTTCTTCTTGATCAAGCAGGCCGCGGAGACAGTTGCCGCGGCGCTGGGAGTCACCAGGTTCACGATTTACAACTATCTCAATGAAGTGAACGGATCGACCGAACAAAGCGCTTAAGCAAAGCAGGCCCGGGGCTCCTTCCCGGGCCTGCTTCCTTTGGTTTTAGGGACGAACTCGCCCCATTCGTTCGACAGCTTCAGTCAGGATCGTCTGGGAGGTCGCGAAGTTCAAGCGGACGTGGCCCTCACCGCCACTGCCGAATACGTGCCCTGAGCTCAACGCCACCCTGGCTTTGTCCAGGAACAGCTGCGCTGGTCCGGCCAAATCACTGACCACAGCTAGCCCACCGGGGCTCTGGGGTGTTTGTACTCCGAGGTGTCGGCAGTCCAGCCAGGCCAGGTAGGTACCTTCGGGTTCTTTATAGCCAACGTCCGGCAAATGTTCTGCAAGCAAATGCCTTAGCAGGGTTCGGTTCGAGTCCAGGCCCTGAATCAACGCTTTGAGCCACTCCTGCCCGTGCTTAAGCGCCGCTGTGTGAGCGATAAGCCCCAGATGGCTTGGTCCATGGCTGACTTCTTCGGGCATACGGGCGAGGTCTGCAGCAGCGTCGGGGCCGGCCACAGCCAGTGCGGCTTTCAGCCCGGCCAGGTTCCATGCCTTCGAAGCCGACATCACGGCAAAGGCGTTCTCGGAGCCGGGGACACTCAGGAACGGGATGAACGTGGAGCCAGGCAGGACGAGCGGGGCATGGATCTCGTCCGAAACGACCCTCACTCCATACTTGCTGGCTAGTTCAGCCACCGCTGTCAGCTCACGGAGCGTGTGAACGGTGCCGGTGGGGTTGTGGGGGTTACTCAGCAGGTAGGCCGCCCTGCGTCCCTCGTGCCTGATACGGCTAAAGGTTTCCTCAAGGGCATCCAGGTCAATCCGCAGGTCTTCGCCCAGGGGTGCTTCCAAAACCTGCCGGTTGTCGTGCGTAACGAAGGCGTAGAAGGGTGCATAGACCGGGGAGTTGACGACAACTGCGTCACCAGGACTGGTGACCAGTCGCAGAACTTCCACGACGCCCATCATCACGTCAGGAACAATCGCGGTCCTGTTGACATCCAACCCGCTCCATGACCAATGCGCGGCCGCGAAAGCAGCAAAGGCTTCGGCATAGGCTGTGCCGACCGGATAACCTGTGTCACCTGCGTCGATGGCACGATGGAGCGCCTCGGCGACGGGGGGCGCAAGTCTGACGTCCATCTCCGCAACCCACAGCGGCAGCACGTCATCCGGGTGAGTCCGCCACTTCATGCTGGTGCGCTGACGAAGCTCGTTCAGGCTGAGCTCCTCCAGAGGGTTGGGAAGCTGGCTGGCGTCGTCGGCATGCATGCCATTCATTCTCTCTGTGATCAGCATTGGACTGCCAACTCAATTTCCACGCACGCCCCCAACGGAAGAGATGCCACACCCAGCGCCAAACGCGCATGCCGGCCCCGCTCCCCCAAAACGTCCAGAATCAGTTGGGATGCCGCATCCACAACTGCAGGCGCGTTATTGAACCCTGCTCCGGCAGCGACATACCCGCCTAGCCGTGCGACACCCTTCACCGCATCCAGCGAACCCAACGTCTCCCGGATCACGTTGAGGCAGTTGGTGGCGGCCAAGGTCGCTGCCTCCCTGGCCTGTTCCACGGTCACTTCCGTCCCCACCTTGCCGGGATACAGCAGCCCGGCCTCGTTGACAGGAAGCTGACCCGATACAAACAGCAGGTCACCGACGCGCATGGCGCGGGCGTAAAGAGGAGGGGCAGTTACTGGCGTAGTCATAGTAGGCCTTCCATAAATTCAAGAATCGGAGCAGACGCACCCAGTGCTGCTGCGTATTCGCAGCCGAAGCTTCGATTAGACATCTGTGGGTGGTGGTCGGAATCATAATTACACAAAATGTGTAGATATGGAAGCGGCAGGGCTTCAGCAGCGTCGCCCAACCGGTCGGTTTGCGACATCGACTTGAAGTTTTTACAACTAAGTGTTGATTCTGCTGTGACTTGGGGCATATCCTCAACTCTGAATTGAAAGTATGTAGGTGCCCTCACGCCTCGACTTCAATCCGGATCCTTGCTTCTTGGCCTTCCTGTGCTCTTGCACGCGCGGTTAGGGATGCAGGAAAACTCTTCGACATCTCCACGGCAGATGCTCCCATCCTGACAACCTCCTACGGTTGACGGGCATGGTGACATCACCGGCCAATGAAAGGTCCCCATGTCCGTTCCTTTGCCTGACCTTGACCTGCCACCTGAGCGGGAAAACACCCGTGAAACCCGCTCTGTTCACGCTGAAGACGCCGGCTATCAGAAGAGCCTGAAGCCGCGCCAAATCCAGATGATCGCCATCGGCGGCGCTATCGGGACCGGCCTGTTCTTGGGCGCTGGCGGCCGCCTTGCGGCCGCAGGACCGTCGTTGATCCTGGCGTACGCCCTTTGTGGATTCTTCGCTTTCCTCATCCTTCGTGCTCTTGGTGAACTGGTACTTCACCGACCGACATCTGGCTCGTTCGTCTCCTACGCCCGGGAATTCTTCGGTGAGAAGGCCGCGTTTGTATCCGGTTGGTTCTACTGGCTTGTCTGGGCCACAACTACGGTGGCTGACACCACCGCCGCAGCCCTCTACATGAACTTCTTCGGCAACTACGTGCCGTGGATCGGAGCAGTTCCGCAGTGGGCCTGGGCACTTATTTCGCTCGTGCTGGTGCTCGGCCTGAACCTGATCTCGGTCAAGGTATTCGGCGAGATGGAATTCTGGTTCGCGTTCGTGAAGGTGGCGGCGCTTGTTATCTTCCTCGTTGTAGGCACCTACTTCGTTGTCTTTGGGACTCCCACGGGGTCACCTGTCGGTATCCAGTTGATCCTGGATAACGGCGGGCTTTTTCCCACCGGTGTGCTGCCCATGATTGTCCTGATGCAGGGTGTCATCTTTGCCTACGCCTCGATCGAGCTGGTCGGCACCGCCGCCGGCGAAACCGAAAACCCCGAAAAAATCATCCCCAAGGCCATCAACTCCGTGGTCTTCCGCATCGCCGTCTTTTACGTCGGCTCCGTCATCCTGCTTTCCCTCCTGCTGCCCTACACCTCCTACCAAAAAGGCGTCAGCCCCTTCGTGACGTTCTTCGGCTCCATCGGCATCCAGGGCGTGGACGTCATCATGAACCTCGTCGTCCTCACCGCGGCACTGTCCTCTCTCAACGCCGGCCTCTACTCCACCGGCAGGATCCTGCGCTCCATGTCGGTCAACGGTTCTGCCCCCAAATTCGCCTCCCGTATGAACAAAGCCGGCGTCCCCTACGGCGGCATCGCCATCACCGCGGTGGTCTCCCTCCTGGGCGTCCCGCTGAACTACTTGCTTCCGGGCGAGGCCTTTGAAATCGTCCTCAGCGTCGCGGCGGTCGGCATCATCACCACTTGGGCCACCATTCTTCTTTGCCAGATCCAGCTCAAACGTTGGGCCGACAAGGGTTGGCTCAAGCGCCCCTCCTTCCGCATGTTCGGCGCTCCCTACACCGGCTACCTCTCCCTCCTCTTCCTGGGCGTGGTGCTCATCATGATCTTCATTGACACTCCCGCGACGCTCCTCGTCACCATCGTGGCGGTGGCCCTCATGGTGGTCGGATGGTTTGCCTGCAGGGACCGCATCAGGACCATTGCAGAGACACGGGAGGGTTTCACCGGAGCAGCTTCAGCCATACCCAGCCCGGACCGCGAGAAGCCATAACCTCTCCCCCGCGCCGTCCGGCCGGATGCCCCTTCCCAGTCCAGCGTCGTGTGAGGGGGTGAAAGCCCACGACTAGCACTCAAACGCCGGGTTTCGGCCCATGAGGATGGGGCCGAAACCCGGCGCCCAACAAACTTCGTCTTAAACAACCCCTGAGATGCAGGAAGACGAAGTTTGCCTTCCCGCCCAGAGGAGTAGTTGCAAACCCACACGTCTAGAAGCGGCGTCACAAAGGATCCGAGTTCGAGCGTCGTCCTCTACATAGGCGCGCGGGTTTCTTGCCGGCAACGAGTCCAGCCGCATCATTTGCCATGACGAAGGACAAACATGAAGCTCGAAAATTACAACCAGTGGAGCGCCCTCATTGGCGCACGCGTGGAAATCCGCCACAACGGCGTCGCCATCAGGAACGGCACTGTCGATGATGCAACGGACGATTCCTCCGTTCTCTGGATCGCTGCCGAGGGCGTCCTGCCACGAACTATGTACGAGGCATCCCTGGGCTACCAAGCCTGGGTCAAACCCCAAGAGCTAGAGGGGACCAGCTGCTTCCGATACCGGATGACAACTGCTCATCTCTATCCGTTCAACCAGGCAGCCGCCCTCAGCAACGCTCGGTGAGCTCGTTCATGGACGTCCCGCCCTTAGCTCCTGGACACCGGGTGGATTTTAGATCGTGTCGATCACGGCATCTTGGGGACCCGGAGCCATTAAGTAGGGATAACAGACGCACATGTGAGTGTTCTTCCAATTAGGGCACACCCCAACCTGACACCCAAGACCTTGTGCCTCTTGACGTTCGTCTAGGACCTAGAACTCAATTTCACATCTAAGAGGGTTGGAGGCGGCGGTGGCTGGTCCAGCGAATTGGGTATGTGCGCGTGAGCACGCTGGACCAGAAGGGGCAGCGCCAGCTCGACGGGCTGGTTCTGGATCGGGTCTTAACGGACAAGGCTTCTGGCAGGGATACCGACAGACCGGAACTGACCGAATTGCTACGGTTCGCCCGCGACGGCGATACGGTCGTGGTGCACAGCATGGACCGGCTCGCGCGGAACCTTGATGACCTGCGCGCCCTGGTTCGACGTCTAACCCGCAAGGGCGTGCGGGTGGAGTTCGTCAAGGAGCACCTGCTCTTTACTGGCGAGGGCTCCCCTATAGCGAACCTAATGCTCTCGGTCATGGGGGGCTTTCGCTGAATTCGAACGGGCCCTCATTAGGGAGCGACAGCGCGAAGGCATCGCCCTGGCCAAGCAGAGCGGCGCCTACAAAGGGCGGAAAAAGACCCTCACACCGGAACGGGCAGCCGAGTTGACGCAACGGGCCGCCGGCGGCGTTCCGAAATCCGTCCTGGCCCGCGATTACGGCATCAGCCGGGAAACGGTGTACCAGTACCTGCGACAACCCAAGCTGGCGTGACGTCCTCCGCTGCTGACCCAACAGCATTCGGGCCACCACACCGCCGCCCTGTCGGAAGAGGTCCCC
Source organism: Arthrobacter sp. CMU6 (assembly GCF_059090205.1). NCBI lineage: Bacteria > Bacillati > Actinomycetota > Actinomycetes > Micrococcales > Micrococcaceae > Arthrobacter > Arthrobacter sp. CMU6. The sequence goes on from NZ_JBNHFL010000037.1 coordinate 26,170, forward strand.
TTCGGAATAACCCGGGAATTCATAAAGTGACACCCGCCTCAACGCAAGTGGTTGGCTGATGGTTCAACCGTGACGCGGCGACATCAGCACCGTCTCGAGCGGTCTTTTGTGCCTCACCGGTGAATCACTCTTCCCACTTCCTCGGTAGTTTCCATTACGCTGCAAGGTCCAGTTGGGACACCCTGCGCTCTGAGCCACCGGCCAGACGCGTAACAGCGTTCAGGACGACCAGTTCGCTCATTTGAGCGCTACGCTTTTACATTCTGAGCGTTTGGACCATACTTTAGGAAAGCTCATATTGAGAGGTGGAACACACAAATGAGCACTCCTGAAGTGAGCGGCTTGACCGCCGTAATCGACGCAGCGCGTTCCTTTGTCTCCGCTGAACAAGGAGCGGTAGGGGACATTATCGATCAGATCGACGAGACTTTCGTCCGCGTCGCATCGCTGATATTGAACTGCCCCGGAATGGTGGTGCTCACGGGTGCCGGAACGAGCGGATTCACTGCCGCCCGGAGCGCTCATCTTCTGTCCGTTTCAGGCACTCCCGCCTACTTCCTCAATCCAACGAACGGCCTGCATGGGTCGATGGGCTCGCTGAGACGGAACGATGTCATGATCGCGCTGTCCAAGGGAGGATCCTCAGGCGAGGTCAACGAGCTGGCCTCGAGGGTCGCGGCTGAAGGCGTGAAGGTTGTTGCTTTGACCTGCAATGCAGAATCGCCTTTGGCGGCCTCCGCCGACATTGCAGTCACCTTCCGCACGTTTCCCTCTGCTGACCCGGGAAACCTTATTGCCATGGGCAGCACCTTGGCACACAGTGCATGGCTTGATGCCTTGGCTGTCATTCTTATGCGCGCCAGACAGTATCCCTGGGAGAAGGTCCAGTACACCCATCCCGGAGGTGCGGTGGGGCAGATGTCGGCACTTCCCGAAGCCGTGGCTCCCTTGGACATCCCGGTTATGCCGCTCAACGAGAAGCTGAGGACCTGACCCGCACTCAAGGCCTCCCAACCGACTGCCCTTAACAGCCCGGCTCGGGGACTCGCCTTTCTGTTGATCAGCCCAGGTCACCTGCTCCGAGCCCCGCGCGGTGATCCCGCCACGAACCCAAAAAACCTGTTGCGCCTTTTGCGCATATAGCTTCACCCATTCTTCAGAACAGAGAGGTTCCCATGAACAAGCGACGCATCCCAGAAGAACTCGGGATACTCGGCGTCCTCATAGCTGTGGTCGTCGTGCTCAGCCTTCTGTCCCCGACATTCCGCACTATTGATAACGCTCTGGTGCTCCTAGTGAACGGCACGGTTATTGCCTTCCTCGCGCTTGGGCAGACCTTCGTCCTGTTGACCGGCGGAATTGACCTTTCTACGGGCGCCAATGTGGCCATGACGGGTGTGCTCACAGCACTACTGATGCAATCAGGGCTCTCGTGGCCGGTTGCTGCGCTTCTCGGCCTCGCGGTCGGAACAACACTGGGAGTCGTAAATGGCCTTCTGGTTCACTACCTCAAAATCCCGGCCTTCATCGCCACGTTCTCAACGCAGGGCGTTGCCCTGGCAATTCCGCTCATCGCGACCGGCGCGAATTCCGTCTCCGTGGTGGACGTCGGATTTTCGTGGATTGGTCAGGGCAGAATCGCCGGTATTCCGCTTCCCGTCGTCCTGCTGATCATCACCGCGGTCGTGGCGGGTTGCTACCTTCGACTGACTCGCCCGGGTGTGCACATCTATGCAATGGGCGGAAACAAGGCTGCAGCCCGCCTGGCAGGGGTGAATATCCCCCGGACCACCATTCTCGTGTACGCCGTCAGCGGTTTCTGTGCTGGTATGGGCGGCATCATTGCAACATCCCGCTTGATGGTTGGTTTTCCCGCGACGGGTACCGGCAACGAGCTCTTCTACTCGATCGCCGCAGCGGTCGTTGGAGGCATCTCCCTCTTTGGAGGCGTGGGCACCGTCCTGGGCGCGATGATCGGGGCCGTTCTCATCGCCGTTGTCAGCAACGGAATGAACGTTCTCAACGTCCAAAGCTACTGGCAGTCCCTGGTCATCGGCCTGATCATCCTGGCGGGCGTCTCCTTCGACACCTACCGCCGAGGCCGGGCACGCAAACCCTCACAAGCACGTCGCACCAAAGACACGCCCACAACAGGCACGCTACAAACCGCCTCAGGGTCCTCGGGTCCGGCCGTTTCTTCTACTCCAAACACTCCCCTCGCAAAGCCCTGACACCCCTCCTCCCGAAAGGTATGACCATGACTATCAAGTTCGCTCCCCTTGCTGCAGCCTCGCTGCTGGCGCTGAGCCTGACCAGTTGCTCTAACGCGGCCACCGAAACAAGCCCTGGCGGCTCCGGAACGCCGGCGGCGCTGCCCGCCTCATGTACCGGTGAGAAGCCGACCATTGGCGTCGCTCTGCCCAACACCGTCAACCCTTACTACGTATCCATGAAGAAGAGCTTCGAAGACCATGGCAAGGAACTGGGCTACGACGTCAAAGTAGCCATTGCGAACGACAACGACTCCAACCAGCTTGCCCAAATCGATTCCTTCGTACAGCAGGGTGTGTGCGCAGTAGCGCTTAACGCCGTCAACTCGGGCCCCGGCGCGGCCAGCGTTGCGAAACTAAACGCTGCAAAGATTCCAGTGTTCACCGTCAACGTGATCATCTCGGACCAGGATCTGAAGACCCAGAACGCCTCCTACGTCCAGTACGTCGGTGCAGACCAGGTGGCCGGCGGAAAGCAGATGGGTGAGCAGGCGCTCAAAGACCTCGGCAAGGACGCCAAAATCGTCGCAGGGATCATCGGCAACCCCGACCAGATCCCCACCAACCAGCGCGACGAAGGCTTCACCACTGCACTCAAAGCCAACCCGAACGCCAAGGTCACCACGACGGTCAACGGAAAAATCGACCCGAGCGTGAGCCTTCAGGTCACCGGTGACCTCCTGCAGGGCAACCCTGACCTGAACGTGATCTTCGCCGATGCCGGCCCTCACGCAGTAGGAGCCCTGCAGGCGATTTCGCAGCAGAACAAGACGGACAAGGTCAAGGTCTACGCTTTCTGCGCAGCCGACAGCCCGCTCAAGGACAACTACGCAGCCTGCGCTGCCCAGGAACCGGCCGAGTACGCCAAGATCACGCTCGACAACATGAAGACCTTCCTGGGCGGTGGAAAAGTTGAAAAGGAAGTCCTGCAGCCTCTGAAGGTCTTCGTCAGCGGCCAGACCCCAGGCCCCGGCGAAGTCGGCTAAGAAATCCGATCCCGGGCGAACACGAAAAGAAGGAAGACGAACTATGTCTGATGCGTCAGGACTTGTTGTCACCGACATCTCCAAGACCTACGGTGCCACGCGGGCGCTGAGCAACGTCAGCCTGCGCGTCCGCCCGGGCGAAGTTGTGGCTCTCATCGGCCACAACGGAGCCGGAAAATCCACCCTGCTCCGCTCGCTGTCCGGGGCGGAAGTCCCGGACAGTGGAGCTATCAGCGTTGACGGGGATGCCTCTGGCTTTACCTCACCGAAAGACGCGACAGATGCAGGCATCGCCTGCGTCTACCAGGAGCTAAGCCTGATTGATCAGTTGAGCGTTGCCGAGAACGTGTTTTTGGGCCAGGAACGGAAATCCGGCGCTCTCCTCAACCGTAGAGAGATGCAGCGCATCGCCGATGACCTGTGCCGCGAGTACGGTATCCCTGCAAGGGCAACCGACACCGTGGGCGACCTTTCGGTGGCGCAGCGCCAACTGCTGGAAGTGGCCCGCGCCATCCACCACGAGGCCAAATATTTGCTCTTGGACGAGCCCACAACGGCGTTGGAAGAACAGCAGGTGCACGATCTCCTGGCCATCATCCGGCGCCTGACCCAGGAAAAAGGGGTTGGCGTCCTGCTGGTCGACCACAAACTCGACGAGGTTTTCGCCGTAGCCAACCGCATCGTCGGACTCTCGAACGGCCGAATCGTTCTGGACGGCGACGCCAACGACGTCGACAGGCAGACTGTCGTCGACGCCATCATCGGCGACCATGAGATACCCGTCGAGGATCTGGTCGGGGACGGGACCCATCCAGAGGACCTTAAGGAAGTAGACGAAGAGGATCTCCGGGAAACCTTCGGCGCTCCTGTGCTCGAAGCAGTCGCCGTCGGCGGCAATGGACTCTCCGGGGTAAACCTCAAAGTCCATGAAGGCGAAATCCTCGGCATCTATGGGCTGATAGGCTCCGGCCGTTCCAGGTTCCTGCGGACGGTGTATGGCGCAGAGCCCCTGACAGAGGGCGAATTGTTCTTCGGTGGGCAAAAGTACAATCCCCGGCGCCCGGGAGACGCTATCAAGGCCGGCGTGGCCTTTGTCTCGGAAGAACGGAAATCAGACGGGTTCATTCCGCATCTGTCCTCCGTCGACAACGCTGTGCTTCCCATCCTGGGACGCCATATGCGGGCTGGGTTGCTGAACTGGAAGAAACTGCGCGGCAGTGCCGATGATGTGCTGTCACAGATGTCGATCCGCGGTGACATCTCCTCGCCCATCACCGCTCTCTCAGGCGGCAACCAGCAGAAAGCCTTGTTCGCCAGGGCGATGTTGCAGGCGCCGCGCCTGTTATTGCTCGATGAGCCCACCAAAGGCGTCGATATTGGAGCAAAGCAGGAGATCTACAGCATCATTCGCCGTCTCGCCCGCGAAAAGAACGTCGCGGTCATCGTAGTTTCCAGCGAAGAAGAGGAACTGACAAGCCTGGCCAACACCATATGTGTCTTCCGCAAGGGAAGCTGCGACGGCACTGTGTTCGCGAAAGAGGCGGTAAGCCCTGCACAGCTGCGCGAGCTTGCCTGGGACGACCCAGCAGAACTACGGGCGTAAGCGCCGGCCCCGTCAGGATCGGCTGTTGGGGGCGGAAGTCGAGGTGTGAATCCTCACCAAGCCCTTCTCCCCCAAGAGCTTGTCCGGTCCCGGGGCAAAGCCCGGCGCATCCCAGCCGCCACCAATGAACGAAGGCCCCCGTACATGACGAACGCCCCAATTCGCTTCTACGCCGACAGTGCCGACACAGACGCCGTTGCACCTCTCCTGGACGGATCGCTCGTCCACGGGGTCACAACCAACCCCACGATCCTCAGGGCATCCAATCGCACGGTGGATGACATCCAAGAACTCCACGCCCGATGGACTGACGCCGGGGCCAGGGAGGTCTTTTTCCAGACATGGGGAACCACCACAGCACAGTTACTCTCGAATGCGCACCGCATTTGGACCTGGGCGGGAACATCGTGGTCAAAGTTCCGGCAACCCCAACGGCGTTTCCCGTTGCAGCTCGTTTGGCCCGAAACGGGGCGCCGGTCCTCATCACCGCCGTTTACAGTGCAGCCCAAGCCGTCGCCGCGGCGGCTATTGGTGCCCGTTACATAGCTCCCTACCTGGGCAGGCTTGAGGACGCCGGCGGTGACGGGCTGTCCCTCATCGGGCAGATGCACACGCTCATGGCCGGCACTGAAACACAGGTCCTGGCAGCAAGCCTGCGCTCAAGGGCAGCCATAGTTGAACTGGCCGAACGAGGCATCCGTCTGTTCACCGCCTCCCCCGAAGTGCTCTGGAGCATGGTCCAAGATGATGAATCCGACCGGTCTGCCGCAAAATTTGAGGCTGCCGTTTCCAGTTCTCCATGAGCCCGCACGTGCAATAAACGAACTCCGCTCCTTGGCGCTGCCAGTTGGGACGGCGTTAGTGGCCTCTAAGCAACTCACGCGCCAGTGACGCGTCCGTAACCACTGAATCGATGAGGCGTGCTGCAATTGCGGCGCGCATTGCACGCGCTTTTGACGCACCACCACCGACGCAGATGACTTCGGGGATCTTCCTTAGGGTTTCGGCGCGAATGGCGATGGTCCGGTCGTCGATGGTCTCGATGGTCTTGCCGTCTTCGGCGATAAGCGTGGCGGCTACTTCGCCCACGACGCCCTGCGACAGGAGCTTATCGGCATATCCCAGTTCCCGCACTACGTCGTACAGCTGGGAGTTCGGCGGGTCCCAGCTACCCACCGCGACGACGCCCTTGGTGACCCGCTGGAACTGAGACGTCGCCTCGCGGATGAGCGGGTCATGCATCAGCGCCCGCGCGGTTGCGGGGTCGCGCACCACCAACGGGGCAAAGATGGGCCACATACGGCCGCCGGCAATGCGTTGAGCTCGGCGCAGGATCTCGACGCCGTGCTCGGTGGCCTGGCCTGCCACACCACCGAGGGCGACTACGTCGCAACGGGCAAGTGACTCCAGAAAACCCGCAACCGCATATACCGTCCGGCCCGATGTGAAACCCACAACATCGCCTTCTTCAACAATCTCAGTCAGGAGCTGAGCGGCGGCCTTGCCCACGTATTCGCGGGCGATGTCATCGCTGTCGCCGGGGGCTGCAACGACAAGGGCACGGCGGAGGCCAAAACGCTTTTGAAGGTCCACCGAGAGGTCCGGGTCAACAAGGTCTCCGGCACTGATTTCAAACTTAATGATCCCCTGCTCTTTCGCGCGTTCGAGCATCCTCGCGATCTTGAACCTGGACACCCCTATCTCGTCGGCGATCTCAGATCGAGTGGCGTCGTCACGGTAGTAGCGGCGCGCCACGTAGGCCATCCTGAGGCGCTCTTCAGGTCCCGTCAATTTGCCACCATCCCCTTCTTATTCCGACTCTCAGCCTACCACTTGCACGCTCATTTGAGCGTACTAATTGCCCATCTGTTGCCATTTGGACTACGGCGGCAAAGCCCTATTTTGACCCGGTTATGAGGGGTATGATTCGCTCATTTGAGCGCCTGTATTGCCCCTTTGTTGAGAGCTTCGTTACAGTCAAGGCAGCAGAAAAACGGACAAAGACCGCGCCTCACGCTGGAAGGAACAGGTATGATCACCGCAGCAACGAGGGGTATGAGTGCTGCAACCTCCCCCCTGAGGTGCAATGTTCCGAACACGCCGAGGTGCCCGGGCATCGCGGAAACGCTCAGCGGTGGACTTGGTCGCAGGTGGTTCCTTCGCCTTTTTTGCAGGCCGTCCACCTCAGAGTCGAAGCAGGCAACACCGGTCCCATGGCAAGTGCAGGCGGAATCGAAGACGGTCCAAACGCGGTGAAAAGAAGCCACTTCATCAGCACCTTCCTAAAATCGGCGCCGTCCGGCCCTCCTCACGCCGTACCTTCGCTCGAGGAACGCAAGGACAAGTCAGGTCCAGCACCCTCACCGTCCGAGGCAACGGCCAAAACGTCCCCGGTTCACTAACGAAACCTGGACCGCCGGCAGCGTCCCCGGTGCATCCCTTCCTGAAACAAAGAAGCACACGAAACATCTCGTTCACTGCATCCACCGATTCCGTGGCCAACCAAGCCCTCCGACTACCAGATTGGTACCCCATGACAACCTCAAGCACCACGGCCAATACGATCGTGGAGGCTGCCCGGGCTGCTATACGCCGGGAAGCACAAGCAGTCGAAGGACTCAGTGCCCAGATCGACCAGACCTTCGCGGAGATCGTTCAACAAATCCTTGACCTCGAGGGCAAGATCATCACCACCGGAACCGGCACCTCCGGCATTATGGCCGAACGGCTTGCCCATCTCCTCGCCGTCTCCGGAACACCCGCCTTCTACCTTCCCTGCCTCGACGCTCTCCACGGAGGCATGGGAGCGATCACCGACGGCGACCTCGTGCTGGCCCTGTCCAAAGGGGGCCAGTCCACGGAACTTATCGAGCTGGTGAGCAGACTCGGTGAACGCGGCATTCCGGTCGTAGCCGTGACAGAGCGACCCGATTCGCCGTTCGCCAGGGCCGCTCAGCGTGTAGCCGTAGTGAGGACCGAGCCAGCCGAAGCTGATCCGGGTGGATTGATCGCCATGGGCTCCACCCTCGTCGCCGGCGCCTGGGGCGACGCGCTTGCCACCGTCCTCATGGCGCTGCGTGGACACACCTGGGAGGAAGTCATCCACATCCACCCCGGAGGGCTCGTCGGTCAGCAGACACAACTTCCCCCCGAAGTCGAACTCTAGGATCACCTCATGAGCACAACACTGCTGGTCGCTGGAGTGGACTCCTCAACGCAGTCCTGCAAAGTCCAGCTGCGCAACGCCGAAACCGGTGTACTCGCCGCCACCGGTACGGCCCCGCACACACCAACCTTCCCCCCGCTCAGCGAACAGGATCCGACGGAGTGGTGGACGGCATTCACGCTCGCGTTCCGGCAGGCCCTCGCCCAGGCGGCAGCATCGGGCAGCCAGGTTGTCGGGATCTCCGTCGCCGGACAGTGCCATGGCCTCGTACCACTGGATGAAGCGGACCGGATCATTAGGCCGGCAAAACTATGGAATGACACGACCTCCACTCCGGAGCTCAACAAACTGCGGGAACAAATTGGCGACGAGGCCTTCATCCGCGCCGTCGGGTCCTTGCCCACCGCGGCCTTCACGATTTCGAAGCTGGCCTGGTTGGCTGGGCACGAACCAGCCAACTTCAACAAGCTGCGCCGTGTCCTCCTACCCCATGACTATCTGACCTTCCGGCTCACCGGACAGTACGTGACCGACCGCTCCGAGGCCTCCGGCACGGGCTATTTCGACGCGGCAAGGAAGCGCTATCTACCCGAATTCCTCCGCCACATCGACGACCGGGACTGGGAAACAATGCTCCCAGCAGTGCTCGGCCCGGACGAGGCTGCGGGGGAAGTCTGCACCCCGGCCTTGGATGAACTGGGGCTGACCGGGCGTATCGTGGTTGGCGCAGGAGGGGGTGATCAGCACGCAGCGGCACTGGGCCTAGGCGTTCAGCACGGGGACCTCGTCTACTCCTTCGGCACGTCCGGTGTCGTCTCGACTGTCCACCCCACGGCCGTCCATGACCTCGAAGGCACAGTTGACGGGGTTGCCGACATGACGAACGAATACATGCCGCTGGTCTCTACCCTGAACGCTGCCAAAGTCACCGACACTTTCGCCCGGATACTCGGGGCGGGCCGCGACGAAATGACAAAACTGGCCCTGAACGCCCCAGACACAGAAGGACCCTCACTGGCGGCATTCCTCGACGGTGAGCGGACACCAGATAGGCCCGCAGCATCGGGAATCATGGCGGGCATCACCACCGCCACCACGCGGGAAGAGGTCGCCCGTGCCGCGTACGAGGGCGTGATTTTCGGCCTCTATCGGGGCCAGCAGAGCCTGGAGCGGGTCGGCGTGAACGTGACGGGACGGATCCTCGCCGTAGGCGGCGGCGCCCGCTCCGCCGCCTACACCCAACTCCTTTCCGACATCACGCGGCGGCCCATACTCGTCCCCGACGAGGATGAGGCCACCGCGCGCGGTGCGGCCGTCCAGGCAGCCGCTGTGGCCGCGCGTCGGAGCGTGGCCGATGTCCGCGACGAGTGGACCCCCAGAGCCACTGTCGCCGCCGAACCCCGCGCCCGCACCCGGAAAGCAGCCTTCGCAAGCTACTGCCTGGCCGCGGACATGACACAGCTGGACTGCGAACAATGACCGACAAAACCCAACCCAACCTGCCACAGCCGAGTGAGTCCCATTCTTCCGTCCTCAGCCTGGCGATCTGGGCCAGGAACTTCGCACCCGGAACGATCAGCGGCAGCGTTTACGCCGTGCCGGCGGCTAGCCGGCTGCAGGCTGCGCGGCTGTTGACCGAGCGCGGGCACCGAGTGCACGTGGACCTCATCATTACCGATGACGGAACCCATACCGGTGTCACCCCCGATGAGCTCCTGCTCATGCACCGGGCTGTCCCCGAAGCACGGTTCGATGTCCACCTGATTCTCCCAACCATAGAAATGATCGCCTCGGTGAGGTCCGCGGCGGAGACTGCGATTTGGGCGGCCGGGGAGGTCAAGGCAGAATTTTTTGCCCTGGCGCCGAGAGTGCTGCGAGACTTCGCCGACGCCTTGGAAAACCTGCGCACGAAGGAGGTACCCATCTGGGCAGAGGTCTCGATCGGGGACGACCTGACCGGCCTTCGCCGGGCCGACGGCGCGCTCGTGATGCTCATCGAATCCGGCACCAAAAACGCGGCAGACCCGTCCCAACTACGAAAGGTCGCCCGCCTCGCGGGCACAACGCCGGTGGCGATCGACGGCGGTGTCACGGCTGCTGTGGCGGCCGAAGGCCTGCAGTTGGGAGCGGACGTTATTGTCTCGGGACGTGCACTCTTCGAAATCGCCGACTGACCGAAGCTGACATCTAACGATCCCAGTATCTTGACCTGCTCCAATAGAGGCCATAGAACTTAACGGACAGGTGGAAGAGTTGGAGGCGCCGGTGGCTGGTCAGCGGATCGGGTACGTGCGCGTAAGCACCCCTTGACCAGAACGAGAAGCGCCAGCTCGACGGCCAGGTCCTGGACCGCTGAAAAACTCAAGCACCATAACGTTGTTGTCTTACGGAATCATTCCCGCTCAGAAGCATCGAGACAATCCCAGCCTCCGCGACATGGCGAACCTATTTCGTGGGGGCTTGGATTGTTGTGCTCCGTTTCGTCGAACGTCGTATTGCTCAGAGGACCTCGCTGAGAAAGGCCCTTGTGCGTTCATGCTTTGGATTGGCGAGGACCTCGCGGGGGTTGCCGGACTCGATAACGACACCACCGTCCATGAAGGTCAGGCTATCCCCTACTTCACGGGCGAAGCCGATTTCATGGGTGACTACTACCATGGTCATGCCTGATTTTGCAAGATCCTTCATGACCGTCAGTACATCTCCGACGAGTTCGGGGTCCAACGCGGAGGTCGGTTCATCAAAGAGCATGAGCTGGGGGTCCATCGCCAGGGCGCGTGCAATCGCTACTCTCTGCTGCTGGCCGCCCGAGAGTTGGGCCGGGTAGTGGTTGGCCCATTCTGAAAGCCCCACACGGTCGAGGAGCTCGAGGGCCCGCTTCTTTGCATCCGCACTGGTTTCTTTCTTTACCTGTACGGGTGCTTCCCTGATGTTCTCAAGGGCGGTCTTGTGGCCGAAGAGGTTGAAGCGTTGGAAGACCATCCCGATGTTTCTCCGTTGCACGGCTATGTCCTTCACGCGCAGTTCGTAGAGCTTGTTGTCCTTCTCCCTGTAACCAATCAGCTCGTCGCTGACCCTTATGCAGGCCGAGTTTCTCGCCCGCGCATCTGGTCCGGTCGACAAACTATCGCTCAGGTCCAGAGACCCCATGCACGGGCGGGGACTTCGTCAAATTAGCGCACACCCCAACCTGACGTCAGGCACGCGTCGCTGAAGGCCGTCAGGATAGGGTCTGGATTGAGGTTTCCTGACATGCCATTGAGAACGTCTTAGATTCCAATCTGACGTTTCCGTCGATGTGATCGGTTCGGTGGCTGTGACCGCAGTCGGGCACGTGGCTGTCTGCAAAAGGCGCGCTGAAATGACCAGTAAAGGGAGTCCTTAATTCATGAAGCCGATGCGCGGCGAGGCAGCTGCTCCGACGTGTCTCTAACTAACGGCGTGTACAGTGATTTGGCCAAAGGGTTGTGAGACATAGTTATGAGAATCGCATGCTCCGGACACACTTCGAACATTCCGTGCAAACTTAGGCATCGCTGTCGCCGCGGTCTTTTAATCAATTGAGACGTCCCGTTTCCCAAGGGTTTGAGGCGGTCCGTGCTCCAGCTCAGGGACCTTCGCCGGGCGCAAATAGGGCTGGGCATGCGGGACATCCTGATGGCAGCCCTTCACCCCGAATCGTGAATTCAAGGGGTGCGCCCGTCTATCGACCGGCTTACGGGACGTTATGCGGACGGACCTCTTTCGGACGTTTTTTAACGCCCCAGGTTCGGCTCTGCCTTGCCAGTCCGACCGTTGTCATCGGCCAATTGCTTCAAAAGATGGACGGTCAGGAAAGCCTGTATCTTCTCGAGGCATCCCGGCTAGTGCGCTCGGTGTCGGCCGCTGTTACGCTGACGGCACGGCTAGCCGTCGGATGGAGGCTTGCGTCCACTCCTGGCGGCCAAACGAGGAAAATTGGCTCTCGCTTGAGGCGCAAGAGGTGATGACTTGAGCACCAAAGGGAAGAACATCTTAGTGGCCATTTTGGGCTGGCTGATAGGTTCCCTCGTTGGCGCCGGCGTCCTTGCTTTATTCGTAGCACCAACTAACGAAAGCTATTGGCCAAGCGCGGCCTCCAACGCCGGAATCCTGTTGATAATGATTATGGCTTCTTGGGTTCGAGACAAAAGGCCTAAACGCAAGCAAGGATATTGGATACTGGCACTCGCTCTTGTCATTCCAGCGCTTATCCTCCTAGCTGCGTTCGGACTGGGCCCAGCGCTGGGCACACTCGTTGGTGGTTTGATTGCAGGACTCATCATCACTTGGCCGTACCTGACAGGCAAGAAAGCAGCACCTCAGCCTGGGACGTAAGAACGACTACAGATTTCTCGTTACCAAGCCGCGATGTATCGGGCCCGTTTAGGGGTTCGTCCTTCGTACGGCCACTGGCTAATTTCCTTTTCACGCCCACTAGATGTTCGTCCACCCAACTGGATTAGGCTCTCAGCATGATGGCTCAGGGGCAGCTTGACGGAGATCCACCGCGCATGCCCGAAGAGGCGCAATTCCTTAGCGGAATCGCCCGCGGAATTTCCGCGTCGTCCATTCCCGACGTCCAGCTCGGCTCGTTCACGGTGCTCGCCCGCATGAAACCCATAGTCGTAACTCTCAACGTTCCCGGAATCGACGTCCCGCACGGCACCTGTACGCTTCAGATCGGCTACTGGAATGAAGGCCCTTACGGCCGAGCTCTGGAAGGTGAATGGGGCGATTCTCACCTCCTTGACAACCACGTGTACGACGGCGACGGACTCACTGTAATCGGCCTGGTCGAGGCGCCGGAAACGTACGGAACGTTCGCTGCCGCCTGGCTACTTCGCCAACTTCAGCGGCCGGTGGAACGACTTGATTGGCTGCGCGATGAGCAGATCAAAGAATCAGCGTGGCGTCTCGCAGACTCAGGGAAAACAATTGCACGGACGGGCTGGTCGGTACGTCGCCCAAGCAAGGCACCTAGCCGAATCCAGAGAGTTCGTTGACTCAAGGAGTTACCTCGCCTGCGGCTGGCCTCAAACCCGATGAGGGTTCCATCAACGACAAAGCTTGCAGGCCAACCCGCGCAATAACATCACGACTGGTCGCTTCGCCCGGCCTGACCCCGATTTGCCTCTGACGAGCCAGCTGACAACACTGTCAATCAGTAATTGGGTTGAATCCAATCCGTCGTAATTGGCAGGAACTCGAGCTGGCGTCCAGGATCGAGCGGCGCTTCGAACTCCACTTCGGTCAGAATGGTGACGTCACCTAGCATGGCCATCTTCTCGATGATGCCTGTGGTGCCATTGATCACGGCGGTGGCGCGGAATGCTGGGTCGTCTACATGCTCGAAGGTAATCAGTAATGACCGCCGGCCAATCTCTTGGATGAGCATCGGGTAGAAGCTCTCGCCGCGACGACCCCACATCAGAAACGCCTCGGGGTGAAGCATTTGGACCTCGGTCGGCATGCCGCGAGGGAATGCAACTGCATGCGGAGGGTCAGGTTCCACCGAGAGCATGCCGTCAACCGCCGACCACCTCTGCCCCTGGTCGGTAACCATGTGCCATTCCTCTGCCTCCGCGTCCAGCTCCGCAACAAACTGATAATGGCTCGCTCCGGACTGACTGACACCTTTCGTCCGCACGGAAGTTTGCGTTCTCAAAGCCACGATCTCGCTCAGCAGACTGGAACTATCAGACCGGTCGAGGACTGTGTTTAACTTCATGGTCCATCCTCATCACACCGGCAGAAAGAACAAAACCACGCCAAACAGGGAAATTCCCCAAAGACCGTCCCGTGAAGGGTTCGGGTTTCGGCATCTGTGTTATCAGGGAAGGGTCCTCTTACGTGGACTACGTTGTAGCTTCAAGGCCTGTCACCACGGAAAAGCAATATTCAAACCCATTAGGACGCCCAGGGCGACGAACGCCACACCGAAGCAGACAGATGTCACCGGGAACCAACGCAGAAGCGTTTTCTCGCGCTTCCTTACGGCAGGTCTGTGGTAATCGATTGACAGCACGAACCTTGAACAGAGATCCGGAGCAACAATGAAAAAAACGCCTATGAGGACGATAAAGATAACTGTGATGGCCCTCACCGTCAGTACCCAGTCACTAAGCCGAAAACCGCAATCGCCGCGCCTAGGACAATCCAAGATATCCCGGTGATACGCACCCCTCGCACGTTCTTCCGCGTCCAAGCTTCCTTGTCCAGGCTCGGACGTAAGTACGTTTGGCTGTTTAAAGCCGCATTAGTCAGGGGGCGAGCTACGAGGAAGACTAGGATGCCGGTTGCGATCAGAGCCAAGCCGAAAATTGTTCCGGGCGCCATATGCACTCCCACTCTCCATGTGGATTGAGGTGAGTCTAGGCTTCGTGATCGTTGCCCTCAAGGCTGTCGAGTCTCCGCAGGAGCCAACGTTGCATTCCTAGGGCAGAGGCAATATTCCGCCCGGTGAGGGTTCGGCTAGCGGAGGGCACAATTTGCCGTAGTCCAACCTCGTATAAACGACGGTGCGCCGTCTGATTAGCGGTTTACGGACCCGAACAATTCTGTCTCGAACTGGTCTAACGCCTCTGGGTATCCGGCCACGTCAATGGATCCGTGAGTTGTTTGGAGGGAGACCACTCGGAGCCCCGGACCGAAGTTGACCGCCACGTAATCCCGCACCTCCAATTGTCTACGGTCTGGAGACACTCGGCCGTTGACAAGGAAGGTCGTAGGCTTGATCCAGGCTCCCTCCCGGGACTCATCTGTTACGAAGTCCACAAGCGGTGCGCGGACTGAGATCAATCCCCGCACCCAGCTATTGGCCAGACCGCCGGGCAACGGCTCAGGCGAACGAACCCAGACTTCCGTCCATCCGCGCCGCCGCCATAGCTTGAACCTGAGCCGGTTGACTATCAGGATGGCCAATAGCCAAATCACCCACATGGCCAGGAAGGTGACAAAGAATAGGGGAAGCGAGTCGGGCTGGCGCCCATTAAGCACCATCAGGAAAATTGAAGCCACAGCTGCGGTAATGACACTGCCAAGGCCGAGCGATACCAAACGCTTGATCCTCGATCTCCGTTCAGCCATGCCACACTTTAGGCCCGAATCACTGCTGCTGTCTGCACGCACCCACGCCCATTGGTCTACGTGGTGCAATTCGAAATGACCTTTCAGAAGCCATAAGCATGGGCCGCTTAAACCGGTGGCAACAGATTTGAGCGGCATCAGCCACGATCTGACATCCCGCTGGCCAGTACAACCCCCAGCCGTGCCAAACAAGCCTGCGGAACGTTCCGGAGGGGAAACATGGTCTAGACCTAATGACTTGTGCCGCGAGGGGTTCCCCCCTTAGGACGACCGTCCGTCGTCGACTCATCCTTTAGGAGGCCGGGCGCGCGTTACCCATGCGAGCATTCGAAATGACTTCGTGGATCACGGGCGCCAACGGACGCCGTCGTCCATGCACCTCGAAGTGGTCACTGCGCGGCCTTCCAAACATGCTGCATCGACGAGTTCACGTTTCCCGAGGGGCTCCTTCAGTACGACGGTCACAGGCACCGTGGTGTTTCCCTGGCAGGTGTGCGCACCAGGTGATAGGGGTCCGACGTTGGTCCGGATCAGGATCCGCTTTTGTTCGACCTGTACTTTTGGTTCAAGCACCGCCCCGGTTACGCCACCCGCACAACCCAGCCTCGTCACGCCCACCTTGAGGGTGGTGGAGTCGGAATTTACTTCCGAGGTGTTAAGTAGCTCCCACGTTCCGATCTCACCCACCGGCGGCGCTGAAGGTCGGGAGTCATTGACCTTCTGAGTGGGTGATCCGGTGTCACCTACATGGGGTCCCGAGGCGTCGCAACCACCGAGGGTAAGGGCGGAGCACGCGAGTGTTCCTATCAAGAAGTGCCGCGTTAACACGGGTGCTCCACGTCAAGCCTCCAACGAACCAGTCCGCTTCCCGCAGTATGGCATTCTTGGTCCTCCCCACATAGAGCATCAGCAGCAGTCCGAAGCCAATGCTCTGATCGGCCATCACAACCTGTCCTGTTAAGGGTTCCCCAATGGAGTTAATTCCAGCTCTTACGCTTCCCGATGAAGTAGCCTCAAAATATTAGAATGACGCCACCAATCACGACGAAGTGGGTTGCTCTTTGCAGGGACCGAAGCCAGCTGATCTGTGAAAGCCGCCATTCTGATTTATGACAGTCACAGGAATCTCTCCCAAACTGGATCGGCGTCTTCGGCCTGTCTCGAAAAGCTGCACCTTTCTGAGGCGCCGCCGGCACTTACTGCCGGTGTTTTCCCTGTTCAGGCAGGAACGGACTGTGTAACACTTCAGCATGGACGATCCAAGAAGCCGGATTCTGCCACTCCTTCGCCAGGGCGAACGGCTCCTGTGGGTTGGCCAACCCGACCCCCGAGTTCGCTTTACAGGCGCTGATGCCTTTCTCGTGCCTTTCAGCATCCTCTGGGGCGGGTTTGCGGTCGTATGGGAAATCATGGCCATCACCAGATCCGAGTCACCCTTGTTCG
>NZ_JBNHFL010000038.1:0-40485 GCF_059090205.1 Arthrobacter sp. CMU6
GCCCTCGACAAGACCGGAAAATACGGCAGAATAACCAGCGTCATGGTGGCTCACTTTTCAGCCCGCGAAATGGCTCACTTTTCGACCATCGCTGACAGACAGGTACCTAAATTTTTCAGATCATTTGCACGACTTCGTTGACGCTGCGGAAGAAAGCTTTGCAGCAGATGGGCGCCTGGACACTTCATTTGTACGAAGTGAGTGGGCCAAGCACATGGGTGAGCTTCCAAATGAGACCGTTGCTATGAGAATTGCCCAGGTTCATTTCCAGCGTCTGGTCGACGTACTAGCAACTTCCTGACTCACACGGGGCTCCCGAGGGGAACCGGCTGCGGGACAGTCCGGACGCAGCGGACTGTCCTTACCTTGATGCGGTGAAGCATCAGGCGGCAGGCCGAAGCGCGGATACGACTGCAACAATCTTTGGGCCGTAAAGCCGGTCCATCTTTTGCTGGATCCTTCCGTCGTCGTAAATGACCGTCAAAAAGACATAGCCGTTATCGACCAGTGCAGAAAGCACTGTCCGATCACCGGATCTTGACAGATCGTTGCCGATTTTCCTCAATTGATCCGGTGTACCAGCGCCTCGATGTACCGCATCCCGACGTGGGTCGCGTGGCCATTGAGCAAATTCATTGCGTCCGAGGTGCCGTGGCGGTGTCTGCCCCAGGGTGAAGGTTTTGCCGTCCCACGTCCCCTGCACCAGGTAATCTCCGTGCGTTACGGACCCTACAGTTTCCGATCCGTTGACCGAGTCCCAGTTCCAGCCGCGGATGACGGGGCCGCTGCACCTTGGTGGGTCGGACGCCGCAATGTTGCCCAGGCAGAATACGGGCTCTGCGGGTCGCCGTTGAAGCACCGTTCCTTGGCCCATAAGTTCCCCGGGGACTGAGGACTTCGTCGCGCTGTCTCTGATGGTAGGACGGTCGCCTGGTTGCGCGGTGGCGGTACAGCCAGCAAGCACGACGGCGAGGCCGCCGAGTAACGCGCTTCGGGCGATTCCGCGTCTCCTCATGCCTAAAGTATCGCTCTTGGGTTCCTGCGGAACCACGGGGAATTACGGATCAACCCCGGAGAACCTCCCCCCTTGAATCGGGCGCTTCAGCCACATGAGATAGCGGCTTCGCGGGCTTTGTGAGGAAGCCTAACTGGAACAGATTTGCTCTGTTGCTTTGCCAAACACCCGTAGGACAAAGTGCGGGCTAGCTGTACCCTCTGAGCATGAAAGGGACTGGGCAATTCAAAAGCCAGCCGAAGCGCCGGCTGACCCGGGCAGGCTTCTGGAGCACGCTCGTTCTTTGGACCATGACGTTCCTGGGCATTCTATTGATCGCCGTTGAGAGGCTTTCCAGACTGGGATTGGATCTCGTCGGGTACGTGTTGCTGTCTCTCCTGATAGCTCTTCTCCTTGTGCTCGCCTATCTTCTGCTAGTTGCGCATCGGGACAGTCACACGTGGGACGAGGAAGAGGCACGACGCAAGGAATGGGACCGCAGGGGCAGGGCGCTATAAGTGTGGGATGCGTCGCGTGAACAGGCGAATGTTTCCTTGGTAGTTTGGGGAACGTCTATCGGGCGTTCTTTGGCGAGAGGTTGAAAAACTACCTCGCTCATCAGGGACGGTTCTTGCTGTCGTCCTCTTCGCCCTCGTACCGGTACTCCTCTGGAAGCTTTCTGAGCTCTCTAATCGACAGGAATAGCGCAATAGCGCCGAAAGCTACTATGGCTGCGGCAATTAGGACATGGTCTCGCGTCGGCCCCCGCAGTAGGAGAATGGGCCCCACGATCATCGCAATCACACCTAGGACGATCTGAGTCCACCAGTAGATCCTGGAACGCCTCTCCTGTGGGTGAGTCCAAGACTTGATGCTTATTCGCTTTCGCCAGCAAATCCTGTGATCGTGCCGCCAGCGTAGCAGTGGCACACTTCGAGCACACGAGTAGGAGCTTGAAAATCCTCTATCTAGAGGAACGGCAACCGGAATGGTGCTGATGGACCAGGCCAATCGAAGCCCGTCACTCGAGCGCAACGGTCAAGCTCACAGAAAGCACCAACTTTCAGGGGATCTAGTCAGAATCCGGATACTCAGTCACGAAGCCGTCATTCCATTGTTCAAAATCCAACTCTTGCGGGTTTATCTCCAATTCACCCACCGCCTCCGGGTCCTGCCCGTGAACGGCATCAAGGGCCTCTTGAGCGAGTTGCTCGCTGGAGAAGAAACCTAGGAAGCGAGTGGAGTTTCCCAATTCGATCTCGTCGTCGTCCTGAACTCGATATAGGCCAAAAACAAGGGTCACCGGGTCACTCCCAAATCTCGATTGGATTGGTCAATAGGCTGTCCAGCTCGATCCGGTGGATCGCGAAGCCGTCCGGGGCATCGCTGAACCCTTCAAGCGTCGCGTGCCTCCTCAAGGAGTCTGCAGCCTTCTCTTCCGAACTGAAGACGCCTATAAATTTTGTGCTCCGGCCCGCGAATAGGTCGGGATGGATTCGGGTGTGCAGCAGAAGGAACACAGGCTCAGCGAGTCGCGTCATTAGTTCCCCTGATAATCCCTTGCGCAGTTAGTAGTTCGAAGCCTACCGGCAAGGCATCTGTACTGGTTGTGGTGCGACGACGAGTTAGAGTACTTCGATTCGCTGCCACACCAGCGACGAAAACGAGTCCACATTGAGCAACGCTTTACGGGCCGGCTTTCGACTCGACCGACAAAAGCCGACTTTCGGGCCGCTATTCTTCGGGAAAGGATCGGACGATCTCGGGCGGGAATGCTTCGAGCAGTTTCTTCCGGAGCTTTTTGCCGGCCTTCCACTCGTCCATGTTGAGATCGCTGCTTCTGCCTCGTTGGTCCATCAGGGAGATGCAGCCGCAGCTGCGGTCACCGACGACGGCGATGTCGGCCAAGATGATCGTCTTCGCTTTGCCGGAGGTCTGGGTCATCAGTCGTGTTGGGGTAAGTGTCAACGTCGTGGGGGAGGACTTGTGTCGCCACGTCGGATGCTCAGCGTCGCCTTCTGCTGTCGGCTGATGATTTTTGGCTTCGCTGTTCCGCCGCCAAATTTCATAATGATCCATCGCAAGCCCCAGGCTTTCGGCCTCTTTTTTGGAAAGCTTCACCGACTTATCGAAGGCGACGATCAGCGAACCGATGCTGGTTCTCAGGATCTTTGTGAGTTCGGCGGTGCTGATGGCTGTCGCCCGGTCGAGGAGTTCCTGCCGGTCCCGACTGCGCCGTCCGAGCAGGGTGTCGATTGCCAGTTGGTCCAGGTAGTCCTGGGGAACGTATTCGTCCCATCCCAATTCGGCTGTCAGTGCGTGCCGTGCTGACTGTGCTGCATCCTCACTGAACCCTGCATCTACGATGCCGCGCAGGGTGTTTACGCCTTCCCTGAGAGCCGGGATGGTGTTCTGCCGGACCGGATCAAGGATGAGATCGAGTTGGCTCTGGTCGTTATCGATAGCGGTGGTGAAGTTCTCTATGGAATAGATGATTCCGGCTGCGTGCCGAAGCCGGGTCAGGAGTTCGTATCGCAGTGCTTCGCAGAGGAGATCGGCATCGTGTGATGGCACCAGAAGAGACAGCGCGACGCCCTGTTTCCGGGACCTGACCAGTGTCGGAGCCGTGATGAGCGGTGGATCCTGATGATGGCTAACGGCCTTCCCCGTGGGAAGACGGATGTCCAAGGCGGAGGGCACCGGGCCTGTGAAGGTGAGGGCCGCATTGGCGGCGGTGAGCCAGCGGCAGGCCCATTCGGTGGTTTCCGCTTTGGTCAGACCGGCGGTGGCCGGTGCCCCGAATTGTGCGGCGCCCACGCCGCTGGGCCCGTATCGGTAGGTCAGCAGGCCGGGGGAGACGGCACTGAACTTGTGCGGGTCCTCGGTCTCGAGGACGGACTTTTCAAGGGCGATAACGTCATCTGTTACGGCTTTGAATGCTGATACGGCGGCCGCGATGGCATTGAGGAAACCGGCGAC
The DNA here is from genome assembly GCF_059090205.1 of Arthrobacter sp. CMU6. Classification (NCBI taxonomy): domain Bacteria; kingdom Bacillati; phylum Actinomycetota; class Actinomycetes; order Micrococcales; family Micrococcaceae; genus Arthrobacter; species Arthrobacter sp. CMU6. The sequence goes on from NZ_JBNHFL010000038.1 coordinate 3,974, forward strand.
ATCCTCTGGCCGGCCCAAGGCGTAGAACTGGAGTGAGTCGGTGGTGACGGTACCGCCGTGCACCACCGTTACGGGCTGCACCATGCGCAAAAGAACGTGCTCAACCAGATGAGTGATCCCGGCCTGCGTTGGTGGTTCATCACGCATTCCGACGCCGAATATCAACGTGCCAGTGCAGAGGCCTTCGCGGTCCAGCCAGAAGGAGGTAATCCCATTGTGGGAGGTCGTGTTTACCGTCTGCATCATGGGGGACAGTCTTGCAGATCGAGCCGCTCGGTTGAGTGCCAGATGCGACGGCGGATAGGTGCGGCTGGGAAGCGGTTCACCATCCGCGTGGGGAACGATTAGCGAAGCGAATCACTGCGGGCGCGAGGGGATTACTCTTCACGGGAACCTGACTGGTTCATCCCTTGTCCGCGTCTCCTTTGTCAGTCACATCAAGAATCGGGCTGCTATCGGATCTTCTTTTCGAGGTCAGCTCCTGGCGATACCCTTCGACCTTTGTGGCGTAATCACCGCCCCATCCAACGGCGAAATAAGCACCCAAGCCTACTGAAAGCATGAGCAATGCGGTGCCGCCGGCTTCGGGTCCACCTATCCAGCCCGCCACTACGGAGATAAGCAGGACCGCCAGGACAACAAGAAGAACCTTTCCCGCCTTCCTCATGTCACAACTCCGAACTAGGTCATCCAGTTTGGCTCCTTGGTGCGAGCGTACCGACGAGTCGCCTTGTGGACCATACCTTCCCAGCTGACCTGCTAGCGGATAAACGGGCTAACGATCTGCGGCTATCAAGCCAAGGCGTCGTAAGAGGTGTCCCATATAGAGCGTCCGTATCGCCCCGTAAGCCGGTCGATCACCGTGCTGCAAGAAGGCAGCCAACGCAGCGCGCAAGGGATGGCTCACCGGGCCATCCCTTGAAGCCGTTTTGATACTGACCGGCAGGGAACTGTCGGGCGTAGTTTCCTGCCGGTCAGTACCGTTGGATCGTCCTTAGCTGTTACTAGACCAATGAGTAGGACTGTTGAGGTCGGAGGGTAGACGTGTGTTGGCGTCCCCTTCAGCGGCGTTGAGCTGCGCCTGTGTCAGGTAGAGGGTTTCGGACAGATCGGCCCCCTGGAGACGGGCGTCTCGGAGGTCTGCGCCGAGCAGGTCAGCACCTGAGAGGTCGCTGCCTCGCAGGTCCGTAGCTATGAGATAGGCACCTCGAAGGTCCGCACCCCATAGCAATCTGGACGTCATCTTCTTGCCCATAAGGTCTGCTCCGGGGACTAGTGCAGCATCCAGGTGATCATCACCAGTTGCTAGGTATGAGAACCTCACTTCCTCGCTTACACCTATCAGCACGGATCGAACCCGAGCGTGCATGTCGCCGAGGTCTAGGGATAGGACCTGTCGCGTATCGCCCAGCGCCTCTTCGATAATCATTCTGAGCTGATCGGCTTGGTGCGAGGTATCCGGGTCGAACGTCCTGTTGGTGGCCTCTGTCAGGTACCAGAGCATTTCGTGGAGTTGCCGGACGATTTTAAACGCCGGGAACATGTCCTTCGCTGTTGCTGGCGCGGCTTTCCAGCTGATTCCCCGGAAGAGGTTCTGGGAGACGTTCTGGCCAGCTCCGAAGCAGTCAAAGACGGTGCATCCTCGGAAGCCTCGCGGGCGCAGGCTGTCGTGGATGGTGCAGGAGAAGTCGGAGGCAAGATTCTGGCAGGGACTTCCTGCTGGTTTGTCGATGGCAAAGTCCGTGGTGCGGGAAAAGCCTAAGGCGGTGCAGCAGAGCGCGAAGCAGTTGCCGCAATCAGGGCGCAGTGACTCCCGGTCGATGGCGGGTGAGGGCGCGGTGGAGTCGTTCGAAGTAAAGGGCATGGGGTCTTCTCTGGATGAGTACGGTGAGGGGTCGGGTGCCAGGGAACTCGCGAGGGAGTCCCCTTTTGAGGGCGCACGGGATCACCGCTTCCAGTGGAAGCGAGCAGGAACCGCTGCATCGACTCTGTGTCACAGAGAAAGTAAGAATGTCACTGCAGCCAAACGTAGCATCACGTCTTACCTATCCGTAAGCCGGTGGCCAGCCCGGGCGCTTCGTCTCTTCGGGGAACGTCAATCGGGCGTTCTTCGGTGGGAGGTTGAAAAACTACCTCGGGCCCGGCATTTTCGCTACTCTGTGGATATGAGTGGGGACAAGGAGGTGTCGGCAAGGCGGAGGGTTACCGACTTTCTTGGCCTGACGGACAGCCCCCGCATCCGCGCCAAGATTATTGCTAATTCGACCCCCACTGAACTGCTAATCCGGGCAGTAGTCGCTTCCGCTTTGGTGGTCATCTTTACCGTCGTCATTTTCGTTGAGCGAGACCGAGGCTTCGTGTGGTTTCTAATTGCGGACTTGGGCTTCGCCTGTGCCGCAGCTTTCTCATGGGTTCGCTGGGTCCGATACCGGAAGCTCTAGGCGTACAACTGTGGAACCCTGACCGGGCGTTTATCTTGTTCTCGCTGAGAACAAGATGACAGGCAGCTGGCAGAGGTCTCCTAGTTTCTAGTCGAAGCACCTGCTGCAAGAGGTTCTCCCTCGAGGTCTATTCGTGCCTGCTGCTTCATCTGTAGTCTCATCTCAGTATCAGACGGGCAGAACCTTTGGGTGTCCGCGAGCTGCAGGAGGCATCGCATGTCGACGACGGCACTGGCGGGACTGGCCTGGATGCTTCTGGGTTTTGCTGCTCTTGGTTTGGGCCGGCTGACTGAGGGTCTAGCTGCCAGAACATACGTGCGGAGTCATCCGGACGGCGATGTCGACAGGTACATCCGCGGCAAAAAGCGCTTCCTGCACGTGTGGACGGTGGCCCTCATCATCGTCGGAACGGCTGTCCTGATTTATGGTCTGACCGGCGGGGAGCTAAGGGGGGACGGGAACCCTGCTGAAGGAATGTCCAGACCAACAGAGACACTGGTAATTGCCGCTACATCCCTGGTTGCTGGAATGCTAATGATCTTGTTCCGCGATAGATTCGCCCGCTCCACCACCGACATACTGCGCGACTTCAAGACTGACCTACCCGCCGAGAAAGTTAGACGGATAGGCAAGATTGCGATGGCCGCGTTCGGACTCGTGGTCATTGTGATCGGCATTGTCATCGGTTCACGTGCCTTCTAGTACCGCACGGCGTCGATGGCATCTGTCTCTACGTGGGGAACCTCAACCGGGCCCTGTTCTTTGATCTACTCCGCGAAGGGGAAGCCGGACTAGTCGGATCGCTGAGCCGCAGCACCTCTATCGGGACTAGTCCGACCCTTTCGATCAGGAACCAGTAACCGATAGACAACACGAAGTCCTCAGCGGTCATCAGGCAACTTTGATCTAAGTTCTTCTGCACGGGAAACGAGGGCCTGACGCTGGTCTCGGGTGAATCTTCTGACCTGCAGGTCGAGGACTGCCCGGCTGCCCAACTTTCCCACACCCAACAGTTGACCCACGCGACGGATTGCTTCGTCCACGTCTTCTGAATCGTCAATCACCTGGAAGACCTCGTCGCGCCGATCCATCGCCCGCACCAGAGCCTCGAGGATCATTAACTCGTTCCTCGTCTGCCGCTCATCCTCATCCATGCGGCGATTCTTGCACGACTTAGGTCACTGGGCATTGCGCCCAGTTGAGGATCGCCGAAGGAACCCCTAATGGGGTTAAGCGAGCGGGTATGGCTTCTAGCCCTGCCATTCAGGTTTTGAGCTAAGTAGAGCAAGCGTGTGAGCAAGCTGCTCCACCTTGCGGTCCGATACGGAGACGCCCCAGTCACGATGAATGTAGCGTGCCACCCGTGCTGCGACATCTGTTGGAGGCAGCCCATTAACCAGCCAGGACATGGCCAAGTCCGCCTCCGTGTCATATTCGTGTTCAGGGAAAGAGACACCCCCGAATCCCAGGCCAGCCGGGTCGGTGTCAACGAAGATGCGCCGTACCGCCCGGCGTCGCTGCTTGTCCTGTTGATTCATATCGGAAGCCTCCTTAGGCGCACTACCAGAGCCCCAGAATAATGTTCCCGACGGATTTATCTCTTGACTAAGGAACCTTAAACGGGAGGCACGTTCCCAAACGCCTGGGAGTGTAGACAGTAGCTACTTCTCTGGATAGCTTCAGGTCATGGGCATGCTTTCGCGGCCAGTGAAGAAGCTGGCAGTCATGGCGGTGAGCGCCGTAATGGCACTGGCGGCGGCAGGCTGCACTTCGGAGCCGCCCGCACCGTCCACATCGGAAAGTGCGTCACTGCCTGGAAATATCCCGGCCGATCTCTGGAACCAGGGCACTCCGGACCCTCTTCGGCCAGTGGGTCTGGCTGGGAACATAACGCCAACGGAACCGCTGCTCGCCACGTCCTATAACGAGGGCACCGACACCATCGGTGACTGGCGGCTCATGGACATTAACGACGACCGCACGAAGCTGGTGATCCAGTACGAGCAAGGGACACCATGCGCGACCGCCAAGGGAATCCTCACAGCCGAAACTTCCACTGCAGTCGCCCTTGTTCCCCTCTATCAGAACGGGCCTGCGACGCCGTGTAACGCATCCGGCTATACGCCTGTGGGCACCGTTACCCTGGATGAGCCGCTGGGCGACCGAGAGCTGCTGCACCTTGCCGACCACGGAACCATGCAGAGCCCGACGCCCGCACCCTCCCGCTGAACACTTGCGCCAGCACGGGGCCCCTCGATTCCACCCTGGCCCTGAGCGAAGAGGACCCCTCTACAGTGGTCCCCTAATCCTCCTAAAGAGCGGTCTCCAGAGCTAACCATTCCCGGGACAGTGCGCCCCTAAACGGCGGGCCAAATACGTTTTAGACTCGGGCCACCGTCGGAAAGCCTGCGGCGACCATGCAACAGAAACTCAGGAAGAGTGGAATCATCATGAGTTTGTGTGTCCTATTGAATGGCTCAACCCTGGTCGGTGGGTGTTTCGCCATGTAGACAACGGTGGGTGCAGCCAGAAACACGGCAAGCACAATCAATAACCGTGACAACGGACTGCCAAACATTAGAAGGCTCGAAGCGACGAGGAACCCAGAAGTCAGAAAGAGTGAAATCCACACGACTTTGTCTTCTCTGCCATAGGGTTCGCCCTTGCGATGCGGGTGTTTCGCCATGTAGATGAGGGCAGGCAGGCTCGATAAAAGGGAGAGAAGACTCAATAGGCTCGCCAACTGCTGCATGCCACACTCCTATCCAGCAGTAGCAATTATCCCGCAGGGCATACAAAAAGCTCAATCCGCCTGCGGGCCATGCAACGAGCTGCCACCTTTGCTCCCTGGTCACGAGCGGAGTACGAGCGCTGATCGGAGCCTACGTCCGTATCGCCGATTTGTCATCGGAATCATCTCCTCGCCCACAATCCGTAGCGCGAACCGGTTACGGCACACTCACGATGCCTTCATCTCCGTCGTCTGCGGTTGTATGCTCCGAACGTGTCGGAGGGTCAGAAGCGACTCGAGCCTCGGATGACACGGGGCAGTTTCCGTTTTCAACTGTTCATGTGGATCTTGCTTTCCGTAAATCCCATCTCGCAGCTTGTGGCCAGATCGGATGAACCTTGGGACGGGTTCCATTTCCTAATGGTGGCACTCTTGGTTCTTTGCGCAGCCGGGCTCGCATATCTGTTTTATGTGCGCCATCGCGACGGACATTTCTGGGATGAGGAAGAAGCTCGGCGGGCGGACTGGGATCGTCGGGGCAGACAGCTTTAGCCGGGACACAAAGGATCCGGAGCCGAACCTACCGAGACACAGATGGTTCAATGATGGTCTCGCGAAACGGCATCCGCAGCCGCGCTGTCTCTTTCGGCCTTCTTGGCGGCAATGATGCCGTCTCGTGTCGCCGCCCGGATCACCCCATAGAGAACGTAAAAGAAGATGGCCGGAAAAACGACCAGCAGGACAATCTCCATGATTCTTCCCCCAAAGATTTAGTTGCCCGGGATGACCTTGCAACCCTACTTCAGGGCAAGGTGCGCGACGTGGTTGGGTCCCCAGGCGAACCCTAAACCGGACGTGTGTGGAAGGTGAATGGGCTTCTGCTCCCGGTACGTGTGGATGCTCTATGAGAGGAGCACCGGGAATGCCATACTTCGGGAAGAGACGGTTGCAGATGATGGATTTGTGCCTGTTTGGAACTGGTTCGCATGGAGGATGAACGTGGAGCGCCGGTGCTTAGGACGAGACTTGTTGATTGGAGCATTAGCTTGCTCGGCCCTCGTCCTCAACGCTTGTGACGCTTCCGCACCCCCCACGACGGGCACCGAAGCACCACCCCAGAACATAAGTAGTACCGGACCTTCAGCGCCGGAAGCCGGTGCCATAGGAACTTGGGAGCTCCTCAATCTAGCAAAGGTCACCTCGGACTCCACCACCCTTCAGATAGGCGTGCAGCGCCTGGGTTGCGCAAATGGCGAAACCGTGACCGTGCTTGATCCCATTGTGCAGATCGAACAGGAACGGATCCTCATCCGGGCCGATGTCAAACCTCTATCACCAGGTGCCCGAGGTTGCCAGGGGAATAACACCGTGCCCGTGACCGTCGAATTGAGTCAGCCGATCGGGAAACGCGAACTCGTCGATGCAGCATGCTTGCAAAGCCGCGCAGCCAGAACAGCGGAATGCACAGACAACGGTGTGCGTTGGCGCCCGTGATCCACGAAATCACCTTGGTCCGCCCGAGGACAGCCCGCACCCGGAACGCTCGCTGGCATGGCGACCACCAAGGGCGTTTACGGTCATGCTTGGACCACCGGAGTAACGATGACACTCCCTGTCGAGCGGTTCACGCCCCATAGAAGCACAGAGCCGTCATCTCTCCGGACAGCGATGGTTCGTTTGACCTCCAGGATGTCTATGTCTCGGGGGTACTCGTACCCTGTTTGGGTGCTGAACTCTGCTGCGAATCTGCGGTTGATGAGAGGTCGAAGTGTTTTCTGCTTACGAGATGCGTAGAAGGCGAACCCGCCTGCGAGGACAACTCCGGTGCCCATAATCACCAGGCTGGTTTCACGCGAGACTTCTGTATCTCCAAAAAGCAGGACGCCCCACAAGATCCAGAAGAGTAAGAAGAGGAGCCTCCATGCAATATCCAGCGTTTTGTATTTCCGCAGCTCAGGTAATTCGATCCTGAGCGCGCTCGAGTCATCGTCCATGGACGTCCCGCGATTCCGGCGTGCTCAACGAACCTGGCTTTCTGAAGTAGTTCACCCTGCTCCAAGGATCCCGTGGATTTAGAACGAGAATAACCATCTGCGTTTTGCTGGCTCTTCCCTGCGACATGGGCAAAGCCTATTACGGCTCTCCAACAGTGAGAAGCCATTCAGCCCTTCACATTCCGGTACCAGCGTCCCACCAGGGCGCGTCCCGTTTTCATCACCGAATTCGTCCCACTAGAGGGTAGTCCGGGAATCGTCCCGAAAGAGGGTCGATGGATGGGCGCACCTCCTTGAATTCTCCGCCGGGTGAGGGGCTGACATCCGGATGCCCCGTATACGCTGCCCGATTTACCGCCCGGTGAAGGTCCCTCAACTGGCGCACTAGGCCGTCTCATAACCCTTTGGTTGTGAGACAGATGCGAGCGTTGCGGGGGCGCGGAACGACACGCCCGCCCCCACGCGCTGACACCCCCTATTTGGACCACTTTGAGATTCTCCTGTCTTCACCTGGCCATTGTGCGACAGCGAAATAGAACAGTTCCCAGGGCCAAGGCATAGGCTGCCGGCTCCTTCGCCGCCGGGCGGGGTTCTTTTAGCCGGGACGACAGGGGGAGATGTCTGGACACCAACCCTGACACAGGGGACCGGGGGCACTTGGCGGCTCTTAGAGAAGCCAGGACTGGGATGCGCAGACGACTTTTGACATTCTGTGCAGTTAGCTTCTGAAAATGACACCCTTCCCGTGCTGCAGACGGGCAAGAAATGGCATCCATAACCCTCCAAAGTCCCCTAAAAAGCCCGGAAATAAGCGGTTAAACCTCTATTCATTCAGTTGAATGATTGCTAGAATTGAAGTAGCAAGTCAGCCAGACGAACGAAACTCATTTGATACGAAACCAGGTGCTGAAAATGACTGCTTCACCCACCGCTTACACGGTCTACACCAAGCCCGAATGCCCGAACTGCGAGAAGACGAAGGACTACTTCGACGCCAAGGGCATCACCTACACGGCCGTGGACATCACCGAAGTGCCGGCAGCGCTGGAGTACATCACCGCCGAACTCGGATACTCCCAGGCGCCGGTCGTGGTGAACAACTCCGATGACCAGGACCACTGGTCCGGCCTGCGCCGCGACAAGCTCGTCGCCGCCGCCATAAACCACGCAGCAGCTCTTACCCGCAGCAATTAAATCCGCCAGAACGAAACTAAGAGAACAGGATGAAACCAATGTCAGGCGAAACCACCATCACCGTGGTCGGCAACCTCACCAACGACCCGGAGCTGCGCTTCACCCCCGGTTCCCGTGAGTTCGGAAAAACCGAAGGTACTTCCGTCGTGAACTTTACGATAGCTTCGACGCCTCGTGTGTTCGATTCGGCTTCTAAAAAGTGGAGAGACGGGGATACCTTGTTCCTTCGCGCGACGGCCTGGCGGGAGATGGCCGAGCACGCCGCAGCGTCCCTGGCCAAAGGATCCCGCGTGGTCGCCACAGGCGTGCTGAAGCCCCGTACCTACGAGACGAAAGCGGGGGAGAAACGCACCGTGCTCGAGCTCGAGGTCGAGGAGATCGGCCTGTCCCTTAAATACATGGCCATCCCCAGCGAACCCAAGGAAATCGAATCCGCAAAAAGCGAGGCGCCGTCCGACGTGGACACGGAGGCTGTGGCAGAGGCGGGGGCGGGCCGCATGGACCGCCGGAAACGTGAGTTCACCATCAGCCCCCGCCTCTACGCCAATGAGGACGTCTGGTTCGGCAAGTACGCCAATCCGAGCGGCACCATCACCACCGGCGCCGCGGAGGACGAGCCGGCCTTCTAACCCGGCTGTCGGTGGTCGCGGCTAGTGTTGGCCGTGAACCACCGGCAGCACTACCCTTCGAACAACACCCGTTCCGGCCACTCCACCGCAAAGGCTCACACCATGACCCACGACGACGAACTCCGGGCCTGGGCCAAAGGCTCCTACACCCTCGAGGCAGCGACGGAGCTGCTGCTGCGCGCGTTCGGCGGCCGGTACGCCCGGCCCGGGCAGCCCTGGGTACGCCAGGAAAACGGCGATCAGAATGTGTGGATCGACTTCGCCGCCATCCCGGAGCACCTGGACGGGCTCTCCGGCGGTGAGCGAAGGTTCCTGCTGCTGGCCGCCTCCCTCGCCGAAGATGTCCCGGTCGCCCTTGGCGACGTCATCCCCGGACTGGACCGGGGCAATCTTGATCTCGTGCTGGCTGCCATCGCCCACGCCGGCGGCAGTCACCAGCACTCCGGCATCCGCACCAACGATGACGGAAGCATGGTCTTGAAACCCGGCTATCTGGACAGCCTCCACCCCTGGCCACGGATGCTGCATGCCGTCTAAAAAAATTGCCGCCTTCACCCCGTATTTCACCGAGGAGCAGGCCGGCCAGGTCCGGGCAGCGTTCCTCGCCACCGGCGCCCTCGAAGGGGACGCCAGCGTCTCCGACTTCATCGTCCGCGCGACAATGCGCGAAGTGAAACGCCTGCAACGCAAACACCACCAAGGCCGCGCATGGGAACCCGCACCGGCAGGGGCCCTGCGGCGCGGGCAACGCACCATGGATGAGATCCGCCAACGCGACACCAAGGACAACTGACCCATGCCCAGAAAAACTACCGGACCGTCGTCTGCGCCGACCCCTGGAGTATCGGTCTGCGGGCCGCAGATAGTATGACCCGGTGACTGACGAAACGCGCCCCCACCGCTTCCTCACCATTGAGCAGGCAGCAGAAGAGCTGAACGTGAAGGCCAGCCTCATCCGAGGGCTCATCAAGACTGGGGAGCTTCGAGCCCTGCAGGTTGGCTCCCGCGGTATGTGGCGGGTCGGGCGCCAGGACGTCGAAGACTATATCGCCGATGCCTACCGGCGGACAGCTGAACGGATTGCCGCCGGCGACCTCGAAGATGAAGGGCAGTCGGATTCCGAGTCTCTGGGACAGCACAAGCCCCCGCTGTAATCGGACACCAGGGCCTCCCCAGAGCAGGACTGGTCACTAGCCGGTTTGATCGGTCGGACAGCTGACCGGCACCATGTGTGCCCCGATCCTCACAGGGACCGCGAAAAGAGCTAGGAACGACGGAGCGGCGTCCTAAGACAAACAGTTCTTACACCGGTTACCGAGGCAATATAACCGTGGAATCAGGCGGGTCCGGGAAGACGACCTGGCAGCGTACATTGACGCGTCTTTCGCGAAGACGGCTGAGCGTATCGCCGCCGGTCAGATCAGCGAAGGCGATACACCCGCTGAGGACTGACACCGGAACCGAGAAACGTACCGAAGGCCGCACCCGTACGGGTGCCGGCCTTAAGCGTTGTCGAGTCCCGTCGTGATGGTGTGAATCCTTCTCCTGCGTTCGCTGCCACTGCCTGGATCAACGCGGGCTTCCTGAAGGTGGTGGTGACTCAGTGCCGTCCTGCAGCTTGTGGCTGTCACCGCCCTGCAAAGCCCGGGGAGCACCCCTGCGTCTTGGAGGCCGGCCACGTGCTCTGGCTCCTGGGTGTGCCGGATCTCTGGCCGCACGCTGGTTTGCGGGTCGTCCCTGCTGAAAGAAACGCGGCCGTGGCGGCGGGGGAGACGGCCACCTGCGTCTTTGATCATGGGGAACCGTCCCCGGTTCTTACGGGCCGCTTTTTACGAGGTGTCTGCGCACGCCACCGCTTGGCTTTGCGATGCTTCCAGCTATACACAAAGAAGGACCGGAGTGTTCCCGGTCCTTCTTTGTGTGTAGCTGCTTATTGGGTGCCTGCCGCAAGCCACTTGTGTGTTTCAAGGCGGCGTTGGTTGCGGGGGTTACTGTTCGCTGAAGGAGGTGCCGGCGTTCTGGTCGGACCCCTGTTCCGGTCCGGCCGACCGCTTGGTGTTGCGACGGCGCTTTACCGCCGACGGTTCGAGGCCAAGTTTCTTCAGTTCCTCTGCGCTCCATCCATCGCGTGTGGCTTGTACATAGGCGCGCTTGTCGTCGCGTTCGGCAGCAACAAGTTGATCCCTCAACTCGGTGATTCGCTGGCGGCTCCGGACCAGGGCAGTGACGGATTCAATGCGGGAGTCCAGCAGCGCGCGGGCTTGGTTTCGTGTCTGTTCAATGTCGAGGTGAGCCATGGATCCAGCCTATCGATCATCCCGAGGCCGGCTCCGCCGGACTCGCCCATTCTGACATTACGTTTGCATGGTGGCCGGTGGATCTTCTGCCAGAAGGTCAGCGTTCCGGGGATCGTTGAACCAGTCCCGCAGGTAGTCGTCGGAATAGCTGACGGTCCGTGCTGTGAACTGGAAGTATTCGGGGCCGATGCCGCGCTGCCGCCACTGCCGCAGCTTCGTCGCGGGGACTCCGTATTGCCTGGCCACTGTGGTAGGTGAGATGAGAGCCAAAACTGTACCTTTCGCTAACCCTATGCCGCGTTCCTTTCGGCACGCTTGCCGAAACTTGGCCGGTGAAGGAATTGGCCAGTCGGAGTGGCCGGACCGTGGAATACCGGAGCGCAGCGGAGGATATGCCGCGAAAGCCGGCTGCGGAGACTTGCCAAGGAAGGACCGGGCAGTAGCCTCAACCAGCCGAAACGGAACGACGCAGTCGTTGTGAACAAGTCAGACGCGCAGCGTCCTGCAGGGCAGTCCCCTGGAACCACCCCGAGCGCCGAATACAGGCGCAGGTGATTTGTCGGAGCAAGCTAGACGGTTATGTGCCATAACCCGCGTGTTGATCCACGGCCTGCGGTCTTGGATGCGGCACACTCGTGAGTGTGGCCCGGAGTTTCCGGGGCGCTGCGCTGGGCATTGGGGGAGGGGCCGGGATGACTGATGAGCGGACGTCGCCGCGCCGGTTTTCCCGCCGCCGCCGGGCAAACATTGACGGGGCGACCCAGTACGTGCGGGTGTCGATGTCGGAGTTCGAGCGGGCGCAGTTGAAGGTCCTGGAGGAACGGACCGGGCGCAGTCCGTCGGAGATTTTGGTCAGCGCTGCCCTGTATGCGGAGAACTCGGAGTCGCTGGCTGAGCGGCGTGCGATGGCCGTGGAGTTCATCGCGGCACGCCGCTACCTTGCTGCCCTGTCGAACAACGTCAACCAGCTGGCCCGGCACGCGAACGCCACGGATGAATTCCCGGAAGCTGCCCGCACCGTGTTCACGCGGGTGCGTGCGGTCGCGGACCGGATCAATTCGATGCTGGATTTGATGGTGCGCTGATGATTCCTAACATCACCAAGGGCACCCGCATGTACGGGCTCATCGCGTACCTTGCCGGTCCCGGCCGCGCGAACGAACACACCGACCCGCATCTGGTTGCCGGCTCACCGTCGATCATGGCCTGGCACAACGACGATGAACTGAACGCGGATGCCGCCCAGGCCATTGCCAAGGAACTGGACCGGGCCAGAAGCGTCCTGGGTGTTGAGATTCCCGGTGGGCATGTCTGGCACTGCTCGCTGTCGCTGCGCGCCGAGGAAGGCGACCTGACCGACGCGCGGTGGGCTGATATTGCGCAGGACTTCATGGACGAGATGGGGTTCACCGAAGCGAGCGGACGAGCGCCGGCGCAGTGGGTGGCGATCCGTCACGGCCACAGCAAAGCCGGGAACGACCACATCCACATCGCTGCGTCCATGGTCCGCGAAGACGGCACGAAGTGGAGCAGCTGGCGTGACTTCCCCCGCGCACAACAGGCCGCCCGCGGGCTTGAGAAAAAGTACGGCCTGGAAGAACTTTCGCCCACGCATTCCACCCGTGGCCTGCGGCCCGGTGAACGTGAAGCGTCCGAACGGCGGGGAGCGCCGGAACCGGAACGCCGGTCCCTCGAACGCAAAGTCCGCGCCTGCGCGACCTCGGCCCAGGACGAGGCCGAATTCATTCGACGCCTCCGCCGTACCGGTGCCCTGGTCAGGCCCCGCTATGCGTCCGGACGCGACGACGTCGTGGTCGGCTACAGCGTGGCCGAACGACCCCCGAAAGGCGGCCGGCCTGTCTGGTTCGGCGGCGGCCACCTCGCCAAAGACCTCGCCCTGCCCAAACTCCGCGCCGAATGGCACGACACCCCGCAAGGTGCCACCGATGCCGTCGCCGAATGGCAGGCAGCCGCACGCGGCCGGCGCCCGGTCACGATCGGCCGCGAAGCGCACGAACCGGACCCGCAACTGTGGCAGCAGTACAGCGACGAAATTGCCCGGCTCCGCGAAACGCTGCGCTCCGTCCCCCTGGACGATCACGCAACCTGGGCGCACGTTGCACGCGAGACATCCGGTGCCTTCGCAGCCTGGTCCACGGCAACCGAGGCAACGCCCGGCCCACTCGCAGCAGCAGCGGACGAGCTGTCCAAGACGGCACAACTGCGGCGGTACCCGGTGGTCCGCCCCATCCGCAGCGCCGGACCGTCCGCCCGGGGAGCCTCCCTCATGCTCATGGCAGCCTCGATGGACGGCACCGGAACCGCTTCCCAGGCAATCATGCTCCGCCAGCTGCTCAACGTCGCCAAGGCCATCCACGACATGCACAAGGCATCAAATGACCTGCGCAGGGCACGACAGATCAGCCACATGGTCAAGCACCAACTGAGCCAGGTCGCTGCCGCACTGCCACCCGTCCCTACGACCACGTCCACGACCGATGCCGAAGCGGCCGCAGCCGTCCGAGCTAGTACAGCCGGTCAGGCTTCGGTCCGGTCCGCTGGCTCCGTGCTGCCGCCGAAATACGTGCAAGCCCGTACCCACGCGAACACCGGAAGCGGAACGACCCGCCCGGGCATTGAGAGATAACACCAACGAGGGGGAACCATGAACGAATCTGACGGCATTGAAGAAGCAATCGAGGGGATCTCGCGGGTTGGGCTGACCGGCGCAGGCCGGCTCGGTGAGCAGGTGGCCAGGGCACGCGAGCAGGAGCTGCGCCGCGCCCAAGCGGCCGAGGAACAACAGGCCCGTGAGCTGCAGGCCCGGTTCGACGCGGAGCGGGCAGCAGCCCGCGCCCAGCTCGCACCGGTCATGGACAACCGGTGGTGGGACACGGCCAGCGGCCGCGACATCGAAAGGGTCCATGAGGCGGCCACCGCGTGGAAAGATCACGACCCGGCGGCGCGCGACGCGGCCGAGGTCATCCGCGACCAGGTGCAGCGCCGTTACGGTTTGGACGTGGACAACCTCGGTACCGATGATGCGTCGGTGGCGAAGGCCCTGGTGAAGGCTGAACAGGACCGCGAACAGGCGGAACAGGAACGCCGGGCCGGCCGGGACGAGAACGCCCATGCTGTGCAGCTGCTGGCCGAGGCCGACCGGGAAGACCGGGATCGCCAGCAGGACGCAGACGAGGAGAACCAGCGCCCCGAGGCACTGGCAGAACAGGCTGGCCTTAGGCACGACTCAGCCGAGCGCCGGCAGGCACTGGCTGCCAGTCTGGAAAGCGTCGCCGACCGGGAGGCCGTACAGGCACGACTCAGCGCCGACCAGGACCAGGCGACCCCGCCCACCGCCGCGGTCACCAAGGCGCCAGGACGGAACCCGAAGGCCCGCAAGACGCGTGGCGCCAACGGCCAGACGAAGCTTCTACAAAAAGGCATTAGCCGGTAAAAGTGGGGCCGCACTCTAAAGCCAGCCTCATCCGAGTCTCATCAAACTGCGGAGCTTCGCGCGATTCAGGTGGGGGGTGGCGCCCGGAGGCTGTGGCGCATCGGTATCCAAGAGCCCGTGATGCTTCGACGCGCTGTATAAGGCTGGCACGGGCCTCACGTTGTGCAAGTGCTTGCCCAGATACAGTCTCCCCGCGTTAAAGGGATCAGCTGCCATGCGGCAGTCCTTTGCTAGGGGTGTTCCGGAGTGGTGTGCTGGATAGTGCACTTCTGGCCCCCGGGAAAGCCTTCTTAGTCTCTTTCCTCGAGACTCGAAACTCAGGCTCTCGTCCACGCGCTATCGCTAGGGCAGCAGGCGGCTGAAGGAAGGAGAACGAAACCGGCCAAATGGGCCGCTAAGGTCACGCGCCGCGGTCATGGGACGAATACTGGTAGGTAGGATCAAACGCATGCCCGATGCCCGTGACCTCGCCCTCCCGGCTAGCTACGCCGAACTCCTCCGTGAACTCAAGAACCAGGTTAGAGCAGCCCGGACTAATGCGCTGCGGACCGTCAACACGCAACTCATTGCACTGAACTGGTCCATCGGGAAGACCATCCTGGAGCGCCAAGCATCTGAAGGGTGGGGGAGCGGGGTCATCGGGAGACTGGCTGAAGACCTGCGTGCAGAGTTCCAGGACATGAAGGGCCTGTCCCGGTCGAACCTGCAGTACATGCGCAGCTTCGCCGAGGCGTGGCCGGCTTTCGACCCAAATGTCCCACAGGCTGTGGGACATTTGCCGTGGGGCCATATCCGGATCATTCTCGATAAGCGCCTCACGCCGGATGCACGGGACTGGTACGCCGCCGCCGCCGTTCAGCACGGTTGGTCCCGCGATGTGCTCATGAACATGATCATGAACAAGACCCTGGAACGCAGTGGGGCGGCGCCGTCCAACTTTGTGCAAAGGCTTGTTGCACCAGATTCCGAACTCGCCCAACAGGTAGCCAAAGACCCCTACAACTTCGAATTCCTCGGCCTCTCCGGCGAAGTCGCCGAACGAGACCTTGAAAACGCACTGACCAGCCGGATCACCGAAACCCTCCGCGAGCTCGGCCCTGGCTTCGCCTTCGTCGGCCGCCAAGTCCACTTCGACGTAGACGGAGACGACTTCTTTGTAGACTTGCTCTTCTTCCACATCGAACAGTCCCGTTACGTAGTCATCGAGCTAAAAACCGGCAAGTTCCAACCGGAATATGCAGGCAAACTGAACTTCTACGTCGCCTTGGTAGATGACGTTCTTCGCCGGGAGCATCACAACGAAACCGTCGGCATCCTGATCTGTGGAACGAAGAACGACCGCAGCGTCAGATACAGCCTCGGACGCTCCACATCGCCCATGGCCGTCGCCGCCTACACCTACGACAAACTCCCCAAAGAGGAGCAACGGGCTCTCCCAGATGAAAACCACCTAACCGCCGCCTTGGAATGGGCCGAAACCCTCGACCAATAGGCCAGGCCAAGGGCGGAGGAACACAGCCGAAATCAGGCACTTGTAAAGGCCGCACAGCGTTTCCGCCCTGTCGGGACTACCTTTGAGATTCACCGAACTCACCACGGTGCAAGGAACTGGGGCATCAGCAAGACCTTCCCGAAACGCCACGCAGCAGCCCCACGGGGGAGGGGAGTTATCGGAAGACTGGCCGAAAACCCTGCCGGTTAACTCCCACTGATTAATGGCCCGTGTGCCAACGCTTAGCCGGCGGCTTGGCCGGCTTTCGACCCAAATGTCCCACGGGATGTGGGACAACAGCCTTGCTCCACCCGAAAGCAGCGGTGCCCGGTACGGTCCAGCGCTTTCGATGAAGGATGGCTATGGAACGTACTGAACGTGATCAGCAAGACGTATACGGGAAGAAATGTGAGTTGCGAATCTCCCTCATAAGGTCTAATCAAAGGAGAATTTGCAGCCATGACAGGCAGGGATTGTGAACGCCATTCCACTGATAAAATCAAGCTATGTCACGCAAAACAGTAGTTATTCTCGAAGATGATCTCGACGGCAGTAAAGCCAGTGAGACCGTGCAATTTTCCCTAGACGGCGTTGAATATGAGATTGATCTTAACGAAGAACACGCCAATGAACTCCGCCAGGCCGTCAGTCGGTTTGCCGATGCAGCACGCAAGACCTCGGGTGGGCGCGGCCGGTCGGCCACTCGGAGACCCCCAGCAGGTAACAGCGATGCCAAAGCTATCCGGCAGTGGGCCCTGGATAAAGGGCTCAAAGTTAACGCCCGTGGTCGGATCCAAGCGGACATCGTCGAGCAGTACCAGGCTGCTCACTAACAAACACCTGCGGGATTCAGTCTCCCCAGTTGGGCGTTCCAGACAATAGATAAACCGTAAATCGCTTGGCACACCCGGAGGATGGTTTACTCGATAATGGCCCGGCCGGCCTCGGGAGTTGGTTCAAGGTCAAACCTCTCGTCATGGCCTGTTAGCGGAAACCTCATCACGCCGCATTCTGGTGCACTCGTGCAAGGAGGAACTTATTAGTAGCCGAGGCGTCTGCAGACGCATTGTTAATTTTTATCCGCAGGGCAGGAACGGTGGTCAGAGGGCAGGATAGGTTGGGTCGCCCCGCAATATGAATCGTCCTCTGCAAACCGCCCCGAGATTCACAAGATTCACCGACATTCATAAGCAGTGCTGTGCAGAACCCTTTCCGCCCCACCGCAGGTGTCACTCCTCCCTACTACGGAGAGCGCTCGAGGGTTCGCCAACGGCCTGCGGCTCGGTTCAGGCACGCCGGGGCTTCTCATGGCGTCAGATTGAATGGCGATCTGCAGCAGGGCTGGCCACGCATCTATGTCTCGGAACGCTAGGGATATGAGACGTCTCAGCCCTTGGCTGAGGGCGGTCGTGACTAAGCTGGTGAGGTCGCTTTAGGCGTGTCGAGGTAAAACGAGCTTGATATTTTCCGGAGTGGTCCGGCGATAGCCGGGATCAGTTCATGGTAGACAGAGCAGACCATGAACACTGGGGGACGTTGTGATGGAACCGGTTAGATTTATTGATCCGTTTGAGGTTGAGGAACGGGCTTCGGTGGCGCCTGTCCCGAAACCAGCCCCCGCCCCTGGTCCTCCCGCCGGACCGCCGACGGCCGCTCTTCTCTTTTCTGCCCAGGGTCGTGAACGCGAAGTGCAACGACTCATCCACGATCTCGCCATCCTGGCGACCGGGCAGCAGCATCCGCCGGGCGAGTAGGCCCCGGGCAGTTGGGTTCGAAGTGCGATGGATGATCCCCGGACGATAGGTCTTCTCGTGGCGTTTCTGGGCACGTTCACGGTAGCGGCGCTGATGTTCCTGCTCTATGTCACTGCTCTTTGCGTCTTGCTCGCTCTGGCGGGGACAGGCCAACTGCTCACCTGGGTCTTCAGGGCCAGCAAGCCGGCATATGGAGCAGGAAGGGCAGAGCGCCCGCTGGCCGTCACGCAAGAGGGACGACACTACCGCGCGGCGGGAGCTGGAAGCAACAAGATCAGATAGACGCTTCGCTTCGATTGCCCGTCATTGTGGGGTCGGCGAGGGCGCCCATTGGGACGTTGTACTGAAAAGCCCCGTTGGCTGCGGCATCCAGCCCTTCCCAGAACGCTAAACGAACGCTCAACGGCGACCACGGCCTGCCCATCGACGACACCCCACACAATTCAGGGTGTTGCACTCACCACCTGAACTCGCCGGGTGTTTACAGCGTTAGTTATGCGACACGTCAGGACCCGGACGGTGTGCGGAAGCAGGGAACAGCAGCGCGAGTTCATTGCTCAGGGCATCGATGTCCAGGTTTTCAGGGTCAAAGTCCTGCCATGGCCCGACCGTCCAAGCAACCCACGCGCTTAGGCCGTCGTGCTCGTCGTGGCTGGGGTCGGCGAGGGCGTCGAGCACGTCGTGGTAGCCGCCGATGCCGCCGGAATCCTCCAACGGCGCCCGCCGTGCTCCGTCCAGCAGCCGCGCCCTTGGGGCGGTGGCTGGCTTGGGGATGCTGTCGATTACGTCGAAGCGGTGGATCCACGAGTCTCCGAAGTCATATTCGTAGAACAGGGGACCTGACTCGGAGGTGAGGACCTCGCCCAGGGTCCAGGCGGTCTCTGGCAGGTCACCGTCGTTACCGTTTGGAGGATGTCATGGATCCTGTCCAGCGTCAGGGAAGAATCGATTTCAAGGACCCGCTAGATCAACGGCTCGCTACCCACGATCGACACTCTTACCCGCAGCAACCTCGACCCATTCTTGACTTCCTCCGTGCGTACCGTCACAGCACTATCCTGCCAGTCCACGCACGGGGGAGCGGTCGGCCAGCGTTCCGGATGCCGCCCGGGTTCCTGAGGCCACGGCCGCTTCCACCCGAAACATCCTCAGCAATTTCAGGTTGGGTTCTAGGAGCCTGTTGATCTCCTGTCAGATAAGCAGAAAACCGATCCTATTCTTACGGCTTCAGGCCCAGTCTCCTGACGTCAGGTTGGGGTGTAGTTCAACCGGACGTGAACCTGCCACTCGGACATTCTGAAGAGAGTGCTGCCGGTTTGCCGGGCGGATGCGCGCCGTATCGGTGAACGGCTTGCCGACGGTAGCGGCTATAGCCGCCTCTCATCGCTTATTGGGTTTGCCTGCCCTCTTAGGAGGGGCAGACACCCGTTACGATGGCCGGAGCATCAGATCAGGAGCGGGAGCGGGTGGATTCTGAACGCCGGTCGATTTTTACGTCGAAGTCCAAGTCGGAGGCGTTTCCTACGAGCCCGCGGAGCAGGTACGCGCGGAGCGCGGCGTTTGTGGTCGTGTGTGAGGCGGGGAGGGCTTCGCCACTGAGCAGTGCGTACGAGTCGCTAATGTGGAACACGGACAGGAAGCAGTCCTTGAGGTTAGCTGTCTCCAGGCTCAAAACGGTGTTGCGGAAGCTGCCCTGCGCACCGTTTTTGGGCACCGCCGTCATGGAAAATGTCACTGCCTTGGCCATGAACCGATCCTCTGCTCCCGGCCCAATTTATTGCCTCGGGCCACCCCCGAAAGGGTAGTTCCTTGCGTCAGGCCAAAGTAAGCCTTACCGGGCAGTAAGTTTGGCTGGATGAGATCAATTAGGCACCTTTCCCACTCGCACGCCAGGCCTCCGAGCAGCAGCCAAGCCCGCATTCGCTCGTGAGAGTGACGCTTGGGTCCTCGTTCAAGTCTGCGGGTGATGGCCTTGATGGTTGTCTCGAGTTTCCGGGCCACCCGTCGTTTGTTGTAAAACAGGGCTGCGCCACGGGCGCCCCGGTAGTTGATGGCATCGAACGGGCGCGTGCCGGTGTTGAGGAACGCGGCGAAAGCCTCGCCCGAGGGATTTTGTAACGCCTTCTGCAGATGACACCGAACCGCGGTAGGGCATTGGGAGAGCAGCTGTGATGCCGTGCCCGTCAGCTCAGGAGCCATCATGTCTCGTCTGGCCGCGCCGGGGAATATTGGGTGGGGCAATACTGTCGTTCTGATTAAACCGGGAGGTGACGGCCTGCTGCACATCAGGGCGCCCTCGATCGAAAGGAGGTAGTTATGGCAGCGATGGTAGCGGTGGGTTATGACGGTTCCGAACACTCTCAGCTCGCGCTGAAGTGGGCCGCGGACTTCGCGACTGCTTCCGGGGCCCGGCTGCGGGTGGTTCATGCGTGGATCTGGCCGCTTTTCACTCAGGATGTTGGACCGGTAGAGGGCGTAGCGGACAGCGGTCTGCGCCACGCCGCTGAGGTCATTGTCAAAGAGGGGTGCGATATCGCTGCAGAGATTTCACCGGACGTGAAGGTGGGTGCCCGCATGGTTGCCGGCCTGCCCGGGGTGATCCTGCGGCAGGAGTCCCTCGATGCCAGCCTGCTTGTCGTTGGCAGCCGCGGGCTGGGGAGTTTCCTCGGGAAACTGGTCGGTTCGGTATCCCTTGACCTGGCCGGAGGATGCCCTTGCCCCCTCGTCGTGGTGCGGGCGCAGCGGGAGGAAGGCAGGCCGGTGGTGGCCTGCGTGGACGGGCACCTGCGCAGCAGCAAGGTTCTGGAGCAGTCGATCCGTGTAGCGCAAACGCTCCAGACCGAACTGCGGATCGTTCATGTGGAGCATGCCGGGCCGCGGTGGAAGCCCCACCGTACGTCACAGTCGCACAGCCGCGACGTACTGCGAAACGCCATGCTCTGGGCGCAGGAGATGGACCCCAACCTGGCCGTGACGGAACAGCTTCTGACTGGACAATCCGTGATCGGCGCCTTGATCGCTGCCGGGGGAGAGGCGGAACTGTTAGTCTTGGGCGCTCATGGGCGAGAGGGGCACCCGGGAACACTTACAACCGTTCTGGCGCATGCTCGCTGCAACGTCATGATCGCCAGGTGACACTGGATGAGCGTCAGGACAGCAAGCCCGGGAAAGCGCAGGCAGGCCATGACGTGCGGATGGACCTGAGTGCTGTTGCCCAGGAAATGAGCTGGTCCCGGGCATCTTCTGCTGCCTGTCTGGGGGTGAAGGTAGTGACGTTTTTGAAGTCTGCGGCGAAGGAGAACGCCGTGGCGCTAACATCGGCCTTCTGCAGTTCATCGGCGATCGGGCAGGTTTTTGGGCGGAGCGTGATTGTTCCATTCCGCATAATAGGAAATCCAATGTGTTCTTCAGGACCCGGGCACGGAGTGGTTGCATTCGGCCGTGACAAAGACGATGGAGCGGTCAAAACGGCCGGGGCGCAGCAGGACCGGGTCCAGAACGTCCGGCCTGTTGGTGGCCGCGAGGACTCCTTCGTGTGCTTCTTGGGCTTTCTTCGGGCCTGCCCGGTGGCCTCATGCCGGAAACAGCCAGGCGCTCATCATCTCGCCGCTGGCGGGGGGCCCTGCCAGAAACCGCAAGGGCGGTCGTTCATTTCGTGTCGGCAACCGCCGTGGAGACCTTAACATTGCAGCCTTCCGGCCCTATCTTAATGGTGCTGGAAATTCTTAATGGTGCTGGAAATGCGATCCCCGGTCCCCGTATCCGTCGTAGGGGCCGGGCAGTAAACAAGGGGGTGGCAACGATGAACAGCATTATCCGTCGGGCAGGTTCTGACATCACCGAACAGTGGCGCCGTTTCCTTGAAGGGGACCTGGGGTCCTGGTTGCGGGTGGAGGAATACCGCGAGGACGGGACCTTGGTGGTCAAGGCCGAGGTACCGGGCATCGATCCTGCAAAGGACGTCGACATCACCTTGGTCGGGAATGAACTGCAGATCGAGGTCCGTCATGAGGAAAAGAGCGAGCACAAGGATAAGCGCGGATACCGTTCGGAATTCCGGTACGGCACCTTTTCGCGGACCGTAACGGTTCCCGGGCCCGTGGACGAGAAAGACATCCGGGCTTCCTATGACGACGGGGTCCTTGAAGTTCGCATACCCGTTCCCGATGATGCCCAGGCAGCGGCCCGGAAGATACCGATCACCCGCGGTACTGGAACCGGGGCCACAGGTTCCGGCACCGGAACGGAGGCGTCTACGGCGCAAACGTAGACGCCCAAACTCCGGGCGGAGCAGCAGGCAGGGCAGAACCGCGACCTGCCCTGCCTTGCTGTCGGTAAAGCTCACGAGGTTTCCTCAGCATTCCGGCTGGCGCGGTGCGAGGTTCGGACAGGTCGGACGCGTACCGGCGGCGGGAAACCGCCTGCATGACTGGCCGCCGGCGTCATGGTCGACAAGGGGCAATGAAACGTCTGGTTCCCGGCGGATGCAGCTGAGGAATGGGTTGCCGTCTGCCACCAGAACTAGGAAGCCGATGGTGTCGATGATGGTCGGCCCCATGGCGGCTCCCACATGACTACTCCCGAGCCCGGCCAAAGCGGCGAGGACGCCGTAGATCATGCCGGTGCATCTCCTTTGCGGGTGAATGCGGGCTGGAATTCCCGTCCCAGGTCGGGATGCGTTGCTGCGAGTTCCCGTTCGAGCTATTCCAAGCGCCTGCGGCTCTTCACCTGACAGCGCCACGGGAATATTCGTCGCTCGATAAGTGCAGCAGTGACTGAAGGCTCGGAAGTCCCAACCTGCTGCGATGGCGAACGCACCCCTGTCTCCTGCACCGTTACTATCAATACCGGATAGGACTAGAACGCAGGCCGGGAGACGGGCTGATGGATCTGCGGTGCATGGGTCTTCACCTGCAGATGCGGCCACACCCGGAGCGCTCGGTTTACGCCCTTTGACGGCGGCGCTGGAGTGCAAGAGACTTCTGGTTGACGGCAGTCGCACTGTGAATCTCTTGATGCAACGTGTGCGTACGGGTTCCGCGGATCACCCGGGGCGGCATGACGATCAGGGCTGATTTCACCGTCTGCGCTTGATTTTTGGGCGGAGCAGCAGGAGTGTGATGGGATGCATCCCATCACAGCCCGCACGGTGTATCGGCTAGTTGCTATCTGAGGAGCTTGTCCCGTCGGAGCCTTCCCGGCCGGTGAGCATCAGCAGTTCCGAGACAACCGGCCGTGGCTGGTGACGGAGTCTCACGTCGGGGGCCAGGCCCTCCACCTTGAGGTTTTCCCCT
Source organism: Arthrobacter sp. CMU6 (assembly GCF_059090205.1). Classification (NCBI taxonomy): domain Bacteria; kingdom Bacillati; phylum Actinomycetota; class Actinomycetes; order Micrococcales; family Micrococcaceae; genus Arthrobacter; species Arthrobacter sp. CMU6. The sequence continues at coordinate 27,254 of NZ_JBNHFL010000038.1, forward strand.
GTGACGGTCAGTGATATGCGGGAGTTGCCCAGGAGCAGGTTCTGCGCGCGCAAGGAACCGAAACCCGCCGGAATGACAGGATCCAGCCATAGCTCGTCGCCTGGGAGATATGGGTCCAAGCGCAGTAGTATGCGCATTAACTGCACGGGCGAGGCGGCGGCCCAGGCCTGGGGGGAGCAGGAAGTGGGGTAGGGGACGGGGAGGTCATACTCGTCCCGGTCGAAGCCGCAGAACAGTTCGGGTAGCCGTCCGCCGAAGCGGATGGCTGCGTCGAAGAGTCCGGTGGCCAGTCTCCGGGCCTCCTCTACGAAGCCGTAGCGCATCAGCCCGGTGGCGGCGAGGGTGCTGTCGTGGGGCCAGACGGAGCCGTTGTGGTAGCTGACCGGGTTGTAGGCAACCATGTCCGATGCCAGAGTCCGGATTCCCCAGCCTGTGAACATTTCGGGGGACATCAGCCGTGCGGCGACCTGGCTGGCCTTGTCCTCATCCACAATTCCGGTCCAGAGGCAGTGCCCCATGTTCGAGGCACACGCGTCAACGGGGCGCTTGTTGCCATCCAGAGCCAGTGCGTAGTATCCCTTGTCCGGCAGCCAAAAGCGCCTGTTGAATTCCTCCTTCAATCTTGCGGCACGGACTCCCCATTCAGCGGCCTCGTCCCGCCTGCCGGCGGCGGCAGCCAGCAGGCCGCGCCCAAGGTAGGCGGCGTAGACGTAGCCCTGAACCTCGCACAGGGCAATCGGCGGCTCAGCCAGCCTTCCGCCGGCGAAGGTGATTGCGTCCCAGGAGTCCTTCCAGCCTTGGTTGGCCAGGCCGTGCGGGGTGGCACTGTGGTATTCGACGAAACCGTCGCCGTCCCGGTCTCCATAGTCCCGGATCCACTCCAGCGCCCGGTCCGCGTGCGGCAGCAGCGACTGGAGGACATCCAGTTCCATTCCCCAGCGGTTCAGTTCGGACAGCAGGATGACGAACAGGGCGGTTGCGTCTGCCGTGCCGTAGTAGACGCTGTGGTCACCGAGGGCAGCTCCGGCGGCGACGCCCAGGCGCACCTCGTGAAGGATTCGTCCGGGTTCCTCCTCGGTCTCCGGGTTGACCGAGGTGCCTTGCAGTTCTGCGAGGGTCTGCAGCGTGCCGAGCGCCAGGGAGGGGTCCACGGGCAGTGACATGTAGGCCGTCAGGAGGGAGTCGCGGCCAAACAGGGCCATGAACCAGGGCGCGCCGGCGGCGACAACTGCGCGCCCCGGATGGGCGGGGTCGAAGATCCGCAGCGAGCCGAGGTCTTCGTGGCTGCGCCGCAGCACCCGTGCGATCTCGTCATTAGCCAGATCCAGCTGGGGAGCTGATTCTCCCCAGGCCCGATGCCGGCGTGCCGCTTCCAGTTCGAACGGGGAGGTCGATGCGACGAACCGGTCCGCGGGCAGGCCCTGCTCCACCAGCGGGGTGACAATGATGTTCGTGGACCATTTTCCGCGCGCCGGAATGAGCGCTTCGAAGCGGAGCAGGCCTTCGCCCACGTCGGCACCCCGGCCGTGCACGAGGATGCCGCGCCGGCGGCGGTGACGGACCGCTTCGAGGAGCAGCTCATCGCCCTGGACCCGCCGTACCGGCTGCGCATCAGACATCGTCCGGCCGATTTTCACGTCGAAGAGATCCGCGAAATCCGACGCCACCTGCAGCTCCAGCACACACTCGACCGGCTGCGCCGAGTAGTTGCGGATCACAATGTCCTCCCGCAGACCTGCCCCGACCAGCCGTTCGCGCTCCACCACCAGCGGCGAGTCCGCGTGCCCGCGTGCGCTCCGGGCCCGCCCGATGAAGACGGCCCGGTACGGTTCCAGAACACGGGGCAACAGGGGCTCGAGCGGAAGGCCGTTGACGGTCAGGCACCAGCAGGAGAGGATGCGCGTGTCCTGGTAAAAGAGGCCCTGTGTGAGGTCGGCAAGGATGTCCCCGCCGGCTGAAGAAATGCAGAAGGAGGATCCTTCAACGACCGTAACAGCGCCGGCGCCCGGCGGTCCCGCCGTTGGACCGGCGTTCCAGCCACCCACGAGTGGTGACTGCAGGGAGGGTGCTGTCCGGGTGTCCGAGGATTCAGGGGTGGGAGGATGCTCTTTCACGGGTTGCTCTCTTGAACTGCACGCAGCGGCCCTGTCTTCTTGAACAGGATGCCAAAAAGAAGATCCGGGGTCGCTGCCTGCCTGAACTCAATCTTACGCAAGGAACCCCTCCTGAGGGCGGGCTTCTGGCAGCGCCCCCAGTGCGTGCGCAGCTGGCCACAGCCGTACCCTGGCCTTCACATGGCGAGCGTACGGGCCAGTGATCGGGGATTACCTGCCTGCTGAACTGTTCAGGGGATGTACAACTCCATGTCCTGGGCGGTCTCTCCAGCAGGAGTGACGGAATCCCGGGTGGAGAGCCTGCCAGATCTTCAAAGTCCGGACGATATTCGATTCCGGAGATGACGGCAAGCCCTACTTGATCTGGTCCTGGTACAGGTTTTCGTGGGCCTGGCCAGACCCGGATGCAACCGGATGCAACCGGCATCTTCTTCAAAAGGAACCTGAAAGGACCCGCCCGCGCGCACCGGCGGCAGCACACTCACAGGGAATCAGCACAAAGGCCGCACCCGTCTGTCCCGCCCACGGGCAGAAAGGCGGAACGGCCGCCCGCAGGTCATTCCGGTCCGGATGGTTCGGCGCCGGGAACCGCCGTTTCGCGCCACTCCGGTCAGGTGGGAGAGCGGACCGTGGGCGTAACAGCACATGCACCAGACCCCAGAGGAGAACCACCACGATGAGCGAGTGGCGCCGCTACGACTAACCCCGCCACCGGTGCCGCCTCGCCGTGGTCCCCATCTGGACCGACAAAGAGGACAGCCAGCACCGTTCCTTTGGCGTGTTCTACCTGCCACCGGCAGGGGACATCTGGATGCTCCGACCAGGGTTCACCGGGTTCCTTGAACCCGGCGTTGACGACTTCGAGCGCCTGGTGGCCCTCCGCAACGACGCATTCCGCAAGGTGGACGTCTCGGATCTTGCCGCTTTCCCCCGCTGGCCGCGCGATCAGGTTCGCCTCCGGCGCTTCAGCCGCGCTGCTGGAGAACTGCCTGGATGAGCGCCCCCACGCCGAAGTAGTCCGGGCATCGATCGCAGAACATGACCCGGCAAACCGCGCTGAATCCGCCCGTAACCGGTGGGTCACTGCTGGAGCCTCAGATAAGTGAAGGCGTTGGGGAGTGCGACGACGAGCTGGACGGCGTTCACCAGCAGATCGTCCCGAGCATCTCGGGGAACGGGGAAGGAAACGGCGAGGATGCTCCGGAGCTGTTCTATCCAACGTCGCCGAGTTCATCAGCAAAAAGCGTGCAAACACCTTACCGCCGCCAGCTCAACGTGCAAGGCGGTGTGACCTGGTGCCCGCAGTGGTGAAAGCACGCCGAAGCGATCAGCCCCTCGAAGCGCTCTGGCGTGCCTGGGAGTTCCTGCGTCTGGAGGGCACAGCGGGGATGAGCGTGTGGTGGCGCGACCACGCAGACCACCACATGTCCGTTCTGCTCTCCACTGATGGGCCGTTCAAGGGCTGCACAACGGACGAGGGACACGGTCCAAACTTGCCCCTCTACCCTGCGAAGAACCGCCCGCAATTTATGTGCGGAGGGACTTGAGCGCCGTTGCCCAGGAAATGAGCTGGTCCAGCAGCGGCTCCAGGGCATCTTCTGCGGCTTGGCTTGGAGTGAAGCTCGTGAAGTTTTCGAAGTCGGTGGCGAAGGAGAGTGCCACCTGGGCCCGGACGTCGGCCATCTGCAGTTCACCGGCGATCAGGCGCAGGTTTTCGGCGGCGCGGACGCCGCCGGCGCTTCCGTAGGAGACGAAGCCGGCGGCCTTGTTATTCCATTCCGCATAAAGGAAATCCAAAGCGTTCTTCAGGACGCCGGGAACGGAGTGGTTGTATTCGGCCGTGACAAAAATGAACCCATCGAATCGCGAGACAGCCCTCGCCCAGGCCTTGGTGTGCTCGTGCTGGTAGTTGCCCAGCGACGGCGGCATGGGCTCATCCAGCAGCGGCAGGCTGTAGTCGGCCAGGTCGAGCATTTCAAACTCGGCACCTCCCCGAGAGGTTGCCCTGGCCATAACCCAGTCTGCCACCTGCCTGCTTCGGCGCCCCGGCCGGGTACTGCCGACCACCACGGCGATCTTCACCACACGAACCACTCCTTCCGGTAACGGGTATACCCGGCGTCATGTCACCGGGGTCATTTTTCAAGAACGCTGTCGACGAGGTCTTTGAGGATTTCCCAGAAGTCCCTGGCCCGGAAAGAGGTAACCGGTCCTCGTCCCTGGGCTTTCCGGACAGCGTTGGCAATAGCGATGGCTTCCGTAAAGAGTTCGGCGGTGACGGCCGGCACCCGTTCGGGTTCGAGGGCGAGGATGTGTTCGACCATCGCCCGGGAATGCTTCTCGGTCTCCCCGCCCTGATCCCGGCTCAGACGGCTGGGCTCCAGGCGGCTCCTTGCCGTGGTGATTCCCCGGTCCACGTGGGGGGCAAAACCGTCGTCCATGTACTGGATTGTCATGGTTCTCTCCTCAAATCTAGTTCCATTTCGGGAATCGTCCCGATGCGATTTCCCAAGGATCTATATCTGTTGGCACAGATTTAATAGCACTGGCGTCAAATGGTGACAAGGGATTCCTCGGGCGGCCGGGGCAGGTTCAGGGGCCTGGTATTCATTCCTCCTGGGACCTGGACCTCACGATTGTCTTGCTGCAGCACCGGCGCCGGATCCTTGCGTACCAGGCCCACTGGCCGGCAGACCCGCATCCGGCATGTGCCGGCGCGGTTCCGCTCCGTCGGGTCTTCCGGTCCGTTCGATGCCCGCGGCAGCGTAGATCTCCTGTTCATCCAAGGTCTCCGCTTCCAGGAGCCGTTCCGCCAGAGAGTCCAGCCGCCGCCGGTTGTCCTGCAAAAGGGTGCGCGCGCGCTGGTAACACTCGGCCACCAAGGTTCTGACTTCATCGGCCACGGCGTCGAGCATGCCCTCGGAGACACCGGCGGTGCGTGGATCACCTTCTTCCGGAAGGACCTGGACCGGGCCGATCCGTTCGGACATGCCCCAGCGCCCGACCATCATGCGGGCCAGGTGGGTGCTGGTTTGAAGGTCGCTTTCCGCGCCGGTGGTGACGACGCCGAAGACGAGTTCCTCGGCGGCCATCCCACCCAGGGCACCCACGATTCTGCCCTTAAGGTAGTGCTCGTCGTAGCCGTACCTGTCCGTGTCGGGAGTGGACAGGGTCACCCCGAGGGACCGGCCGCGGGGGATGATGGAGATTTTCCGTACCGGGTCCGCTCCTGGCTCCAGCATGCCCAGCAGGGCGTGCCCGGACTCGTGGAAGGCTGTTCTCCGGCGCTCCTCCGCGGGCATGACGACGTTGCGGACGGTGCCAAGCTGCACCTTCTCGAGCGCGTCGAGCAGGTCCCGGTGACTGACGGCGGAATGTTCACGTTTGACGGCGAGCAAGGCCGCTTCGTTGATGAGGTTTGCAAGTTCGGCCCCTGTCATGCCCGGGGTGATCCGGCTCAGGGCGTCGAGGTCGGTGTCCTGTCCCAGACGGACGGTCCGGGAGTGGACCTGCAGGATTTGTGCCCGGCCTTTCTGGTCCGGGGCGTGGACGGTGATGGAGCGGTCAAAACGGCCCGGGCGCAGCAGGGCCGGGTCCAGGACGTCCGGTCTGTTGGTGGCGGCGAGGACGACGACGCCTTCGGAGGAGGAGAACCCGTCCATTTCGGTCAGGATCTGGTTCAGGGTTTGTTCCCGTTCATCGTGGCCGCCCACGGCAAGGGAACCGCTGCGTTTCCGCCCGATCGCGTCGATCTCGTCGATGAAGATGATCGAAGGCGCCGCATCGCGGGCGGCCTGGAAGAGTTCGCGGACCCTGCTGGCTCCCACCCCGACGATCATTTCGACGAATTCGGAGGAACTGGCGTGGAAGAACGGGACCCCGGCTTCTCCCGCCGTCGCCCGGGCCAGCAGTGTTTTTCCTGTTCCGGGCGGGCCGCTCAGCAGAACGCCCTTTGGTGGTTTGGCTCCAATTAGCCGGTACTTGTCGGGTGCTTTCAGGTAGTCAACGACCTCGGAGATCTCGGCCTCGACTTCATCGATACCGGCCACGTCCTTGAAGGTCACCCGGATCTTCCCTGGGTCCACCGGCTGGAATTTCTTCCCTCCCCCCATGCCGAACAGCCCGGATTGCCGCTTGAGCAGCCACAGGTAGAACAGGACGAGCAGCGCTATGGGCGCCACGGACAGCAGCAGGTTGAGCAGCAGTCCCCGTTCCTGGATAGCAGGGGTGGCGCGCACGGCGACCTTGTTTCGCTCCAGAACGCCGAGAAGGTCATCGGCAGCGAAGGCCGGCCGCTCGGTGGTGAATTGCTGATAATTGGCTGTCGCTCCGGGCAGGGGCCGTTCCTGCCTCAGCGTTCCCTCAATCGTGTTTCCCCGGGCGAAGATTTCGGAGACGTTGTTGGACGCCACCTGTGCCTTGAATTCTGTGTATGGTACGGGCTGGGGACGGGCTGACTGATCCTGAATCGAGAGCGCGGCAAAGACAGCAACGTATAGCAGGGTGGCCCACAGTGCCCACTTCTGCCAGGCTCCCCAGCCCCTGGAACCCTTTGGGGAGCCTGCGCCGCTCTCACCACCCGGCAGACCCTCCGTCCGCCAGGGAACCGTACCCGCACCGGCCCCGCTACCCGGCCGGCCATCAGCTTCGGTCTTTGGATCAACAACCGGGGAACGATCCGGCATAGCCCTGCACACCTCCACTTCTTCTGTTTGGAAAGGAACTTTTCCTGGCATGGCCGCCAACGGAGGGGCTTGACCGTCACGGGACCCTCCGGGCGAACCATGGTTTGGTCCTGGTGCGCCGGTCAGACGTGGCCGGTGGCAGTTCCGCGGCTTGTTCGTCGGTGAGGGCGCAACGGATCTGCGTGGTTGTCATCCGCTCAATCGAGTCCCGGGGCACGAACCTCGGGCCCGCCCCGGTGGCGACGACGATGCCGTGGAAAATGTCCCCTCTGTCATCCAGGACCCGGTCCAGCGTGCCAAACGCCCGTCCGGAGCGGGAGATAACCGGCGTCCCCCTCGCCAGGGCTGTGTAGGCAACCGGCCGGCCCTCATCATTCACCGCTGTCACCCCCTTCCTGGAACATTGGTCGGCAGTCGTGAAGCCGGAAATGGTTGGGTCAACAGGGGCGGCGATCCCTGTGTGGTCCCCGGCCGCATGCGGCCGGACACCAATGGAACGGTCCCCGGCCGCTCACGCGATCGGGGACCGCCGGTTGAGGACAGCCCGTGCGCTGCTGCTGCATGTGCGCTACAAGGCGCGGTGGCGTTGCATTTCTGAATGCCTACCGCCCGATGAGGCAGCGTTAGCGTGTAACGGGCGTCCCGTGCCGGTCTGTTAAGCCGCGTTGATCTGGGGCTGCTGGCCTCCCTTGGTTTCGATTTCGATCTTCCGCGGTGCGGCCTGGGCGGCCACGGGAATGCGCAGGGTCAGAACGCCGGCGTCGTAGCCTGCCTTGATGTTCTCCGTCTCCATGGCGTCCCCAAGGATGAGCTGTCGGCTGAAGACCCCGCGGGGGCGTTCTGCTGCCACCATCTCGGTGCCTTCGCCGACCGGGTCCTTCCGTTCGGCGCGGACAGTCAGGACGTTCCTGTCAACGCCCAGGTCAATGGAATCGACCTCGACTCCAGGCAGGTCGAGAGCAATGACGTATTCCTCACCTTCCCGCCACGCGTCCATCGGCATGGCGGCGGGATGGGCCACGGTGCCCAGCACCTGTTCGGCGAGGCGGTCCAGCTGACGGAACGGATCGAGCATCAACATGACATGCCTCCTTGATCATCTTCGACCGGATCTGCATCCGCTGACATAGATTTAAATAGCACCGGCCGCCGCCCCGTGCAAGAGTTTCCGGGGGCTCTTATGCCCAAAAAATCTTGCGCCTGCGGCGTGGAAGTGCTACTAAATCTATGGTTGGTGATATAGATCCTGATGAGGAGAGGGAGAGAAGGCGACGGATATTGCTCAGGGCGGCGGGCACCCGTAGCTCAGCTGGAAGAGCAGGGGACTTTTAATCCTCGGGTCGTGGGTTCGATCCCCACCGGGTGCACACCTGAACAGCGCACCGGACTCCCAGTCCGGTGTGGATCCAGATGAAAGGGCGGTGATACGAGATGAATCCGGAGCTCCAGGGGCTGAGGGCGCTGGCTGCAGTCATAGCAACCGCCGAAGCCACGCTGGACGTGGCATGCCGGACCCTTCGGGAGTCCGCCACGGCATTGCTGCGCACCGGAGATGCCACCCTTGCCGAGGTCAGTGAGGCCACCGGCCTGGACCAGGGTGAACTGCTGGAGCTGCTCAGCCGGAACCTTCCAGGACGGGAACCGTCCTGGAAGCAACCCGGGATCGCAGGACTGTCCTAGAGACAGACGTTCAGCTCCCGGGCCGAAGCCAGACCCATAAGATGGCTGCCCGCCGGTGCGCGAGCATGGAAGCCGCGGCCGCCAGGGACGAATCCCGGGACGGTGTCATCTATCCGCTCCGGGTTCGAATCCTTGGCCGCTGAACGGAACGCTTCTGCACGGAACAGTGAGCCGGAATGCCGGGCGGGAGCTCTGCCGTCGCCGGCGGGTCGCTGACCTTCCCGCCCGGCGGTCCGTCCGGGGCCGGAGCCCCGGGCCGTTCGGGCGTTCGTGCTGGAGAAGCTTCGCCGGCGCCCGTCGGCTGTACGCCGGCCGTCCCTGCCCCTGCTTGCCTTATACGCCGTCACTGTTGTCGTTGTCCTTGATCGGGCGGGAGGTGCGGGCGCGCTTTAGCTGGCGCCGGAGCCGGGTGTTGTCCATTTCCAGTTCCAGCACCTTGGCCACGCCCGCCAGGTTGAGCCCCTCATCGAGGAGTTCTCCGATGCGGCGGAGGACCGCGAGGTCGGATTCGCTGTACTGGCGGGTGCCTCCCTCTGTTCGTTTCGGGGTGAGCAGGCCGCGGCGCTCATAGAGCCGGATGTTCTGCTGGCCCGTTCCCAGCAGTTCCGCCACCACTGAAATGGCGTACAGCCGGCGCCCGCTGCTGCGTTGGTTTGCCATGGGTTTCCCGTCAATCTGGTTGGATATTCCTCTTGCATCAGTTTGTCACCAGTGCTATAAGAAATCTATATCCACTGTCACAGATACCCGGCGGTGGGTAGCCATGGAATCTAGATGCTGAAGGGAGTGGGAAATGATGCTTATCCGTACTGACCCGTTCCGTGAGCTGGACCGGCTCACGCAGCAGGTCTTCGGAACAGCAGCCCGTCCGGCGGCCATGCCGATGGACGCGTGGCAGGAGGACGGGGAATTCGTGGTGGCGTTTGACCTGCCCGGGATTTCGCCCGACGCCGTGGATCTGAACGTTGAACGGAACGTCCTTACCGTCCGGGCGGAGCGCCGGGACGCCACCCAGCCCAACGTCGAGCTGGTGGTTTCCGAGCGGCCGCGCGGCGTCTTCAGCCGCCAGCTGATCCTGGGCGACACGCTGGACACCGAGAACATCAAGGCCAGCTACGACGTCGGTGTGCTGACACTGCGGATCCCCGTTGCCGAACAGGCAAAGCCGCGGAAGATCGAAATCGAAAGCAAAGGCCAGCAGCAACAGATCGGAACATAACGCTTCGATGCACGCGAAGGGGCGGCATCCGGAATCCCGCGTCCAGGCGCGGGACCGGAGGCCTGCCCCCTACTGCTGCCACTGCAACCGCAATACGCAAAAGAATCCTGCCAGCAGCAACAGGCTTCATGATGACCAGACCTGTCCCGGACCACTACGCAGTCCTGCACGTTTCCGCTGACGCAACGTCACGGGAAATCGCCCGCGCCTACCGCGCCCTCATGCGCCGGCACCACCCCGATGTCGCCGGCGGTGAGTCCGCGCCCGCCGAACTGCAGCTCATCATGCAGGCGTTCTCCGTGCTCCGGGACCCCCAGCGCCGCCGCGCCTATGACCGTGAAGCCGCCCGCACCAGGAAATCTGTTCCACCCGCCAGGGCGACCGGGCCTCAGGAACATCCTGAAGCGGACGCTCAGGAGGCGCGCCCACGGGCAGAAAGGCGGAACGGCCGCCCGCAGGTCATTCCGGTCCGGATGGTCCGGCGCCGGGAACCGCCATTTCGCGCCACTCCGGTCAGGTGGGAGAGCGGACCGTGGGCGTAACCGCACATGCACCAGACCCCAGAGGAGAACCACCACGATGAGCGACTGGCGCCGCTACGACTCACACCTGATCCCGGCCTTCCACGAGCGGTTCGAGCAGCGCTGGGGCAAGGGCACAGCACCGTTCCTGGACCCCGAGGCCCACGAGGAGCCACTGCCCCGCGCACAATGGATCAACCCCGCCACCGGTGCCGCCCTCGCCGTGGTCCCCATCTGGACCGACAAAGAGGACAGCCAGCACCGTTCCTTTGGCGTGTTCTACCTGCCACCGGCAGGGGACATCTGGATGCTCCGACCAGGGTTCACCGGGTTCCTTGAACCCGGCGTTGACGACTTCGAGCACCTGGTGGCCCTCCGCAACGACGCATTCCGCAAGGCCGTGTCCCACGCCAACGAATTCCTCTTCGGCCCGCCACCGCTCGTGGAGTGACCTTAGTTTTCCGGCCTGCAGGGTTCAAGCCGAAGAGCTTCGGTCCGGACAAGCAGTGGCTGTCTTCGATCCGGAAAAAATAGTGGTTGCCGGGGGCGTTATTCCACCGCGGGAAGGAGAAGGAGCGCCGGGTGTCCACAGTGCAGGACCGGGCAGCAGTTCACGGCCTATGCGTGGACGGGGACGGTGCCGATGACCAGTGTGCCCTGGGCAGCGGCGTGGCGGAGGTCGAGGCCATTGGGTGTGATGATGAGGTTGTCCCCGCTGATGACCAGGACGTGGCCGTTGCGGGCGGCTTCGAGCCACAGCGCGTCGGCAGGCTGCTCCGTGCGGAGCTGGTCCCGGAAGAGGTTTTTGCCGCGGATGCTGAGGGTGATGAGGCCCTGTGGTGTCACGGCGAAGCTGCAGCTCGCAGACGTTGCGGTGGCCCCTTCCAGGATGTCGCCCAAATCCGGGCTCAGAGCCAGCTGGAAGCCATGGAAGAGCAGAACCGAGACGAGGGCGGAGGTCAGGTCGCCGTCGTTCTCCCGGAACGTCACGACCGGGACCAGCGTGTAGGCCAGCACCGGCACCAACCGTTCCTCTCCGTTAACGGACCGATGCGTCAGGACCAACCGGGCCGCCACAGGGGTGAGCTCGCTGGGAGCCCAACGGCCCCGCTGGACACTCAGACCGGGACCGCTACAGCCGCGGTGGCACACACAGTCGGTGAACGTGACGTAATTGGTGCCGTCCGGCCCGGTGCTTTCCGTGACGTTCACCAGCAGCGAGAGCGGCTCACCGGGTTCCAGGGGCGCCCGGCACGCGGCGCACGCGCTGGCCATCGAGGCAGCCGTGAGCACGTAGTCAACCGTGTCCCTGCCTTTGAACGACTCCAAACGCCTGTCCCAGGCAACATTGCGTGTGACTGGCATTGCAGCGAACCCCGTCCTCCTCATACTCCCAGGAACTTTCTGGTCCCGGGGTCGTGTGTCTCCTTCGTCTTCTAGGGCGCGGTCCCCGGGTCACGGGTACCGGGGACCGCGCCGGGGGAGGGGCACCTGGCCGCTATTGCTGCCTGCCAGGCAGAGAGGTATGGCGTCCGGCGCTCCTCCCTGTCGGCTAAGCGCTGATCGGCTGTTGGGCGCCCTGGCCGCTGGTGATTTCGATCTTCCGCGGCTGTGCCTTGGCCGCGACCGGGATCCGCAGGGTCAGCACCCCGCCGTCATACCTGGCCGTCACGTTTTCGGCATCCACCGCGTCGCCGTGGACCAGTTGCCGGCTGAAGACGCCCTGGGGCCGCTCAGCTGCCATCAGCTCGGCACCTTCGGGAGCTGTGTTCTTCCGCTCGGCTTTCACGGTCAGGACGTTCCGCTCGACGTCGACGTCGATCGAGTCAACATCCACGCCGGGCAGGTCGACCGCGATCACAAACTCCGAGTCCTCCCGCCAGGCATCCAACGGCATGGCGGCCGGGTGCGCGGCCGTGCCGAACACCTGCTGGGCAAGCCGGTCCAGCTGGCGGAGCGGATCGCTCATCATCAACATCACATACCTCCTTTTTCACGTGTTTCACAGGCGCAGATATGTATCCGCTGACATAGATTATTTACCACTTCCGTTAACCTCAGGCAAGGGCCTGGGCGGGTGAAACTCCGCCCCGTAATGAGGAAAGGAGGGTGGCGCGGTTGCGTCCCACCTCGTTCGGCGGCGGAGGGGAGCTCCCCTCTGTGTAGGTTGCCCTGTGGAGGCTAGGGCGACATCCGCGTCTTAACGACGCGTTGTCGCTGGCGGCGCGGCCGGCGCGTGGCCGGGCGGACAGGCGGGACGGACCTGTCACGCCGGTGCGTCCGGTGGACACTCCGGCCCGGAAGGTCAGCCTTCGCATTCGGTGCAGTACTTTTTGCCGCCTTCTTCACGGGCCAGTTGGCTTCTGTGGTGGACGAGGAAGCAGGACATGCACGTGAATTCGTCGGACTGGACCGGCACGACGTGTACGAGCAGTTCCTCGTTGGAGAGGTCCGCGCCGGGCAGTTCGAAGGATTCGGCGAGGTCTGCCTCGTCCGGGTCGATGGCCGACCCGACTGAGGCGCCGGTTTTGTCGGTTTTCAGTTCCTCGAGCGGTTCCGTGGCCTCGTCGTCCTGTGTCGCCCGCGGAGCATCGTAATCGATGGACACCCCTGATGCTCCTTCATCTGGTCATGGGCAAATCTTCGTAACCAAGTTCCAACCTCAAGGGCAAGGGCCTTATTCCCCGTGGACGGGACGTTCCAGGCGGTAACGCGGGGCGGGCAGTACAGCCCGCGCAATGCCCGTTCCTGGGATTGCCGTTCCGGCTCATTAGGCAGGCGTGTACCCTATGAGGCTGGGCGGGCGGCCAGCGGAACTTTGACCTCCTGTTGGGTCGTTCCTCTGCGGAATTCGACGGTCACCGTCTGCCCGGGGCTCTTGCCTCTGAGCGCGGCGAGCAGGTCCTCAGGGGTTGCGAGCTCGGCGCCGTCGAGCCTGGTGAGGACGTCACCGGGCCTGATACCGGCCTTGTCTGCGGGTCCGCCTTCCTGGACCGTGAGTGCCAGCGCCCCG
>NZ_JBNHFL010000039.1:0-35808 GCF_059090205.1 Arthrobacter sp. CMU6
GAAACGCCCGGTCCCATTCCGAACCCGGAAGCTAAGACCCACAGCGCCGATGGTACTGCACCCGGGAGGGTGTGGGAGAGTAGGTCACCGCCGGACACTATTTACGGCTCAGGCCCCGACGATGAACGTCGGGGCCTGAGCCTTTTAACACCCAGGAGGTCACACCGGAAGGGTGTTATCGCCAGAATCTACCTCCAGAAGTCGCCGAGCTGCCGGGCAAGGGCCTTGCCTTGGTTGTAACCGGCTCGAGCCGCCCGCGGACGCAGCGACAGATCCATCGCATTGGCGCCGAACATGTTCTCGGAGCTGCCATCCGGGAAGACCGTTTCCACTCGGCTGCCTCCTGCGCGCAGTTCGTCGACCTGGGTTGCGAGATCCATGCCCCACTCCAGCGGCATCCGTGACCTGCCGCCGAACGGTGACAGCACCAGCACACGCCCGTATCCAGTTGCCAGGTCGGCGTTCTCACTGCGCCGGTAGCCGCCGTTGATGTACCGTTTCCCGCCGATTCTGTAGGCTCCTCCGAAGCCGTTACTGGTGCTGGCGGCGACGGCGTCCACCAGATCGATTCCGCTGCGGCGGTCGAATACCACCGGTTTGCCGTTATGCGCATCGACAGCCGTGATGAGCACACGCTGTTGCGGCCAGTGCCGGCTGGGAAGCCGTGCCGCGACGATGGCGCGCCAGCGCGTCGGGCCAGTGCCGTCGGCAGCATCCATTGCGAGGGCCGCGGCGCCCATCCTGCGTCGCATGTCGGATGCATCCTGGGCAGAACCGATGATCCCGGCCGACCACTCCAGGTAGTTCGGCCCCGGGACATTCGGAGCGCGTTTCCTGTCCGCTCCGGCGTCACCAGCCCGCGGCCGGGGCACTTCGGCCAGGATGGCGGCATACAGTGCGCCCGGCCGTGTCCCGCCGGTGATCTGGGCAGCCACCGTCGATCCTGCAGACGTCCCGACGATGAGATCGGCCTCGGTCGGATCGACCCCGGCCTCGGACAAGCCGGCGATGAGACCGAGCTCCCAGGCATTGCCTGCCGCTCCGGCACCGGCGAGGACCAAGGCTCGTTTGTTTGGGGTGGAATAAGGAGTTGTGTTCATGGGAGTCGCCTTTCGCGAATTGCCTGTAGGGCGCTCCCAATTGCGACTACCTCAGCCGCGCGATCGTGCGCTGCAGGGGAGCACCCACTACGGATACTGCGTACACGGGTCTCACCTCCTGCCGATGGATGACGGTCACAGGGATAATCGCACACCGCGACGCGGTGCGCAATTGGCCCCGGGCGGGACGACGTGTCGTTGCCTGTCCCTGCTCGTTGCCTACCACTGCGCCCAAACTGTGACGGGTGGCGTGAGGAGGATCCGGCAGGGTGGGGCCGGTAAGTTGGTAGCCATGGACAATCTCTTCAGCCACGCCGCCGGCAGCGACGTACCCGAGCCAGCAGTCAGCCTGGACCCCGTCATCTGCACGGTGGTGGTCCCCGGACCGGTCTCCCGGGCTTTCATGGGATTCACTGACCACACACATCTCTGGTGGCCCATGGAGACCAACAGCGTGTACGGGCCCGGCTCCCACGTGGAGTTCGAGGAGAACCTGATTGTGGAGACTGCCGATGACGGCGGCGCAATCTGGGGAACCATTGACGACTGGCAGCCGCCGCTGTCCTTCCACGCATCCTGGTACCCCGGTAGCACCGCGCTGTGGTCCACCGAGCTTCGTGTGGTGTTCCGGGGCGTCGAGGAAGGCGCAGAAGTGCGTGTGGTCCACGACGGCTGGGAGGGTGCCGAGGATCCGGCCCGCACCCGTGCCGCCTGGGAGAGGGACTGGCCGGAAGTGCTGAGCCGGTACGTCCGGTTCATGGGCGGCACTTCAGGCTAATACGGTCCTAAACCGGGGGTACGGCCGTGCTCCGCCGCACCACAAACCGGGTTGGGTATTCGGTGTTCACGACAGTGCTGTCCGCTCCGGCGTCGAACTCCTCGAGCAGCAGGCGCACCGCCAGTGCTCCCTGGCCCCGCGGGTCCTGATCGACCGTGGTCAGGCCGAACAGTTCCCCCAGTTCGTGTCCGTCCATGCCGATGACCGACAAGTCTTCGGGCACCCGGAGCCCGAAGTCCCGCGCGGCCAGGATGCTTCCAATTGCCATCTCATCCGAGGCTGCGAAGACTGCCGTTGGCCTTTCCGAAGTGCCACCGAGGAGTTCCCGTGCAACGGCGTAGGCCCCCTCGATCGTGAAGTCCGCCCTGACCACCCACGAGGAACGCATGGGGAGCCCTGCTGCCGTCATTGCCTTCTTGTAGCCTGCGCGCCGGGTGCGCGGGATCTTGAAGTCCTGCTCGTACACCGAGTCGCCCGTGAGGTGAGCGATCCGCCGGTGGCCGAGCCGGATGAGGTGGTTGACCGCCGACTCTGCCAGGCCGTGGTCGTCTATTCGGATGGTGGAAGCTCCGGGCAGTGGTCCGCCGATGCCCACGAGCGGACGGTTGATGGCAAGCATCTGGCCGATCTCCTCGTCCGTCAGCGCCAGCGCCACCGCAATCACCGCATCCACGCGTTTCCGCAGCAGAAAGTCCTGGAGGATACTCCGCCGCCGGACCGGCCCCTCCGTGATGTTGTAGAGCGTCAGGTCATAACCGGCGTCCAAGAGGGCAGCCGAGATGCCCTCCACCACGGACGAGAAGTACCAGCGGCGGACAGTGGGTACCACGAGGCCGATGTTGCGGGTCCGGCCGGAGGCGAGGCTGGACGCCGGGGCGGAGGGAACGAAACCGAGCTCCGCCGCGGCTGCCCGGGCACGTTCACGGCTCGCCGGAGACACGTGGCCCTTGCCGCTCAAGGCGCGGGAAACGGTGGCTATGGAAAGCCCTGCCCGTTCCGCAACGTCCTTGATGCCGGCCACGTCTTAGCTCTCTGTGCCCTCTGCCGGAATCCGCAGCCAGGCGGTCTCCCCGAAGCCCAGAGCAAACCGCTGGTCATCCTCGCCGTAACCCGTTGGCGATGAGCTGCGGAGCACAACCTCGCCGGCGGGAAGCTCCAGCGGATCGGGGCCCATGTTCATGACCACCAGGATGTCCCCGTTCAGGAACGCCAGGGACGAAGCGGTGCACCATTCCTCCGCCCAGGCGAGGGAGCCGCGTCCAAGGTCCAGCTCGCGGCGGACAGTGAGCATGCGGCGGTACAGGTTCAAGTGCGACGACGGGTCCCCGGCCTGGGCGTCACGGGCCAGTTTCGCGAAGCTCTCGGGCTGCGGCAGCCAGGGCGCGTCGCCGTCGCCGAACCCGCTGTAAAGCTCGGAAGCCTTCCACGGCAGCGGAACCCGGCAGCCGTCGCGTCCCAACCGGGCACCGCCGGTCCGCGCGAACGTCGGATCCTGCCGCTGATGGTCCGGGATATGGATGCCGTCCGGGAGGCCAAGTTCTTCGCCCTGGTACAGGTAGGCGCTGCCGGGGAGCCCCAGCATGAACAGGGACGCGGCCGCGGCACGGACCCTGCCCAGCTCCTCATCCGGCTGGGGATCGTGGGGGCCGATGCCGTCTCCGCCCCGCGGGCCGGCCCAGTCGTACCCGAAGCGGGTGGCGTGCCGGACGACGTCGTGGTTGGACAGCACCCAGGTGCTCGGCGCACCCACGGCGTCCAGGGACGTCAGGGATTCGGTGACGATGTGGCGCAGGCGGTGGAGATCCAGCCCCGCATGGAGGTACGGAAAGTTGAAGGCCTGGTGCATTTCGTCGGGCCGGACCCAGTGTGCCAGCCGCGGGAGGGGATCCACGTTGGCTTCCGCGCAGAGAATGCGGTCGGGACCGTACTCCTCAAGTATCCGGCGCCAAGCACGGTAAATGTCGTGCAGCGCCGGCTGGCCGAACATGGGAGCTTCATGCCCGGGGAAGTTATCGGAGCTGCTGCCGTCCGCGCGTCCGCCCCACACTGGAAGACCCGGCGCCTTGACCAGGGCGTGGGCGACGTCCACGCGGAAGCCGGAGACGCCCCGGTCCAGCCAGAAGCGCAGGATGCGCTCGAACTCGTCATGCACGGCCTGGTTGTCCCAGTTGAAGTCAGGCTGCGATGAATCGAAGAGGTGCAGGTACCACTGGCCGGGGGCGCCGTCGGGTTCGGTGATGCGGGTCCAGGCGGGACCGCCGAAGTGCGACTCCCAGTTGTTGGGTGGTTCATTGCCTTCGTCGCCCTGGCCGTCGCGAAAGATGAACATGTCCCGTTCAGGGCTCCCCGGGCCGGCTGCCAGTGCCGCCTGGAAATCACGGTGCTGGTCGGAGCAGTGGTTCGGGACGAGGTCGACAATAACCCGAAGGCCCAGGCGGTTCGCCTCAGCCACCATGCCGTCGAAGTCACCGAGCGAGCCGAAGATGGGGTCGACGTCGCAGTAGTCGCTGACGTCGTATCCGGCGTCACGCTGCGGCGAGCGGTAGAAGGGTGAGAGCCAGACAGCGTCCACGTTGAGCTCGGCAAGCTGCGGCATCTCGGCGGTGATCCCTGCGAGGTCGCCGATTCCATCGCCGTTCATGTCCCGGAAGGACCGCGGGTACACCTGGTAGATGACGGCTGACCGCCACCAGCCGTGCGCGTTGTCAGGGGCGTGGATGGGCGTCAGGGAGCCAGCCAGCGGCGACGCCGAGTACAGAAACGAGTCAACAGACATGGGGCCATCCTAAAGGCGGAATGCGGCATAATGAAAGCGCTTACACCGGTAAATGCGTTGACAATCCGGGTCAACCGCAAAGGGGGCGACGTCATTGGCATCACAATACTGGAAACGCTTCCAACTCATAGCCCTATGCGGGAACGCCGACCGGAAAAGGGGCCTCCCCTAGCGACATCTAGACTGAAGCAAAGGAACGGAACGGGAGACACATGGGCAGCATCGCCGACGAACTGACATCAATCCTGGGTGCGGGAAAGGTCCTCCGGGACGAGGCCGCACTCGCCGTGTACGCGGTGGACCAGGCACCTGTGCTGGACTACCGGCTGCCCGCCGCGGTGGTCCTTGCGGAGACCGTCGAGGACGTCCAGGCCACGGTCAAAGCCTGCGCGGCCCGGAACGTGCCGCTGGTGCCCCGCGGCGCCGGGACTGGAGTCTCGGGAGGCGCCCATGCCAGCGAGGGCTGCGTTGTCCTGGGGCTGGAACGGATGAACCGCATTCTGGAGCTCAACGCGGATGACGAGACCGCCGTCGTCGAACCCGGCGTCATCAACGCCGACCTGAACGACGCCGCGGCGGCGCACGGGCTCATGTTCGCTCCGGACCCGGCAAGCTTCCGGATATCCACTGTCGGCGGGAACGTGGCCACCAATGCCGGCGGGCTGCGGTGCGCGAAGTACGGTGTGACCCGGGATTCCGTGCTGGCACTGGACGTGGTCCTCGCGGACGGGTCGCTTCTGCATACCGGCCACCAGACGTTCAAGGGCGTGGCCGGCTACGACCTCACTGGGCTGTTCGTGGGTTCGGAGGGCACGCTGGGCATAGTGGTCGGCGCGACGGTCCGGCTCAAGTACCTGCCCCGCGAGGTGCACACCATCGCCGCGTTCTACCCTGATTTCCGGCAGGCGGCGGCCGGTGTGCTCGCGGTTGGAAGGGCCCGCGTCCAGCCGGCCATCATGGAACTGCTCGACGGCGGGTCGCTGGCCCAGCTGGATGAGCTGCATGGCTCGGATCTCGCGTCTCGGGGAGCCTCGCTGCTCCTGGTGCAGACGGACGGCTTCGGCGCGGCGGCGGAGGCCGAGGTGGTGCGGGAGGTCCTCGCGGCAGGTGGTGCCGTGGTCACCACTGAGGCCAGTGCAGAAGCGGAACAGCTGGTGGAACTGCGGCGCAACAGCAGGGGCGTGGAGGTGGACGACGAGTACCGCGTGGGCGAGGACGTTGCCGTGCCGCGCTCCAGGCTGGTGGACTACGTGGCGGCGCTGGAAGCCCTGGCCGGGGCGCATGACGTCAGCCTGAAGGTCGTGGCACATGCCGGCGACGGCAACCTGCACCCGACATTCTGGATTGACCGCGTGAATGACGAGGTGGACACCGCCGCCTTTCGCCGCCTGAACACGGCGCTCGACGCGTCCATCGTGGCGGCACTGGAAATGGGCGGAACCATCACGGGCGAACACGGTGTGGGGCAGTACAAGCTGCGCTGGCTGGGCCTGGAACAGCCCGAGCCGCTGCGGCAGCTGCAGCGCCGGGTCAAGGAGCTCTTCGATCCCGCCGGCATCCTGAATCCCGGCAAGGCGATCTGAGGCAGGTCAACTGAAGCGGGGCCAAAGCCCGACCCGTGAACTTCATCGCCCGAAAACTCAGTCGTCGGCGTCGGGGTACTCGTCCTCGGTCTCGTCGGGCCCGTACCGCGACTCCTCTGTCTCCACGACGAGGATTTTCAGCATCTCCGTGTCCGGGTTCAGCATGATGGCGGCCTCGTCGCGGCGGTGCCGCAGGATCGAGTCGATGTAGGACTGGACGGCCTCGGCCAGGGGGATGTGCCGTTCCTGCTTTTCGGACATGTACCAGCGGTGCTCCAGCACCTCGTGCACGGCTTCGGCCGGTTCAAGCTTTCCGGAGAGGTCGCGGGGGATGGAACGGACAATCGGCTCGAAGATCTGGCTGACCCAGAGGTGCGCGCTGTATTCCTCGTCCATCTCCGGGTTGTTGTCGGCCCGGAAGGAGTCCATGTCGTTGAGCAGGCGCCGGGCCTGGTTCTCCTGGGCGTCGAGTCCGGTCAGGCGCAGCAGGCGGCGCATGTGGTGGCCGGCGTCGACAACCTTCGGCTGCAACTGGATGGTGGAGCCGTTCTGGGTGGTCTTGATCGCGTACTCTTCGACGTCGAAACCGAGCTCGTTGAGCCGGCGGATGCGGGCGCCAACGCGCCAGCGCTCGCCCAGCTCGAAGGATTCCTTGGCGGTCAGCTCCGTCCACAGGCGCCGGTAGCTTTCCATGATGAGCTCGCTGGTGGCCACGGGGTCCACCTTCTCCTCGATCAGGCCGCCGTCGAGGAGGTCCATGAGTTCGCCGGCGATGTTGACGCGGGCGATCTCCAGGTCGTACTCGCGCTGGCCGGTGGAGAGATCCGGGTACAGTTCGCCGGTTTCGGCGTCCACCAAGTAGGCGGCGAAGGCGCCGGCGTCCCGGCGGAAAAGGGTGTTGGAGAGCGAGACGTCGCCCCAGTAGAAGCCGATAAGGTGCAGCCGGACCATCAGCAGCGCCTGGGCGTCGATGAGCCGGGTGAGCGTGTCCTTGCGCAGCATCTGCGAGAAGAGCGCGCGGTACGGCATGGAGAACTTCAGGTGGCGGGTCACGAGGACCGGGTTCAGGGGACGACCGTCGGGGGTGGTGCGGCCGGTAATGACCGCCACGGGCTCCACGCAGGGCACGTCCAGGCGCGCGAGTTTGCGGAGCATGTGGTACTCGTGGCGGGCCACGTGCTCGGACGTTTCCTTGATGGCGATGACGGAGCCGCCGAGGTGGGCGAAGCGCACGATGTGCCGGGAGATGCCGCGGGGGAGCGCGGCCAGGTTTTCCGCCGGCCAGTCTTCGAGGGCTATGTGCCAGGGCAGGTCGAGGAGCTCCGGGTCGGCGGCAGCGGCTGTGATGTTGAGGTTGCTTGCGACCGAGGCTGCCTTGTCGTCATTGGCGCTGGCTGCTTCGAACCGCGGCAGCTTGCCGATCTGCCCGTAGTCGGTGGGTTCATCGTGCCACTGCGCGTTGTATTCCTCGGTCATGCGTCAATTCTTCCGTATTTTGCGGGGGGTACCTAAAAGAGGCCAGCGGTTAAAGCCCGACGGCGGCCCTCCGGTTGTGGAGGACCGCCGCCAGATTTTGGCTAAGGGTTAGTCGCCCAGACGCTCGCCGGTCTTGGTGTCGAACAGGTGCACGTGGCCGGACTGCGGGCGGACCCAGATGGACTCGCCCTTCATCGGGGGACGGCGGCCGTCGACTCGGGCCACGATGTCGTGCGTCTTGCCGTCCAGCGTGGTGTGGCCGTAGACGTAGGCGTCGGCGCCGAGTTCCTCGACCACGTCTACCTCAACCTGGATGCCTTCGCCCTGGGGTGCCGTCTCGAGGTCTTCGGGACGGCTGCCAAGGGTGACGGTGCGGCCGTGGGCCTCATCGAGGATCTCGTGCGGTACGGGGTAAACGGTGCCGCCGAACTGGACGCCGCCGTCGACGACGGGAAGTTCCAGCAGATTCATGGCGGGGGAGCCGATGAAGCCGGCCACGAAGACGTTCTTGGGGCGGTCGTACAGGTTGCGCGGGGTGTCCACCTGCATCAGCAGGCCGTCCTTGAGCACGGCAACGCGGTCGCCCATGGTCATGGCCTCGACCTGGTCGTGGGTCACGTAAACGGTGGTGACGCCCAGGCGGCGGGTGAGGGACGCGATCTGGGTGCGGGTCTGGACGCGGAGCTTGGCGTCCAGGTTGGAGAGCGGCTCGTCCATGAGGAAGACCTGCGGGTTACGCACGATGGCGCGGCCCATGGCAACACGCTGGCGCTGACCGCCGGAGAGTGCCTTCGGCTTGCGGTCGAGGTACTGTTCAAGGTCCAGGAGCTTTGCAGCTTCGCGGACCCGCTCGGCGCGCTCTTCCTTGCTTACGCCGGCGATCTTGAGGGCGAAGCCCATGTTGTCCGCCACGGTCATGTGTGGGTACAGGGCGTAGTTCTGGAAGACCATCGCGATGTCGCGGTCCTTCGGCGGAACGTCGGTGACATCGCGGTCGCCAATGAGGATCCGGCCAGCGTTGACGTCCTCGAGGCCTGCGAGCATGCGCAGGGAGGTGGACTTACCGCAACCGGAGGGTCCAACGAGGACCAGGAATTCGCCGTCGGCGATTTCGATGTTGAGCTTGTCAACAGCGGGCTTTTCTGTGCCCGGATACAGACGCGTAGCGTTGTCAAAAGTAACTGTTGCCACAGTTATCAATCCCTTCACCGGCAGGTACGTGCCGGACGATCCGTAGTGAATGGTTCATGTAATTCAGTTGTGCCCTACATGATGACTCCCCGGCCGGAGCCGAGGAGCATCAAGTGACGCCGCACGGTTCTGTGCGCCACATCACAAGCAAGAGTATGTCAGATTTATCGCGATACGGACAAAATGTTACGGACGTCACACGTGAGATCCCGCACAAGGGCGTTTACGCGGGTGTAACGGCCTTCCGGCGTTCCCGCAGCAATGCCTCGAGGAGTTCGGCGATATGGATGGGGGCCTCCACCCGGAACTGTGCCTGGGTGAAGTCGAGGCCCACCTTCACGCCGACGTCGTGCTGGCCGAGGCGGGCCAGGGCATCCTCGTCGGTGGTGTCGTCGCCGGCGAACAGCACGCCGGTGGCTCCGGTGGCCTGGCGGAGGAAGTCGACGCCCTCACCCTTGGACGCGTGCACCACGGACGTTTCCAGGACGCGCTTGCCGTTCTTGAGATAGACGCCCGGCCGGTCCTGGAGGGCGGCGCGGGCCGCCGCGACGGCGTCCTCGGCAACGTCGTCCGCCGCCAGCCGTGTGTGCAGCACAACGCCGGCGGGCTTTTCCTCCAGGACGGTGCCTGGGGCCAGTTCCGCGATCTCCGTCAGGATGCCCCGGACCTCGTCGAGGAGTGAGAGCTGCTCGGGGTCCAGGGTCAGCGGCGCCGAACCCGGACCCAGCCACGCCTCGGCGCCATGGCTTCCGATCAGCAGGGTCTCCTCCGGCGGGAAGGCGACCGCCCGCAGACTGTCCAGTGCCCTGCCGGAGATGAGTGCCGTCGTCGTACGCGGAAGGGAACTCAGCTCGGCGAAGGCGGCAGCCGAGCGGGGGAGCGGGCGCGCGTCCCCGGCGTGGTCCACGATGGGCGAGATGGTGCCGTCGAAGTCCATGGCCACCAGCAGGTGGTCTGTGCCCGCGATGCGGCGCACCGCGTCCAGCAGTTCGGGGGACAGCGTCAGCCGGGTACTGCCCGTTTCGCCGGTGGTGTGCTCTGCGTCACGAGTCATCGCGGATCACCTTCTCTTTGAGGGCGTTCAGGAAATCGGCCGACCAGTGGTCGACGTCGTGGTCCAGGATCTGCTTGCGCATGGCGCGCATGCGGCGGGCAGACTCCCTTGGGGACATCTTCACCGCGCGCATCACGGCGTCTTTGAGTCCGTCGATGTCGTGCGGGTTGATCAGCAGGGCCTGCTTGAGCTGGTCCGCGGCGCCGGCAAACTCGCTGAGCACCAGGGCGCCATCGTTGTTGGTGCGGGCCGTGACGTATTCCTTGGCCACGAGGTTCATGCCGTCGCGGAGAGCGGTGACCAGCATGACGTCCGCCGCCAGGTAGAGCGCCACCATCTCTTCCACCGGGTAGCTGTGGTGCAGGTAGCGGACGGCCGTGTTCTCGATGGTGTCGTAGGTGCCGTTGATGTGGCCCACGGTGCCCTCGACCTCCTCGCGCAGGAGCCGGTACTGCTCCACGCGTTCGCGGCTGGGGCTGGCAACCTGGATGAGCGTCGCGTCGCCCACCTTGAGATGGCCCTCATTCAGGAGCTCCTCGTACGCCTTGAGCCGGTGGCCGATGCCCTTCGTATAGTCCAGCCGGTCCACGCCCAGCAGGATTGTCTTGGGGTTACCGAGGTCCTGCCGGATCTGGCGGGCGCGTTCAATGATCTCGGGCTTCTGGGCCAGTTCGGTGATGTGCTGGACATCGATGGAAATGGGGAAGGCCTGGGCACGGGCGATGTGCGTGAGGTCGCCCTCGGTGTCCTTGACGTGCACCTGCTGCTGCTTGACGCTGGCGCCGAGGAAGCGCCGGGCCGAACGCATGAAGTTGCCGGCGTCGCTGCTGCGCTGGAAGCCCACCAGGTCGGCCCCCAGCAGGCCGTCGATGATGGCATGGCGCCAGGGGAGCTGGGCGAAGATCTCCGGCGGCGGGAAGGGAATGTGATTAAAGAACCCGATCTTCAGGTCCGGCCGCGCCTGGCGCAGCATCCGCGGCACCAGCTGGAGCTGGTAGTCCTGCACCCACACAGTCGCGCCTTCATCGGCAGTACGGACGACGGCGTCGGCGAACCTTCTGTTCACCGTGCGGTAGGCGTCCCACCAGGTCCTGTGGAACTCCGGCGGCGCGATGACATCGTGGTACAGGGGCCACAGCGTCGCATTGGAGAAACCTTCGTAGTACAGTTCAACGTCATCGCTGCTGAGCTGTACCGGCACAAGGTCCATGCCGCCGTGGCTGAACGGTTCCACCGTCTCATCCGCGGCACCGTGCCAGCCCACCCAGGCGCCGTCCGTCCGGGTCATCATGGGAGCAAGCGCGGTTACCAGGCCGCCCGGGGAGCGCCGCCAGCCGGAGCCGTCATCACCGGGCTCACCGGGCGCGCAGCGGTCCACCGGCAGGCGGTTTGAAACCACCATGAAGTCGTACTTGGTGGCGTCCTTCGTACCGTCCCCGGCGGCGTCCGAGCTGCCGCCGGGCACCGCCGAGCTTTCCGTTTTTGTGTCGGATTTGTCGCGTACGGCTCCGTGCATTGGGGCTCCCTGGGGTTGCTTGTGACTCTCACCAACCCTATCGGGCCGGAATCTTACGGGCCATTCGTCCGTTGGGCAGGCTGGAACGAATACTTGAAAGCGCAAGCTCCAGGGTTCTCCCCTAAACTGGGGGAGTTGCCCCTGGTGGCCCGCACTTGTCCGTACGACACGAGGAACTAATGAGCCCCGCAAACGAACCCCGCAAGTCCAAAGCAGACCGCACGGCCGAGGCCCGCGAGAAAGCCCGCGAAATCCGGGAGGCGCAGCTTAAGAAGGACAAGCGGAACAAACTGCTCATTGGCTGGGGCATCGTGGTCGCCGTCGTGGCCATCCTTGCCGTCGTCGCACTGGTGGTGACCACCAGCCTTAAGAACAACGCGCCGGTGGCGGACCAGGGCCCCACCCCGGCCAACGGCAACGTCCACGGCGGCATCACCCTGCTCAAGGGCACCGAAGTGGCAAAGTCCGCCGCCGCCACCGTGAACGTCGCAGACATTCCGTCGCCGGCAGCCTCGGCGCCCGCAACCGTCACGGCGCCGGGAGCGGAAGCCGAAAAGGGCAAACCGGTTAAGGTCGTCCTCTACATCGACTTCATCTGCCCCGTCTGCAAGAACTTCGAGGCAACGTACAACGAGACGCTGACGAAGCTCCGTGACGAAGGCAAGATCACCGTGGAGTACCGGGCCCTCGGCTTCCTGGACAGCCGCTCCACCACCAACTACTCCTCGCGCGCTGCGAACGCCGCCGCGTGCGTGGTGAACGAATCCCCGGAGAAGTACTCGGCGTTCGTGGACACCCTGTTCGCCAACCAGCCTGCCGAAGGCGGCGCCGGGCTCTCCGACGACGAGCTGAAGAAGCTGGCCACGGACGTCGGGGCCAAGAGCATCGACTCCTGCGTCGAGAACAAGACGTACCGTCCCTGGGTCAAGTACACCACCCAGGAAGCCGCAGCCATCGGCGTGACCGGGACGCCGACTGTCCTCGTGGACGGCAAGCAGTGGGGCAAGGGCGACAGCGCGCAGACCGAATTCCCGGCCTTCGTTGAGGCGGCCATCAAGGCCAAGGCCTAGACTCACGACGGCGGTGGCCCGGCGTCCGGATTTTCCGGGCACTGGGCCACCTGCTGTTTAACCGCCTGTCCGTTTTTACGGGCAGGCTGTCCTTGGGCTAACCTTATCTAGCGCCTTAGCGGCGCCCGCCCTGACGGGCACGCCTCCTTAGCTCAGTTGGCCAGAGCACCGCTCTTGTAAAGCGGGGGTCGTCGGTTCGAATCCGACAGGGGGCTCTTTTTTATGCCTTGAACCTTCGGTTATTTATGGCTCTGTGGCGCTCTGAGGCAGCCTACTCCACCAATTAGCAATGAGTATCGCCAGGAGTTCCAGGGCTGCCTTCACGTGATCTCACTTTGAACTTGCCGGTTCCAAGGATGTTTCCACCCCCCCCAAACTGGGGCTGGTACGGGAAACGCCAAGCTTTTTACAAGCTGTTCTGCTGAACATGTTCCAAGGGGAGTGCACGCAAGTTGCCAGACCAGAGCAGCAGGCGGACCACACCAGCAGGGCTTCGATTACCCGTAGCCGGCTGGGAGGGTTGCTCGGGAGTGGCATAGGCAGACAACACCAAAAAGTGGTGAGGCTAGTGGGCATCCCAACACAGGCCGACGTTCAACTCCGGGCACAACGTTGCAGGACTCTGCGCTCCTTCCCATGGGACGGAGCGGTGTAGGTCGCAGGACATCCAGGTTTGGCATAGGCCGGGGAGGTGGTCGCCCGGCCGGGCTTCGACTGCGCGCCCGGCGGAGCCTGGGGCTCAATGCGCTGCTGGCTGCGCTGTTGCTTGCGCTGGGGGTCCTGGTGGTGCCGGTTCCGGCGACGGCTGCTCCAGGCGATGTTGGGGTTGAGGGTCTGTCGCATTCGGGGACAGGTACGCCGACAGGTACGAAGCGGCAGACGAATGCGTTGTGGTTCAACGACGGGACCTGGTGGGGGAACCTGTGGGACACAGCCACCTCGGATTTCCATATCTTCCGTTTCAATTCCGCGACTAACGCCTGGGTGAATACGGGCGTGAGGACGGAGACGCGGGCGAACACTCATCATGACGTGTTGTGGGACGGGATGACGCTGTATGTGGCGAGCTATCGGTTCGTCAATGACGGCCTGCCGGCTGAGCCCAACTTCCCGTCGACGATGCGGCGTTACAGCTACAACTCGAGTACAAAGACGTACTCGCTGATCAACTCGGAGAACATCAACAACCAAAAAGTTGAGACCCTGTCCATTGATAAGGACTCGACTGGCCGGGTGTGGGCCACCTGGCAGCAGGGGAACCGGATCTATCTGAACGTCACTGGCACCGGGGGCACGGGGTGGGGGACTCCATTCCCGCTTCCTGCGACGTTGGGCAACGTGTCCGTGGACGACAATTCGGCTGTGATCGCATTCGGCGGGGCCGGCAACGGCAAGATGGGCGTGATGTGGAGCCGGCAGGTCGGTGACGCCAATGACGGCATGTACTGGAGCTCCCACGTCGACGGAGCGGCGAATACCGCCTGGGCCGCCCCTGTGGCCGCGGTGAAGGGGGTGCGCACCGGTGACGGCCATATGAACCTGAAGTGGCTGGACTCCTCAAACGGTCGTGTTTTCGCCGCTATTAAGACGTCCTTCACGTCGGCGTCCCAGCCGCTGACCCAACTGTTGGCATTCAATGGGACGGCGTTGTCGGCGCACACGGTCGCCACTGTGGCCGAGTGCCCGAACCGCGTGGTCGTCCTGATCGATGAAAGCACGCAGAGGGTGTGTACTTTTGCTACCTATCCGAAACCGACTGGCACGACGAACGCCGGAGTCTGCACCAGCTCGGGGGTGCAATCTACGAGAAGTCCACGCCACTGGACAGCATCAGCTTCACCACCGCGAAGACGGCTCGCATTGTTGACGCCGACCAGTATGTCCACAACGTGACGTCGACGAAGCAGAACCTCAACAGTAGGGCGCGGGGCACGGCCAACAGCGGCCTGCTGGTGCTCGCCGATGTGAACGCCACCAGACGGTACTGGCACTTTTACGACCCTAGCGGTGGTGCCGGTGGTGGTACGACGACGGAGACCGTCACCCTCACGGCCACCGCTGACAGCTATACGTCGAGCGGGGCGACAGGGACGAACTTTGGCACGAGTACCACGCTGCGTTCGGACAACAGCCCGGTGGAGGCCACGTACTTGAAATTTCGACCTCTCGCCGTATGCGGGTAGGACGCTGGTGAGTGCCAGGTTGCAGCTGCGCAACGGCGGGAACGCGTCGACGGGTACGCAGAACGTCAAGCTGGTGGCCAGCGACAGCTGGACCGAGGGTGGGATCACATCCGCCAACCGTCCGGCGCTTGGCACCAGCATCGGCAGCCTCGGTGCGACAGCGACCAACACCAACTACAGCCTTCCACTAGCGGCCGAAGCCCTGACCGGTGACCTCGGCCAGCAGCTCTCTCTTGGAATGGACGCCAACAGCAGTGACGGCTTGGAGCTCAACTCCAAGGAAGCCGGAAGTACGGCCGCGCCCACGCTGGTACTCACGCTGCAGAAGTAGGTAAACGTTCTCGGTCGGGTGTTTCGCGACGGGGAATCGTCCGAGGATAAAGCGCTCGGATGATTCCCCGGCCGCCAGGTGAGGGCCTTCTTCACCGCGACCCGGCCGGTACGGTCCGCACCAGTAACACTTTCCGACCGACACGCACCCAGACAGAGGACAATCATGCACACCCGGGAGACCAAAGCACTTCACTTCGATATCCACGGCCGCCTCACGATCCGCGTCGATGCCAAGGCGCCGGCAGCGACGCAGCTCCAGACCATGTTGGCTTGCTTCTCCAGCGACACCGAACGGCCGGCCGACATCGTCGTCGACGACCGGCCGGAACCGATGCCGGATGCGGGTCTGCTGGAACACGAGCTCGCGTACACGGGGGACAGCATGCGTTTCCAAGCCGAGCGGGTCCAGGTCGTGAGGGACGGAGAGCAGTGGCGCATACACGGGCCGGGCGAGCTGTTGACCACTGTGGAACCTATTCTCGACTCCGCCATGGTGGGCCGGGGAGCCGCCATGATCCACGCGGCAACGATGGCATACCGGGGCCACGCGATCGCGCTTCCCGCCGCTGGAGGGACCGGTAAGACGAGCACCGTCGCCAAGCTGATGCGGCGGGAGGGGTGGTCGTTCATGGGCGACGACTGGGCCTTCCTCGCCGAGGATGCCACGCTGCTCGGCTACGCGAAGCCGATGTTCATCAAGCCCCACCACCGGGCCATCTACCCACACCTGTTCGAAGGTGTCCGGAAGCCCCTCGTCCCGCCGCGGTTCTCGCAGGAGCGTCGGCCGTCTCACCACCGTGGTGCACCCGTACGTCATCCGTTATCCGCGCCTTGCGGACTTCTCCCAGCGATGGTCGCCGGAGCACCGCATGGTCACCGCGGGGACCGCGTTCCCAGGGCGGGAACTGACGACCTCGGCACCGCTCGCGGCCGCCATCTACGTTGAGCGCTTCGAGGGCGCCCGGTCTAGGGTCCTCGAGCGGACGAGCGAGTGGATGGTCGACCGCATGCTCGGTAATTTCCACATCGAGATGGCGGGCTTCTCGCAGCGGGTCGTGACCGGCCTGGCGGCCACGTCCGTGGTCCCGTGGCGCGAGCACTTCACGGCGAAGGGGGTCGTGCTGAACAAGGCGCTCGACGGGCGGCCCTGCCACCTGCTGCAGGTGCCCTCCGCCTACACGGCGGATGAGCGTCGGATGACATCGTCCGGCATCTCGAGCAGCTGCTGCCCTCAGTCCTCGACGAGCAGGCCTGAAGGGTGGGCACCGTGAGTAACAGCCCTGCCGAGGTCACCGCCGTCGTTCCGGCCCGGAACGCCGAACACCTGCTCCCGCGCTGTCTCAAGGCCCTGCGCCAGTCCGGTGTTGCCGAGATCATCGTAGTGGACGGATTATCCACCGACCGCACCGTCGATCTCGCCCTCGCGGCCGGTGCCCGGGTCCTCAGCGGCGAGGGGCGGGGCCTGCCCTGGGCTCGAACATTTGGTGTGAAGAGCAGCACCACCCGTTGGGTCCTGCTCGTGGATGCCGACGTCGTGTTCGGACCTACGGGGGTCGGCGACCTGCTCACGGAGCTGGTGGAGGGCGGCTATGACGCCCTCCAAGCCGGCCTGGAGAGTGTTGCTGGACCGGGCTACTGGGGACAGGCGCTGGCACATCATCACCGCACCGGCCGCAGCCGCAATTGGTTCGGGCTCGTGGCGACGATCGTTGACATGACCGGGACCTGATGCTGGGCCTGGGCTTCGACGGTTCGTTCAAGTCGGGGGAGGACATCGAGCTGCGTTGGCGGATGCGGGAGTCAGGGCTGCGGACAGGAGTGTCACGGCGTGTCGTCGTCGAACATCGTTTCGCCGCAGACGACTTTGACTTCGCGCTGGACCAGTTCCTCATGGACGGAACGGGACTGGGACGGATGGTCCGCAAGAACGGCTGGCGCGGTGTGAGGTTGGCGCTGCTGCCCGCCGCCGCGGCAGTCCGGGGCAGCGCCTTGAGCCTCGCCGCGGGCCAGCCCCGGTGGCTGATGGCCAAGGGCGTGAGGGCTAAGCGGGAGACCGCTGTCACGGACGCCTCGATCGTCCGGCACTCCGCCCTGCGCAGCTCGCTCGGCCTCGTTGTGGCGAAGGCTGCCCAGACGGGCCTTGGTTTCGCCTTTTGGATCGTGGCCGCGCGCGCGACGTCCGACCGTGAGGTCGGGCTCACCACGGCCGCGGTCTCGGCGGTAATGATCTGCACGCAACTCGCGGTGCTGGGCGCCGGATCAGCCGTGATTGTCTCTGTGGGGCGAGGGGAGACACCGGCCCGGGTGCTGGACGCGGCGTTCGCCATCGTGGGGGTAGCCGGCACGGGGCTGGCCCTCGGCTACCTCGTGCTGCAATCTGCCGTGACGCCGGATACGGCTTCGGCCTCGGTTCTCTTCTGGCTCACGTTCCTCGTGGCCGCCGTCGCCGGCACCCTGGTCATCGTGCTGGACCAGGCGCTCGTGGCGTTGGGACGCGGTTCCAGCGCGACCTTGAGGTACGCGCTGGGCGGCGGGATCTCACTCGCGGCTGCGGCGCTCGTGGCCTGGGGGGCGCACGGTGCCTCCGCTGACGTTCTGATGGCGTGCTGGAGCCTCGGGACGGTCGTGGCATGCGTCGTCGGTGCGGTCCAGCTGCGAAGACTGGTCGGCTACCGGCCGCGACCATCCTTGCGCCGGGCGCGTGGCCGTTCATTGCTGGCGCTGGGCATTCCGCACCAGCTCCTCACCCTCACCGAGCGCGCCCCCGGGCTGGTGCTGCCGCTCCTGCTCGCGCACATGGTGGCGCCGGAGGCCGCTGCCTACTGGTATCCCGCATGGATGATGGCTTGGGCC
Organism: Arthrobacter sp. CMU6; assembly: GCF_059090205.1. Lineage (NCBI taxonomy): Bacteria > Bacillati > Actinomycetota > Actinomycetes > Micrococcales > Micrococcaceae > Arthrobacter > Arthrobacter sp. CMU6. The sequence continues at coordinate 17,914 of NZ_JBNHFL010000039.1, forward strand.
GCCTACACTGCCCCGGTGCTGATGGGCATCGTCCAGTTCTCCGAGGGTGTCCGCGTCGCGGACCGGCTGGTGTCGACCACCTGGGCGAGTCTCCGTTGGTCGCTCACCGTGGGAGGTCTCGCTGCCGCGGTGCTCGTCCTCCTCGCTAACCCCCTGCTCAGTCTGCTAGGGGAGCGGTACGCCGACTCATCCGCCGACGCGCTGCGTTGGTTGGCAGCCGGACTGGTGCCGTATGCGCTGCTGCAGGCCTACAACGCTGTCTGCCGGGCTCTCGGCCGCTACGCGGAGGCGATCGTGTTCGGCGTGACGCTCGGAACCGCCCTCTGCGTCGCAGCACTGTCGGCCTCCGACAGGGGCCCAGCGCCATGGCCCTTGCATGGTTGGTGGTGCTCTCCATCGGGGCCGCGGTGGTCGGCCCCCGGCTGGTCGCCCTCCTCCGGCGCGTCGGGCAGGACGCGCGATGACCAGCACGCTCAATTCGACCCGCCGCACAGAGGGACGCTGGAATCCCCGCTACGTGGCCGGCCGTGATGTGGCTCGCCGTGGTGCTATTGCTCTTGCTCTGCGGTGGCGGAGCCTTCGTGATGGACATACCGCAGGATGTGGATCTACGCATCGCTGACGCCCTCTGGCGCACCCAGGGGATCGAGCCCGACATCGCGGGGAACTTTGGCTGGCCGGGTTTGTTCGCACTCCGAAGTCCGATGAGCCCGATCAGACCCCAGGTGACCCACATGCCAGAGGCTCCTTGGCCTGTGAACGACCTACCTGGGCCTCTTCCTTCCACGCATTCCGGACTTGCGCGCGTGGAAAGCGCGGGGCAGTGGTGTCTCCTCAGCGACCTTCACCTCGGCGTATCGGAGGACGACCCCTGGTGCCCCGGCAGAATGCTGCCCCAGTTCCTGTGCCGCGAGGTGCTCGCCGCCTCCGGTCCCCAGCAGCACATCGCTTTCGTCGGTGACACGTTCGAGCTGGTCGGGATCCCCGCGGACGAAAGCCTGGCCCGGCTCGAGTCCATCCTCACCCGCCATCCCGATACGTTCTGGGCGCTGCGGGCGTGCGCGGCGCGCGGCATACAGCTGCACTTCGTGTGCGGCAATCACGACGCAAAACTGGCCAGGCCGTCGGTTGCCGCCCGCCTGTCGGAGCTGTTGTCACCTGCCGAGCCGACGCGGGTCCGGGTGTACCCGTGGTTCCTGCACGTGCCCCACGTGCTCGTGGCCGAGCACGGGCACCAGCACCACGCGCTGCATCGGATCCCCGAGGTGCTCCGCGTGGCGGTCAAAGGCACCGAAGGGCTGGACCTGCCACCGCTCGCCGCCTGGCACGCCCATTCGTTCAGGTCGCCCCTGAGCCGTGCAGTGGCCCTTGCCCGGGCCTGTCTGGCGTCGGAGCGGGCGGAACGCCGCGTCCGGGAGCTCGCGTACTTCGAGCTGCTGCAAGCCGAGTCGCTGCGGCTTGCGCTAGACGAAGTGGCCGTTCGGGACCTGGCGCACCTCTCCCGGTTCCGGACGGTGTCGGCGATCCCGGCCGCCGCAACCCGCATGCTGCTCGCGGCCGCCGGGCGGCGAGTCGCCGGCGAAGGGGCTCTTGCTGCAGCGGGCCGGTTCGCACGCACGCTCGAGGCGCACGGTTCCGGGGTGGCCTGGTACGTCTCGGGCCACACCCATCGGGCCTTCGAGGCGGCCCTCGAGGCGTGCCCCACCCGGTACGTGAATGCCGGCACCTGGTCGTCGGACGTCCGCGGTCGCGGACCTGACCAGTCCGACCCTCGTGCGTTCCCGTACGTCATGGTCGACGTCGCCAGCGATGGGGCCATCAGCGGCGGGCTGCGTTACTGGCGTCCGGACGGTCGCTGAGCCTCACTGGCATCAGCGTCCTGCCGACGTCGCTGCTGTGGGTCATAAGCTGCCGCTGTGCGGGAAGCCGCCCATCCTTGCCGGACCCCTGGTCCTTCTCCCGTGCTGCTGCCTGCTAAGCCTTAGGGCCGCAAACCCCTCCCTTCCGGCGCTTTACCGGGACGGAGGGGTTTGCTTCGTGCGGACGCCGTTGCAGTCATTCCGCGTCTATCTCCTCCAGCAGGTCCTTGGCGGCCTTCCGGATGTCGTCGTGGTCGTACTGTGCCGCCCTGCTCTCCAGCGAGATGATCGCGCAGCGGTGGACCTTCTTGAGGTCCCCGAATGGAAAGCTCACGCTGCCTTTTGTGCTGCTGGACTTCTCGCTGTCAATGCCGAGGTGCCACTTCGAGAACTCGTCGAAGCCGTGCTTGTCGATGAAGGAGTTCTCGTCGTCCGCGGAGGGAGCGTGTTCGCTCCAGTCATCACGAACGTCCCGCTCCACATTCCCCTTCTTAACGAGACTGCGTGCATGCTCCAATGCCTTGCGGTTCAGTTTCGTAGCCATGTGGTGCCTCCGCCTGCCGGGGTGGTCAGATCCAGGAACAGCTCAAGGCTAAGACGGACGACGGCGCCACGCCAGTCCCGCCGGCCCAGTCCCGCCGGCCCAGTCCCGCTGGGCCCGACAAAGGGGGCGCATGGTTTAACTGTTTGGAGACGCCGCCGAAACGTGTCCACAACACTGGCCGCATAGCTTTGCGCCATGACCATCACAGAGTTGCTCACCCGGATACGTGCGGCGCTCGCGGACGCCCTGCTCTTCTCGCTGGCTCCTGCCACTGCCGAGCAGGCCAGCGACGCCCTCCAGGAAGTCACGCGGTGGGCGTGGCTGCCCGCGCTCAGCTGGGCGGCAGTCGCGGGCGACCATGCGCTCAGGACGCATGAAAATGCCGCCGGCCAGGCTCCGGATCAGGCGGAAATGACCATTTAGTGTCGCGTTGGCCACACTATTCTTGACGTTGTCGCTTTATGACCTAAACTGCTTCACTGAGGTGCCTGAATGGCGCTGTGCAGCAACGAAAGTGAACAACGCTATGGCTACCGATTACGACGCCCCACGCAAGACAGAAGAAGAGTCTCCCTCCGAATCGCTGGAGGCACTCCAGGCGTCCCGCGGCGGCGGTGCCCAGACCGCCGTTATCGATGTCGACGAGAATGACACCGCCGAGGGCATCGATCTTCCGGGCGCCGATCTTTCCAACGAGGAACTGACGGTCATCGTCGTTCCCGAACAGTCCGATGAGTTCACCTGCGGCTCCTGCTTCCTGGTCCGTCACCGGTCCCAGGTAGCCAAGGAAAAGAACGGCCTGAAGTACTGCTATGACTGCGAAGGCTAGAACAGCCGTTCCACGCATGTCCTGCTTTGCAGCCAGGCAGCCTTCATAGCCAGGCAGCGGCCAGAGCAAAGCCACGAGGTGCCGGCTCCCCACGGGGAGGCCGGCGCCTCGCTTTTTTGTGGCCGCTTGAAGGCCCGGACAAGCCCCCGTTATCTCCGGTAACGGAAGCGTGGAGAAAGGGCTACAAACGCCTCTCGATGGCCTTAAAAGCACGCCCGGAATTACGGCCCCGTGACCCGCATTTTGCGACATTAACGGTTGCGCCCCGAACCGGCTACATCCCTCGTATAGGGCTTTTGGCGCTCCTACTCTGGAACTATCCAATCACTCACTCGAAAGGGGTGGCCAAATGAAAAGAATTCCCGCCTGGCTCACAGTCATCCTCATGGCTGTCGGGCTGGGCCTGCTGGCTCCGGGCTCCGCTTCGGCAGCCTCCTACTGCGGGCAGGTGTGGGGCTCGCTGGCGAAGGCAGACAAGACCATGAGCACCGCAGCCATCACCAACGTCCGCACCGGTCAGCACTACTGCTTCGACCGCCTCGTGATCGACCTCAAGGGCAAAGCCAAGGGCTACAACGTCCGCTACGTTTCCGAGGTGGCCCAGGAAGGCTCCGGCCTGCCGCTCAAGCTCCGTGGCAAGGCATTCCTGCAGCTCACCATCAACTCGCCGGCATATGACAATGCCACCGGCAAGGCCACCTTCATCCCGGCCAACCGGTCCGAGGTGACCAACGTGTCCGGTTACCACACGTTCCGGCAGGTGGCGTGGGCCGGCAGCTTCGAGGGCTACACCACCCTTGGCCTGGGCGTCCGTGCCCGGCTGCCCTTCAAGGTATACACGCTGGACGGCCCCGGATCCGGCTCCCGGCTCGTCGTCGACGTCGCCCACTACTGGTGAGGTGCCTGCAGTAGGGGAGCAGGGCAGCTGACGGGACAAGGGGTCCCCGATCAGCTGGCTGGCCAAAATAAGAACAGCGATGCCCCGCCTCCCGGACCGGGAGGCGGGGCATCGCCGCGTTCGAAGGGTGTGCTACTCGGGCACCACCAGTGCGGGGGTGTCCCGGCGGATCGTGTCGCCGCGGAAGTAGCCGGGCCGCAGCCGGGCCATCACCAGCATGAAGAGGATGCCCAGAGCCAGGATCCCGACCCCGAGCACGAATACGAGCCCCACGCCGAAGATCTCCGAACCGCTGCCGAACTCGGGCGCCCAGCTGTCGATGGCGGTCTGCAGGAAGACCACGGTCAGCCCGATGCCGCCAAGCAGCGGACACAGCAGCCGCAGCACGAAGTTGCGGGCACTGCTGAAGACGCTGCCGCGGAAGTACCACGCGCAGGCGAACGCCGTCAGCCCGTAGTAGAAGCAGATCATCAGGCCCAGGGCCAGGATGGTGTCGTTGAGGACGTTCTCGCTCACCACGTGCATCACGGCGTAAAACCCGGCCGACAGCACGCCCGCCGCAACGGTGGCGAAGCCCGGCGTCGAAAATTTCTTGCTCATGTGGCTGAACCGCGGCGGCAGGGCACCGTAGTGGGCCATCGCCAGCAGGCTGCGCGAGGGCGAGGTGAACGTCGACTGCAGCGACGCCGCCGAACTGGACAGGACCGCCAGGGACATCAGGATGGCGAACGGGCCCATGACGGGGGAAGCCAGCGCGGTGAAGACGTTCGCGTGGTTTTCCTCGTTGTTGAGGCCGATCCCTGTATCCCCGACACCGGCGAACATCATGGTGGCGACCGTCACCAGCAGGTAGATACCCAGGACTACGACGGCGGTCAGGGTTCCGGCGAGGCCGGCAGTCTTCTTCCCGTTGGCTGTTTCCTCGTTGACCGTCAGGCACACGTCCCAGCCCCAGTAGACGAAGATGGACAGCGAAATGCCGGCGGCAACCTGGCCGAACGTCTCGATCCTTGTTACGTCGAACCACTCCCAGCTGAACGGGATGGCCGTGGCGGACGTGGACCAGTTGGCGAACGCCATGGCCACGAAGAGGCCCAGCACCACCAGCTGGAAACCCACCAGGCCGTACTGGACAACTTTGGTGGTGTGCAGGCCGCGATAGCTGACCCACACAGCCAGCGCCACGAAGACGAAGCACGTCAGGACATTCAGCGGCTTGTTGGCGGCGAGGTCCGCCAGTTCCGGTGACCCGGTCAGCTGAGCCAGGAAGAGGTAGAAGAAGTCCACCGCCACCCCGGCAAGGTTGGACAGCACGATGATGTTCGCGGCCAGCAGCCCCCAGCCGCCCATCCAGCCAACCCACGGTCCGAACGCCTTGGTCACCCAGGTGAACGTGGTCCCGCTGTCCGGGGAATCCGCATTCAGCTCCCGGTAGGCGAGCGAGACGAGGATCATGGGGATGAAACCGATGAGGAAGATCACCGGCAGCTGGAGTCCCGCCTCGTTCACCGTGGGCCCCAGCGCGCTGGTCAGTGTATAGGCCGGCGCGATGGTCGAGATACCCAGGACAACGACGGCCAGGAGACCCAGCTGCCCGCCCTTGAGGCCCTTCCCGGTGATGCCGTGCGTTGCTTCGCCGGCCAGGGAAGTGCTCTTCCCGCCGGGCTGGATGCTCTCACGCGTGGTTTGGCTCATGACTGGCCCTTCCTAGATGGCAGCGGGCTGCTGCTGGGTGATGCAGTGAATGCCGCCGCCGCGGGCGAAGAGTTCGCGGGCATCGATGCCCACCACCTTGCGCCCGGGATACGCATCCGCGAGGATGCGGAGCGCCTTCTCGTCGTTGGGGTCGGAGAACGTGCAGGCGATGACTCCGCCGTTGACCACCACATGGTTGATGTAGCTGTAGTCGACGAAGCCCTCCGGGTCCGTCAGGGCAACGGGCGCCGGGACTTCGATGATGGACCATTCCCGGCCCGCAGCATCCGTAGTGGAGGACAGGAAGCTGATGATTTCGCGGCTCACCTCATAGTCCGGGTGGGCGGGGTTCTGCTGGGAATGGACCAGCAGGGTGCCAGGGGACGGGATGGCGGCAACGATATCGACGTGCCCGCGCGTACCGAACCGCTGTGAGTCACGGGTGAGCCCGCGGGGCAGCCAGATCACCTTTTTGGCGCCGATGGTCCTGGCCAGTTCGGCCTCGACGTCGGCCTTGCTGAGTCCGGGATTGCGGCCCGGATCAAGCTGCACCGTTTCGGTGACCAGCACCGTGCCTTCGCCGTCCACCTGGATTCCGCCGCCCTCGTTGACCAATTCGGACACGAGGTGCCGTGCGCTGGACCGGCCGGCCACCTCGGCGGCAACCAGGGAGTCCTTGTCCCAGCTGGCCCAGTCCTGGGCGCCCCAGCCGTTGAAGACCCAGTCCACGGCGCCCAGGGCGCCGTTTCCGTCCAGGACGAACGTCGGGCCGATGTCGCGCATCCAGGCGTCGTTGAGTTCCGCCGTCAGCACCTCGACGGCGGGTGACAGGTAGTGGGCGGCGGTCCCGACGTCGGACGGGTCCACCACCATGCTGACCGGTTCAAACTCGACGGCGGCGTTCGCGACGGCGGCCCAGACGGACCGGGCGGCGTGCGCCGCCTCAGCGGTGTCGCCGAGGGTGTAGCCGCCGGTGGGGAAAGCCATCCAGAGCCGTTCCTGGCGCGCCGTCTCGGCCGGCATGCGCCACGGGCTCACGCGTTCACCCCGGCGTTTGAGCCTGCCGGGACCCCGGTGGCTGCTGGGCCGGTTGCCGCAAGTGCGTCCGGCGTGCCGAACGGCTCCTCGGGGCGGACCGGCTCGGTGAGCCGGGCGTAGGTGTCGGGGCGGCGGGTGGTCAGGAACGGGAACAGCGTCAGCCAGTCCTTGCGCTGGTCGAGGTCGAGGTCGGCCACGAGGACCGCCGACTCGTCACGGGGACCCTGGACCAGGATGCGGCCGTAGGGATCCGAGATGAAGGAGGATCCGTAGAAGTTCAGGCTGCCCTCCTGGCCCCAGCGGTTCGGGACCACCATGAACAGGCCATTGGCGATGCCGTTGCCCACGATGACCTGCTGCCACAGCGGCTGGGTGTCAAAGTCCGGGAACAGCGGTTCGGAACCGATCGCCGTCGGGTACACCAGCAGTTCGGCGCCGCCAAGGGAGTACATGCGGGCCAGTTCGGGGAACCACTCGTCCCAGCAGGTGGGCATTCCCAGCCGGGCGCCGCCGAGTTCAGCCGGGGCGTGGACCTGGTAGGCGTCCTCGGCGGCGGGGCCCTGGCGGAAGAACTTGTCCTCGTAATATCCGGCGGTCACCGGAATGTGCAGTTTGTGGGTGCGGGCCAGGAGTTCGCCGGCCGGGGACACGAGGATGGAGGTGTTCAGGCCCAGGCCGTCATCCGAGCCGTCCGGGTTACCCGCGTGCTGGTAGAGCGAGGCGTGGACGGTGATGCCGTTCCGGCGGGCGGCCTCGGCCGCAAAGCGGAACGTGGGGCCGGTCAGCAGGTCCTCGGCGGCGTCGGAGGGGCGGGCCCGGTCCTGGCCCTGCCGTGCAAGGTCATTCTCCGGAACCTGGTCGGCGGGGTAGCGGGAGAGGGTGAGCTCGGGCAGGAACACCACGGTGGCGCCAAGCCGGGCCGCCCGGTCGATGCCGTCGTTGAGTTCCGCACGGAGTTCGGCGGCGTTGCTGTGCCAGCGGTGCTGCACAACGCCCACCCTCAAGGCGGGACGGCCGGACGGCGCTGTCCGGGCGAGGGAGGCAGGCGCGTTGAGGCAGGTTACTTCGATCATGATGATGATTACTCCAGTGAGACGACCGTCACTAAATGAATGACGTTCATTTAGTATGCACGGGCAGCGCGGACCTGGCAAGGGCTTTTTGAATGCCGATCATTTATGACTCGCAAAGTAGTAAGTAAGCTGATCGTGAAATTCGGCCGCAGGCGCTCCCCGAGCCGGGGCTGCTGCGGTAGCGTCGGAACCACTGGACCAATCGAGGAGGATTCATGAAGGCTTCACCGACACTGACCAATAACATGCAGGCCGTTCTGACGGACCTGATCGAGCTGCACATCCAGGGCAAGCAGGCGCACTGGAACATCGTTGGGACCAACTTCAGGGATCTGCACCTTCAGCTCGACGAGATCGTCGACGCCGCCCGGGCCTTTGCCGACGACATCGCGGAGCGCATGCGCGCCCTGCACGCGCTGCCGGACGGCCGCAGCGCCACCGTGGCAAAATCGACCCACCTTGCCCAGCTCCCCGACGGGCTCATCAACACCAAGGATGCGATCGACCGCATTGTGGCAGCGCTTGAAGCGGCCGTAGGCACCATGCGCAAGGTCCATGACGAGGTGGATGAGGAAGACCCCACCACCGCGGACCTGCTGCACACCTTCATTGAAAAGCTCGAGCAGTACGCGTGGATGGTTGGCGCCGAGAACATGAAGGCATCGGCCAGCGTCACGCACCCCGACAGCAAGTAGCCGGCCGGAAACACCACGCCGGCGGCAAATACTGAGCCGCCGGCAGCGGGCAGCCGCCAACGGGCAGTCCCGGAGAACTTTTCTCCGGGGCTGCCCGTTATTTGTCTCGGCTACTGCGCGCGCGGGATGCGGCGAAGTACGACGGCGGCGAGCACCGACGCTCCTGCCATCAGTACCAGCGCGATTGCCGCGGTGATGTGAACGCCGGAATCGAAGGCGGCCCGGGCGGCCGCAGTGAGCCCCTCTGCCAGCGGGGCCGGGAGTGACCCGGCGAGCTCCATGGCCCCCGCCAGGGTCTCCCTGGCCTGGCCCGCGGACTCTGCGGGCACCGCCTGCGCAACGCTCTCGGGCAGAGCGAGATGCTGCTGGTACGACGCCGTCAGGATGGAGCCCAGGATGGCTGTCCCGAGGAGCGAGCCCACCTCGTAGCCGGTCTCCGAAATGGCCGCTGCTGCACCGGATTTTTCCGCCGGCACGGCGCCCAGGATCAGATCGTTCGAGATGGTTTCTGCAGACCCCACACCCAGCGCCAGAATGAGGAGGGCGGCCAGCAGCGCGGCGGGCCCGGCGTCGTGATCCCCAAACGCCACGATGCAGTAACCGGTGGCGCTCAGCGCCAGTCCCGCGGCCACCACAAAGCCCGGCCGGACCTTCCGGACCAGCGGTACCACGAGCAGGCCGGCCACCACGGTAGCCGTCAGTGCCGGCAGCATGGCGGTGCCCGACTCCGACGGCGACATGCCCTCGAGCAGCTGCAGGTGTTGGGCCAGGAACAGGATGAACCCGTTGTAGGAGAACAGCGCCAGGATGTTGGCCGTGATCGCCGTGCTGAACACCCGGTTTCTGAACAGCGACATGTCCAGGAGCGGGGACGCGAGGGCCTGCTGGCGGCGGACAAACACGAATCCCATGGCCAGGCCAAACGCCAGAACTCCGAACGACGTCACTCCGGGTCCGTGGGTGGCCATTTCCTTGATGCCGTAGACCACCGGCACCATGGCCAGCATCGACAGCGCCACGCTGGCCAGATCCACGCGGCCGGGACTCGGATCCTTGGATTCCGGAATGAGGAAGCGGCCCAGGATCAGCGGCGGCAGCATGATGGGCACGGCCACGAGCAGGACGGCGCCCCACCAGAAGTGTTCCACCAGCCAGCCGCCAAAGATCGGCCCCAGTGCTGCGCCGCCGGAGAATCCTGCTGCCCAGATGGCCACGGCCAGCCTCCGCCTGCCCGGTTCCCGGAAGATGTTGCGGATCAGGGACAGTGTGGAGGGCATGAGCATGGCTCCGAAGAAGCCGAGTGCCGCGCGGCCGGCAATGAGCCATTCGGCGCTCGGGGCGAAGGCCGACGCCGCAGAAACCACCGCAAAGCCCGAGATTCCGACCAGCAGCAGCCGGCGGCGCCCGATCCTGTCCCCGAGGCTGCCCATGGCAACGAGGAGTCCGGCGAGCACCAGTGCGTAGGCATCAACCACCCACAAAAGCTGCACGCCCGAGGGATCGAGGCTGCGGGCGATCGCGGGAAGGGCGAACGTCAGCGCGGTGTTGTCCACGGCCACCAGGAGGACCGGGAACATGAGCAGGGCCAGGGCGAACCAGTCGCGCACGCCGCCGCCGCTGGCCTGGTTGGCGGAAGAGTGCGCCGGGCGAAGGGTTGAGTGCATGGTCATGAAATAACTATACCGTCCAGACGGTATAGTTATAAAGCCTGCCAGGAACCGGGCATGATGGAAGCCATGCCCAGAAAACCTGTCGCCCGCGGCGCAGTGCTCGATGCGTTTGAATCCCTCCTGATCGAGGTGGGGGAGCGCGCTGCCACCCTTGACGCCGTGGCCGCCCGTGCCGGCGTGTCCAAGGGCGGGCTCCTGTACCACTTTCCGAACAAGGAAGCGCTGATCAGTGTCCTGCTGGACCGCCTGGACGAGTTTGCGGAAGCGGATGCCCAGGCCATGGCTGCGGCTCCCGAGGGTGCGGCCGCGTACTTCATCAAATCGTCCGTCTGGGCGGACACCCCGCTGGACCGTGCCATCGTGGCGGCGACGAGGCTGGCCGAGGTGGCCCACGAGGAGACGCGGCGCCGGTTCGCCCACATCCAGCAGCGGTGGCTGGATGAGATCGCCCGCGACGTCGGGCCGGGCCTGGCCAAGGCGGTCCTGTACATGGGCGATGGGCTCTACTTCAACGCCATGCTGTCCGTCGGGCCGGCGGCGACGCCGTCCGAGACCGCGGCAGACGTCGAAAGCCTGCTTGCCGCCCTTGACCGGCTCAGGGGGTAGGCCGGGTCCGCGGCTGCCGCTGCGGCCGGCCGGTCGCGCCGCAACAGTTTGCAGACGCGATCCCGGCGTAGGACAATAGCCTCTGTGACAGCTGTCACCGCTCAATTGAATAAGCCTTTGATCTGCGGCGGGAGAGTCCTGCAAGTAGGTACAAGCAGGCGCCGTAGGAGCAAAACCTCCCCAGGAATCTCTCAGGCCCATGTACCGCCGCGGCAAGGCAACTCTGGAAAGCAGCAGGCTGCCCGCTTGAAATTTTCCGCCGACGCGCGGACGGTTCAGGGCGTGCTGTGCTCACCGACGGTGCAAGCGTTGCAGTGCGAAAGCGCAGCAACGCGGAAACTCTCAGGTCCAATACAGAGCGGGGAGGAACCCGAATCAATGTGGCGTACCTTGCGTCGCCTTAGTTATGGAGTTCCTTTTGACCGTTAATTCAGCCTCCTCGTCCTTCGTCGACCGGCATATTGGCGCCCGCCGCCAGGCCGACGTCGAAGCCATGCTCAAGGCCGTCGGCTACGACACCGTCGACGCGCTGGTTGATACGGCAGTACCCAACGACATCCGCCAGGACTCCGCGCTGGAGCTCGCACCGGCCCTGAGCGAAGTGGAAGCACTCGCGGAACTCCGGAAGCTCGCGGCCAAGAACAAGACCGCCGTGCAGATGATCGGCCAGGGCTACTACGACACCGTGACGCCCCCGGTGATCCGCCGCAACGTCCTTGAGGCACCCGCCTGGTACACGGCGTACACCCCGTACCAGCCGGAGATCTCGCAGGGCCGGCTTGAGGCGCTGCTCAACTTCCAGACCATGGTCCAGGACCTGGTGGGCCTGCCCATCGCCAACGCCTCGCTGCTGGATGAAGCCACCGCCGTGGCCGAGGCTGTGCTGCTGATGCGCCGGGCCAACAAGAACAAGACCGCCCACGACGGCAAGACGGTCCTGGATGCGGACTGCCTGCCGCAGACCATTGCGATCGTGAAGGGCCGCGCCGAAGCCCTCGGTTTCGAGGTGGAGGTGGCGGATCTCTCCCAGGGACTGCCTGACGGCGACATCAACGGTGTTGTCCTCCAGCAGCCCGGTGTTTCCGGGCGTGTCTTCGACCACAGCGGGGTCATCGCCGCCGCCAAGGAACGCGGCGCCCTGGTCACGGTAGCTGCTGATCTCCTTGCCCTGACCCTGATCACGCCTCCGGGCGAGCAGGGCGCCGACATCGCCGTCGGGACCGCCCAGCGCTTCGGGGTACCGCTGTTCTTCGGCGGTCCGCACGCCGCCTACATGGCCGTGCAGAAGGGCCTTGAGCGCTCCCTGCCCGGGCGCCTGGTGGGCGTCTCCAGGGACAACGCCGGTGTTCCCGCCTACCGCCTGGCGCTGCAGACCCGCGAGCAGCACATCCGCCGCGAGAAGGCCACCTCCAACATCTGTACGGCGCAGGCACTGCTGGCCATCGTGTCCTCCTTCTACGCCGTTTACCACGGCCCGGAGGGCCTGAAGGCGATCGCCGAAACCGCGCACGGCTACGCGAAAACCCTCGCCGCGTCTCTGCAGGCCGCCGGCCTGGACGTCCTGCACACCAGCTTCTTCGACACCGTGACGGTTTCCGTCCCGGGCAAGGCCGCCGGCATCATCGCCGCCGCGGAGCAGAAGGGCATCAACCTCCGCAGCATCGACGCCGACACCGTTGGCATCTCCACCGATGAAACCACGACGCCGGCCATCGTGGCCGACCTTCTCGCCGCCTTCGGTGCCGCGGCAGTGGAGGCGACTGAAGGGTTCGCCCTGGACGCCGCCGTCGAGCGTTCCTCCGCGTACCTGCAGCACCCGGTGTTCAACACGCACCGCTCCGAGACCCAGCTGCTGCGCTACATCCGCAAGCTGTCCGACCGGGATCTGGCGCTGGACCGCACCATGATCCCGCTGGGCTCCTGCACCATGAAGCTGAACGCGACGGCGGAGATGGAGGCCATCTCCTGGCCGGAGTTCGCCTCGATCCACCCGTTCGCCCCGGACTCCCAGACCGAGGGCTGGCGCGAACTGATTGCCGACCTCGAGGCGCAGCTGACCGAGATCACCGGGTACGACCAGGTGTCCATCCAGCCGAACGCCGGCTCCCAGGGCGAGCTCGCCGGCCTGCTGGCCATCCGCGGCTACCACCGGTCCCGCGGCGATGACCAGCGCAACATCTGCCTGATCCCGGCCTCGGCGCACGGCACCAATGCCGCCTCGGCCGTGCTGGCCGGCATGAAGGTGGTCGTCGTGGCCACCGCCGCCGACGGCACCATCAACCACGCTGACCTGTACGCGAAGATCGAGCAGCACCGGGATGCGCTCTCCTGCATCATGATCACCTACCCGTCCACGCACGGCGTGTACGACGCCGACGTCCGCGAGGTCTGCGACGCCATCCATGCCGCCGGCGGCCAGGTCTACATCGACGGGGCCAACCTCAACGCCCTGGTCGGACTGGCGCAGCCCGGCAAGTTCGGCGGCGACGTCTCGCACCTGAACCTGCACAAGACCTTCTGCATCCCGCACGGCGGCGGCGGACCCGGCGTCGGCCCCGTTGCGGCGAAGGCGCACCTGGCTCCGTTCATGCCCGGTGACGCGACCACCTGGAGCGACGGAAACGACGTCCCGATCTCCGCCTCGCGCTTCGGCTCAGCCGGCGTGCTGCCCATCTCCTGGGCGTACGTGAAGCTTATGGGCGGCAGCGGCCTGACCGAGGCCACCAAGTCCGCACTGCTTGCCGCGAACTACGTTGCCGCCAGCCTCAACGACTTCTTCCCGGTCCTCTACACGGGCGAAGGCGGTCTGGTGGCGCACGAGTGCATCCTGGACCTGCGTGAACTCACGGCCAAGACGGGCGTCACTGCCGAGGACGTGGCCAAGCGCCTGATCGACTACGGCTTCCACGCGCCCACCCTGGCGTTCCCGGTGGCGGGCACGCTGATGGTGGAGCCCACCGAGTCCGAGGACCTGGGCGAGATCGACCGGTTCATCAAGGCCATGATCGCCATCCGAGGCGAGATCGACCAGGTGGCAAACGGCGACTTCACCGTGGAGAACAGCCCGCTGCGCAACGCACCCCACACCGCGGCCGCGGCGATCAGCTCCGACTGGGACCGCGCCTACCCGCGCGAGCAGGCCGTCTTCCCCGTGCACACGCTCAAGCAGGACAAGTACTTCCCGCCGGTGGGCCGCATCGACGGTGCAGCAGGCGACCGCAACCTGGTCTGCTCCTGCCCGCCGATCGAAGCCTTCGAGAACTAGATTTGTCCGGTGGTTGAGCTGGGCCTACGACCGCCCGGCTCAACCCGCACATAAAGGATTCCTCAATGACTGAGAACTACACTGCCCTTTACGAGGACCACAAGAAGCTGGGCGCCTCGTTCACCGACTTTGGCGGCTGGCAGATGCCGCTCAAGTACGGCTCCGAACTGGCGGAGCACCACGCCGTCCGCAACTCGGCCGGCATCTTCGACCTCTCCCACATGGGCGAAATCTGGGTGACCGGCCCGGACGCCGCAGCGTTTCTCGACTACGCCCTGGCCGGCAAGATCTCCGCCATGGCCGTCGGCAAGGCCAAGTACTCCCTGATCTGCAACGAGGAGGGCGGCATCATCGACGACCTCATCGTGTACCGCCGCCCCTCCGAAGCTGACGGCACCGACAGGTTCCTGGTGGTCCCGAACGCCGGCAACGCCAAGGTGGTGGCCGAGGCACTGGTGCAGCGGGCCGGTTCTGCCCCGGAAGGCGGGTTCGACACCGCCGTCGAGGACGCCTCCGCAGAGACGGCGCTGATCGCGGTGCAGGGCCCCAAGGCCGAGGAGATCCTCCTGCGCCTGGTCCCTGCAGCCCAGCATGAGCTGGTGACCGGCCTGAAGTACTACGCCGCCGTCGAGGTTTCCTTCCTGGTGGGCGGCGCCAGCCGGAACCTGCTGCTGGCCCGGACCGGTTACACCGGCGAGGACGGTTTCGAAATTTTCGTGGAGAACGACGACGCCGCCGCCCTTTGGCAGTCCATCGTCGCCATCGCGGACGAGGGGGAGCTGACGCCGTCCGGCCTCGCCGCCCGCGATTCGCTCCGCCTTGAGGCCGGCATGCCGCTGTACGGCAACGAGCTCTCCCTGGAAGGCGACCCGTTCGCTGCCGGCCTGGGCCCCGTCGTCGCGCTGTCCAAGGAAGGTGACTTCGTCGGCAAGGCCGCGCTGGCCGCCAAGAAAGAAGCCGGAGCGGGGTCCACCTCGGGCCGCAGGCTCGTGGGCCTCAAAGGCCTGGGCCGCCGCGCCGGCCGCGGGCACTACCCGGTGCTCAAGGACGGCAACGTCGTCGGTGAAGTCACCTCCGGCCAGCCCAGCCCGACCCTCGGCTACCCAATCGCCATGGCCTACGTCGACGTCGCCTACACCCAACCCGGCACGGCACTGGACATCGACCTGCGGGGCAAGGCGGAGCCATTCGAAGTGGTGGCACTGCCTTTCTACAAGCGCTCCAAGTAGCCCGGCGGCGGTTGACCCCGTCCAACCGCCGGCACCGTTTGGCCCCGCTGCGCGGACGTGACGCTCCCTTAGCCGCACGCTTCCGGATGCCACCCCCTTCAAGGGCGTCACCGTTGGTTGAGCCGGTCGAAATCTGCCTTCCCCGTCCGCGCACCATCGAAAGCCGAAGGTGCCGGGGAGGGGTCGGCCGCAAACCGCTGGGTGAGCTTGTCGAAACCAAGCCGTAGGGTCCGGTCTACAGCAAGCTCGGTCATTGGGGGCTGAGCTTGCCTAACCTCCGAGGCCAACAAAACGACCGGAGAACCGCTTTATCTTTCACTGCCGTTTGTTCCCTTCCGGAACTGACGGCCGGGGTCGGCGGGTGAGGGGATTCCGGAAGTGAGCGTCTAAGGGAGCGTCGCGTCCGCTCAGCGGGCGCCTTCGCGACCGAGCTCACGGAGGAATTCGCTCACCCGCCTCCCCACCCGACCACAGCAGTAACGAGATTAAGGAACGAAATGGCAAAAGTTGCCTCTGAATTGCAGTACTCCGACGAGCATGAGTGGGTTTCCCGCGGGGAGGGGAATGTTGTGTCTATTGGCATTTCTGCCGTGGCCACTGACGCCCTCGGCGACATTGTCTACGTCGACCTGCCCGAGGTCGGCTCGGCCGTGACCGCGGGGGAGACCTGCGGCGAGGTGGAGTCCACCAAGTCGGTCTCTGACCTGTACTCCCCGGTGACGGGGGAGGTGACGGAGATCAACCCGGTCGTCGTCGAGGACCCCGCCCTGATCAACAATGACCCGTACGGCGCCGGCTGGCTGTTCAAGGTGGCCGCTGATTCCGAGGGCCCGCTGCTGTCGGCCGAGGAATACGCAGCCAAGAACGGCGGCGAGCTGTGAGCGCCGCTGGTGCCGCAGGCACCGGAACAGTGGCTTTCGAGCAGGTCGTATCCCCGAGCCTGAATGCGGATCTCGCGGAGCTTGACCCGGAGATCGCGGCCAAGATCGACGACGAGCTCGGCCGCCAGCGCTCGGGCCTGGAAATGATCGCGTCGGAGAACCACACCGCCGCGGCCGTGATGCAGGCACAGGGGTCGGTGCTGACCAACAAGTACGCCGAGGGCTACCCGGGCAAGCGCTACTACGGCGGCTGTGAGCACGTGGACGTGATCGAGCAGCTGGCCATCGACCGCGTCAAGACCCTGTTCGGCGCCGAGTACGCGAACGTGCAGCCGCACTCCGGCGCCCAGGCCAACGCTTCGGTGATGCACGCCCTCATCAAGCCGGGCGACACCATCATGGGCCTGAACCTGGCCCACGGCGGCCACCTGACCCACGGCATGCGGATCAACTTCTCCGGCCGCCTGTACAACGTGATCCCGTACCAGGTCCGCGAAGAGGACCACCGGATCGACATGGCCGAGGTGGAACGCCTGGCCCAGGAACACAAGCCGCAGCTGATCGTCGCCGGATGGTCCGCCTACGCCCGGCAGCTGGACTTTGCCGAGTTCCGCCGGATCGCCGACTCCGTGGGCGCCTACCTGATGGTGGACATGGCCCACTTCGCCGGCCTGGTTGCCGGCGGGCTGCACCCGTCGCCGGTCCCGCACGCCCACGTCACCACGTCCACCACGCACAAGACCCTGGCCGGTCCGCGCGGCGGCATCATCCTGACCAACGACGCTGACGTCGCGAAGAAGATCAACTCGGCCGTGTTCCCGGGCCAGCAGGGCGGCCCGCTGGAGCACGTCATCGCGGGCAAGGCCGTGGCGTTCAAGATCGCCGCATCCGAGGAGTTCAAGGAACGCCAGGAACGCGTCCTGGCCGGTGCCCGGATCCTGGCCGAGCGCCTGGTTCAGCCGGACGTCACCGCGAAGGGGATCAACGTGATCTCCGGCGGCACCGACGTGCACCTTGTCCTGGTGGACCTGCGCAACTGCGAGCTGGAC
The DNA here is from genome assembly GCF_059090205.1 of Arthrobacter sp. CMU6. Lineage (NCBI taxonomy): Bacteria > Bacillati > Actinomycetota > Actinomycetes > Micrococcales > Micrococcaceae > Arthrobacter > Arthrobacter sp. CMU6. The sequence continues at coordinate 35,245 of NZ_JBNHFL010000039.1, forward strand.
GGACAGCAGGCCGAGGACCGCCTCGCGGAAATCGACATCACGGTAAACCGCAACGCGGTGCCGTTCGATCCCCGCCCGCCGATGGTCACCTCCGGGCTGCGCATCGGCACACCGGCCCTGGCCACCCGCGGCTTCGGTGAGGCTGCCTTCGCCGAGGTTGCGGACATCATCGCCGAAGCCCTGACGGCCGACGCCGGCGCAGACCTGTCAGGCCTGCGCACCCGTGTCGAGGCACTCGCCGCCGCGCACCCGCTCTACCCGGGCGTGGCGAACCTCAGCTGATCGAGGCCGTCGGCCCGTTGGGGCCGACGGCCCGCAACGGCAAAAACCGCGTAGCGTGGAATTAAACAGGCGACGGCGGGCGGCCGCCACAAGCTGCCGCCCGCCGTCGTACTGGCCGACTGTACGCCGCAACCCGCGGCCAGGCAGTCACCGGCAGGACCATCTGCCGGAACGAAGCACGACCAAGTTAGGAACCGACCATGGCTGTTGGCGTCTTTGACCTTTTTTCCATCGGCATAGGACCGTCCAGTTCGCACACTGTGGGCCCGATGCGGGCTGCGG
>NZ_JBNHFL010000040.1:0-35649 GCF_059090205.1 Arthrobacter sp. CMU6
ACGACGCCCACTCCGCCCGCACCAGCGACCGCATCATCTGGCTCGACCACGGCCGCATCACCGAAACCGGCCGCCCCGAAGACCTCCTCCGGGACCCCGACTCCCGATTCGCCCACTGGATCGAGGAGCAGACACCGGACAATGCCGAGGCCGAACTCAAGCAGGTGGCGCCGTGAACTCCGCCGCTTCAGCGTTCCGCAACCCTGACCGGGCCCTGGCCAGCCGGGATGCTGCACTGCCCGGCCTCCCCTGGCTGCTGGACGATGCCCGCCTGTCCGAACTCCTCGCCGAAACCGTCCGCGTCACCCGCGTCCGCTACAAGCCGGGCACCTCCGTCCTGGCGGCGTTCCGCAGGATCCGCAACGGGAGTTTTGATTACGGCTGGGCCTATACGATGGCCGCCCCGCCCGCCAAACTGCTGCGGCGCGAAAGCATTTCACGGTCCCGCGGCGGTAACATTCGCATCCTCAGACCTGATTCCTTGCACCCGGAGACGCTGGTGGGGGTGGGCGATGTGGAGGACGACTGGGCCCTGCGCAAGAATCTCGTCTGGTTGCGCGAGCACGGAGCCGGACGGCTGGGGCTTCACCCCGGCGCGGCCGCCGGCCTGCTCAGCGGCAGCAACGTGCTGCGCTACAAACCCGAGCGGCGCCTGGTCCTCTTCGCGCACGACGCCAGCACCGCCGTCGTGATCAAAGCCGCCGCCAAGCCTGCGGGCAAGGGGCAGCAAGCCCAGTTCCTGAACCGGCTCGAGCGCCACGGGGTGCCGTTCCTCCCCGAGCTGGGGGACTCGGAATGTCTGGAACATGGCATCAGCGCCAGCGTTGCCTGGGGCGGCGGTGACCTCGCAGGGCTCGACGATGATTCCGGCGCCTTTACTGCCGGGGAAGCCCTGGCCAGGCTGCACGGGGTTCCATCGTCGGGCTTGCAGGCGGCGGGCATCACCGCGCAGCTGCAGGCCACGCGCAGCATGGTTTCCTCCCTGCTGCCTGCGCTGGAGGAACCGGCCAGGCGCATCGAGGCTGAACTGGGCGGGATCCTCATGGACAGCACAGAGTCCTGCCGGGTCCTGGTGCACGGCGACTTCTCGCCCGACCAAGTACTGGTGGGAGGGTCGGAGGTCCGTCTTATCGACTTCGACCGGGCACATGCCGGGACAGCCGAGGCCGATCTGGGCTCATTCGCCGCAGCGGAAGAGACGGCGCTGCCCGCGTACGGAGGAAAAGCACCGGCCGGGGGGCCAAAGGCGGCACGGCTCACCGAAGGCTATCGCCAGGCCGGCGGACGGTTGACGCAACACGGAGTGGATGCCTGGGCAGCCTTCCGGCTCTTCAACAGCAGTGTTGACTCCTTCCGTGACAGGTCCCGGGAATGGGCCGAGGACATGTCCTGGCATCTGCGGCGGGCAAGGGAGCTGATCCCATGACCTGGCATCCGCCCGTCCCCCGCCGGGTGACCGACCCTGCAGGAAAAGAGTGGCTTGTGAGCCGTTCGTGGCCCGGCGTCTCGGCAGGCCGGTATGTCCTGGAGGTGCAGTCACCCGGCCATCTCGGAGTGCTGGGCGGGTTCTTCCGCGAAGGCCGGTTTGTCCCGGTGGACGCGGACGACTCCAAGCTGCCCGCACTGGCCCACGAGTCACCCAAGGGCGAAACGGTGGTCCACCGCGCCCACAAGCGGGCAGTCCTCCACGCAGGCGACACGTACATCAAAGTGTTCCGGCCAGAACAGGCGCCTGCAGCGGCCACCAACCACGCGCTGGCCACCGCGCCCCTGGCCGGCGGGCGCTTCAGGACTCCGGTAATGACCGCGGCCAGGCCGGACGTCCTGGTTTTCAGCCGCGTGGCGGGGCGGCCGTACTATGAGCTCGGCCAGGACCGGGCCACCGTTCCGGACGACTTCTTTGCCGGCATGTGGGCTGACTGGTCACAGTCCTGGACAGAGACTGTTGCCCGCGCCAGCAGTTCCGCTTTCCGCGCCAGTGTGGAGCAGCTTCCCCTGCACGATGCCGAGGAGGAACTGGTCAAGTTGCGGCGATGGGTGGATCACTGGCTGCTCCACAGCGAAGGGATTCGCGAGGCTGAGCACGGACGCGCTGCGCTCCTGGCACAGGCGGACGCCGTTACGGCGAGTCTCTTGGCCGGGCCCCACGACTCCCTCGGGTGGGCCCACGGCGATCTGCACGACAAGCAAATACTGGGCACCGGCGACGCCGAAGCGCCGGGCCTGCTGGATTTCGATGAGGCCTGCAGGGCCGAGGCCGCCCTGGACCTGGCCAATCTCGACGTGCACCTGGAACTGCGCCGGAGGCAGAATCTCCTGAGCGGGCAGCGGTTCGCCATCGCCCATGCGAACATCGTGTCCGCGGCCCGACGCCTGCACGTCAGCCCGGAACGGTTCGAGGCGTATGCCGCCTCCGCCCGGCTCCGGCTGGCCTGCATGTACTCCTTCCGCCCGCCATGGGGATCGTGGGCGGTGAGATACCTGGCATCAATGGACCTGGTCTCGCCGGAGCTGCGCCGGTCGCCCGAATGCCGGGCGCCCCGGCGCGAACCTGCCCCAGTATTGAGCACAGAACCGAGCCTGACATGAGCAATTCCCCATGGGGAGATTACGCCGCCCCGTCCGTTCCGCCGTCGTCCGTAAGAGATCCCGCGGACCTTTCCTTGTCCGTCATCGGCACCGGGTACCTTGGCGCCACCCACGCCGTGTGCATGGCGCTGCTGGGCCACCAAGTGGTCGGAATCGACGTCGACGGCGACAAGATCAACTCCCTCGCCAGTGGGACACTGCCGTTCTACGAACCCGGACTGCAGGAACTGCTCCGCCGCATGTTGGAGTGCGGCAGGCTCAGCTTCACCACCGACTTCTCCGCCACACACGGCGCCGACATCCACTTCCTCTGCGTCGGCACGCCGCAAATGCCCGACTCACCGGCCGCCGACCTCCGCTACCTCGACGCCGCCCTCGCCCGGCTCGCACCCCACCTGGACCGGGACTGCCTCGTCACAGGCAAATCCACCGTCCCCATCGGCACCGCCGAACGGCTCACCACGTACCTGCAACTGAACGCCCCCGCGGGCGCCCGGGCCGAACTCGCCTGGAACCCCGAATTCCTCCGCGAAGGACACGCCGTCGACGACACCCTCCACCCCGACCGGCTCGTCTTCGGCGTCACCACCGAACACGCCCGGGAACTCCTCACCACCTGCTACGCACCCCTCATCACCGCCGGCACCCCCATGGTGGTCACGGACCCCGCCACCGCCGAACTGGTCAAAGCCGCCGCCAACTCCTTCCTCGCCACCAAAATCTCCTACATCAACGCCATGGCCGAAATCTGCGAAGCCACCGGCGCCGACGTCAACCACCTCGCCACCGCCCTCTCCTACGACACCCGCATCGGCGGCCGCTTCCTCACCCCCGGCCTCGGCTTCGGCGGCGGCTGCCTCCCCAAAGACATCCGCGCCTTCACACACCGCGCCAAAGAACTCGGCGTCGGACACGCCGTCGGCTTCCTCCGGGAAGTCGACGCCATCAACCAGCGCCGCCGCCAACGCACCGTGGACCTCATTACCGAAATGGCCTGCGGAGACCTCAGCGGCGTCAACGTCACCGTCCTCGGCGCCGCCTTCAAACCCGACTCCGACGACATCCGCGACGCCCCCGCCCTCGACGTCGCCCGCATGCTCCACCAAGCCGGCGCCCACGTCACCGTCTACGACCCCCAAGCCATGAACAACGCCCGCCACGCCTACCCCGACCTCACCTACGCCGACACCCTCGAGACCGCCGTCACCGGCGCCGAAATCGTCGCACTCCTCACCGAATGGGACCTCTTCCGCCGCGCCGACCCCACCGCCCTCGGCGCACTCGTGCACCGACGCAACATCGTCGACGGCCGCCACGCACTCAACGCCGGCGCCTACCGCGCCGCCGGCTGGGACTACCGCGCCCTCGGCACCCCCAACAAACTTTCGGCGCAGATTCCGCGGGGGCAGGGGTCACCCGCTGCAGCAGGGCATGTGGCTGAGCGCGTGTAGCGGCGCCGTCAGAGTGCGGGGTCCGGTGCGCCTGCTGATTTGTTGCGGGTTTCCATCAGGTGATGCTGGAGTTTCGCTTCCGCTTCCCGGCGCCGCTTGGCCTGCTCGCGCATCCGCCGTGTTGCTTCGGAGCCTTCGGAGTGGATCAGTCCGGCCGTTCGATTGCGGGGAGCGCCACCGTCGGAGGGTGCCGCCGCCATAAGTTCGTCGCTCATGCCCCATGGTCACACGGGCGTTATCCTGCGGGAAGAGCCGTGACCGGATCGAAACCTGGTGGCAGTCATAAGGGCCGGCGGCGTTTTGGGAAGGCGCCCCGGGCTCGTAAGGATCGCTCTCCGGGGCTCTTGCCGTCGGCCCCACCTTTATTCTACGAGCCCGGGGCCCCGTCACACAGGGGAATTTCCGGCAAATCTGCACCACTTTGGCCCGGCGCAGCATGGGCCATGAACGGAATACCGCGGGTGCGGGACTTTCATTTCGGAAAATTCCGACATATTCTGCAAGCATGCTCCCCGATATCTTCGGCGCGCTGGCCAACCCGGCACGGCGCACCATCCTCGACGAGTTGCTGAACGGGCCGCGGACAGCAGGCGACCTCACCGGCCTGCTTAAGCAGAGCCGCTCTGCCGCGTCGGAACACCTCGCCGTCCTCCGTGCGGCCGGGCTCGTCCGGGAGGAGCGGCGCGGAAGGCACCGGGTGTATCACCTTGAGGCCGCCGGCTTGTCCGAGGTGGACGGATGGCTGGAGCACTACAAGCACTACTGGAACCGGCGCCTCGACGCGCTGGGGAACCTACTGGACGAGGAGAACCCATCATGACCGACAACACGATCCGCCTCACGCGCCACTTCCCGCACCCACCCGAGGCAGTCTGGAAGGCACTCACCACGCCCGACCTGCTCGCGCGCTGGTGGGCGCGGGGCGACATCGCCCCGACCGTTGGGCACCGCTTCACCCTGGACATGGGAGCCTGGGGCACCCAGCAGTGCGAAATCCTGAGCGTCGACCCCGGCACCTCGATCAGCTTCCTGTTCGCCGAAGGCGCCCTGGACACCACCATCACGTGGACGCTTGAAACCGTCGAGGACGGAACGGTGCTGCACCTCGAGCACGCCGGATTTAACCTCGACACCCCGATGGGCCAGCAGGCCTTCCAGGGCATGGGTAATGGCTGGCCCGGCGTACTGTCGCGGATCGACAGCGTCCTCGTCGACGCAGCGCGCCCATAAAGCCGCAGCGCCTAAACACCGCCCGCAACAGGAAGGGCCGGCATCCGATGATGCCGGCCCTTCCTGCGTTTCCGGCCTTCCTCACCACTCCTCTTGACTCCTCCGCCATCTCTTCCCTACACTTTTCATAAAGCAGAATCTAAATTCCACAAAGCGGAAACGGTAGAACAACCGAGAAGCAGGGAAGATAGATCAAAGCCCCTCCCCGGAAGGACCTACGATGACGTACACAGTGAACTGCTCCATCCTGCTGACGGAGCTGCCCCTGCTCGAGCGCCCCGCAGCCGCGAAGGCGGCAGGTTTTGACGCCGTCGAGTTCTGGTGGCCGTTTGAGAGCTCAGTCCCTTCCGACGCCGAGACCACGGCTTTCGAGCGCGCCATCACCGATGCCGGCGTGCAGCTCTCCGGCCTGAACTTCAACGCCGGCAACATGCCCGGCGGTGACCGCGGCCTGGTCTCCTGGGTGGGCCGTGAAGATGAGTTCAAGGACAACATCGACGTCGTCACCGGCATCGGCGAGCGCCTCGGCTGCACCGCTTTCAACGCCCTCTACGGCAACCGCACCGACCGCGAATCGGCCGAGAAGCAGGACGCCATCGGCGCCGAGAACCTGGCCGCCGCTGCGGAAGGCGTGGCCCGGATCGGCGGCACCGTCCTCCTCGAACCCGTCAGTGGGGCCCCGCGCTACCCGCTCCTCAAGGCCCAGGATGCACTCGACGTGATCGCCCGGGTCAAGGCGGAGTCCGGCGCGCAGAACATCAAGCTGCTCGCGGACTTCTACCATCTGGCCGTCAACGGGGACGACGTCGCCGCGGTAATCGAAAACCACGCCAAGGACTTCGGCCACATCCAGATTGCCGACAACCCCGGCCGCGGGGCTCCCGGAACCGGCGAGCTTCCCCTCGGCGAATGGATCGCCCGCAGCCGCGAACTCGGCTACGAGGGCTACATCGGCCTCGAATACAAGGAACCGCGGGAATCGGCCTTCAAGTGGGCCATCCGCGAACACGCCTCCCGGTAACCGGGTTTCGACAGGCTCAACCACCGAAACCACCAGAACCATCACAGACTTCAGAAAGAGAACCATCATGAGCAACGTTGCAGTCATCGGACTCGGAATCATGGGCCTGCCCATGGCCATCAACCTCGTCAAGGTTGGCCACACTGTCACCGGCTTCAACCGCAGCCAGGACAAGATCGACAAGCTCGTCTCCGAAGGCGGCAAGGGTGCCACCAGCATCGCCGACGCCGTCGAGGACGCCGACGTCGTCATCACCATGGTGCCGGACTCCCCCGATGTTGAGGGCGTCGTCAGCGGCCCCGAGGGCGTCTTCGCCAACGCGAGGAAGGGCACCCTCTGGATCGACGCGTCCAGCATCCGTCCCGACGTCGCCAAGCGCCTCTCGGACGAAGCAACCTCAGCCGGCATCCGCCCCCTCGACGCCCCGGTCTCCGGCGGCGAACAGGGCGCCATCGACGCCGTCCTGTCCATCATGGTCGGCGGCGAAACGGCAGACTTCGAGGCAGCACAGGATGTCCTGAACGCCGTCGGCAAGACCATCGTCCACGTCGGCCCCTCCGGCTCCGGCCAGACCGTCAAGGCTGCCAACCAGCTGATTGTCGCCGTCAACATCGAGGTCCTCGGTGAGGCCATCGCCTTCCTCGAGGCCTATGGCGTGGACACCGACGCCGCCCTCAAGGTCCTCGGCGGCGGACTGGCCGGCTCCAAGGTCTTGGACCAGAAGGGCCAGAAGATGCTGGACCGCAACTTCGACCCCGGCTTCCGCCTGGCCCTGCACCACAAGGACCTGGGCATCGTCACCTCCGCAGCCCGCGAGGCCAACGTCTCCATCCCGCTCGGCGCCGTCGTCGCCCAGCTCGTCGCCGCCACCGTCAACCAGGGCGACGGCGGACTGGACCACTCGGGACTCTTCAAGCAGGTCCTCCAGCTCAGCGGCCGGAAGTAACCACCGCTGATCGAGCTTGTCGAGATCCAGGTTTCGACAAGCTCAACCAGCGGTTCGGTTTCGACAAGTTCAACCACCACACTTTCAGGACCCCGACCAAGCCTTCCTTCAGCACACCCAAAAACAGACTTTCAAGGAGCACACCATGACCAAGATGCGCACCGTAGACGCTGCCATCGCCATCCTGGAAAAGGAGGGCGCCACCGAGGCGTTCGGCCTGCCGGGTGCGGCGATCAACCCGTTCTACTCCGCCATGCGGGCCCACGGCGGCATCCGCCACACCCTGGCCCGCCACGTTGAAGGCGCCAGCCACATGGCCGACGGCTACTCCCGCGCAGCAGACGGCAACATCGGCATCTGCATCGGCACCTCCGGCCCCGCCGGCACCGACATGATCACCGGCCTGTACGCCGCCTGGGCCGACTCCATTCCCATGCTCTGCATCACGGGCCAGGCCCCCGTTGCCAAGCTGCACAAGGAAGACTTCCAGGCTGTGGACATCGAGTCCATCGCCAAGCCCGTCACCAAGATGGCCATGACCATCCTGGAACCCGGCCAGGTTCCCGGCGCGTTCCAGAAGGCCTTCCAGCTGATGCGTTCCGGCCGCCCGGGACCGGTCCTGCTGGACCTGCCGATCGATGTTCAGATGGCCGAGATCGAATTCGACATCGACACCTACGAGCCGCTGCCCGTTGAAAAGCCCAAGGCCTCCCGCAAGCAGCTGGAGAAGGCCCTGGACATGCTGACGGCCGGCGAGCGCCCGCTGATCGTGGCCGGCGGCGGCATCATCAACGCCGGTGCGTCCGCGCAGCTGGTGGAACTGGCCGAGCTGCTGAACGTTCCCGTGATCCCCACCCTGATGGGCTGGGGCGCCATCCCCGACGACCACGAGCTGATGGCCGGCATGGTGGGCCTGCAGACCAGCCACCGCTACGGCAACGAGAACTTCCTGCGCAGTGACTTCGTGATCGGCATCGGCAACCGCTGGGCCAACCGCCACACCGGCGGGCTGGACACCTACACGGCGGGCCGCAAGTTCGTGCACATCGACATCGAGCCCACCCAGATCGGCCGCGTGTTCTCGCCGGACTTCGGCATCGCCTCCGACGCCGGCGCCGCCCTGGACGGCTTGCTGGAAATCGCCCGCGAACGCCAGGCCGCCGGGACCCTGCCCGACTACAAGGGATGGGTTGCCGAGTGCGCCGAGCGCAAGGCCACCCTGCACCGCAAGACCCACTTCGACAACGTGCCGATCAAGCCGCAGCGCGTGTACGAGGAGATGAACAAGGCCTTCGGCAAGGACACCACCTACGTGTCCACCATCGGCCTGTCCCAGATCGCCGGCGCACAGATGCTGCACGTGTTCGGCGCCCGCAAGTGGATCAACGCCGGCCAGGCAGGACCGCTGGGCTGGACCGCCCCGGCCGCCCTCGGCGTGGTGCGCGGCAAGCCGGGCGAGACCGTGGTGGCGCTGTCCGGCGACTACGACTTCCAGTTCATGATCGAGGAACTGGCCGTGGGCGCGCAGTTCAACCTGCCCTACATCCACGTGGTGGTGAACAACTCCTACCTGGGCCTGATCCGCCAGTCCCAGCGCGGGTTCAACATGGATTACCACGTGTCCCTGGGCTTCGACAACATCAACTCTCCCGAAACCCTGGGCTACGGCGTGGACCACATCAAGGTGGTTGAGGGCCTGGGTTGCAAGGCCATCCGCGTGGAGAACCCGGCGGACATGCCGGCCGCTTTCGACAAGGCCAAGGCGCTCATGGGCGAGTTCCAGGTTCCCGTGGTGGTAGAAGTGATCCTGGAAAAGGTCACGAACATCTCCATGGGCCTCGAGATCAACGCCGTGAACGAGTTCGAGGAACTGGCCGCCACCGCCGCCGACGCCCCCACCGCCATCCTGGCCCTGCAGGACTAACACCCTGCGGGACTGGCACCCGCCGGGACAACACAGCCCGGCGGGACTGGCACGCCCAGCGGGACTGGCACCCGCCGGGACAACACAGCCCGGCGGGACTGGCACGCCCAGCGGGACAAAACCGCCCCGAAAAGTACCGAAGATAGGCAAGCAATGCGCATCGTGATCGCGCCGGACAAGTTCAAGGGCTCACTCTCCGCCCCGGACGTGGCCCGGCACCTTGAAGAAGGGCTCCGGAAGGGCTCCGCCACAGCGGCCGGCCCCGGCGCTCTTGAGGGACAGGGCTCCCTTGAGGTACTGCGGATTCCCGTGGCCGACGGCGGCGAAGGCACCCTTGACGCCGCCGTCGGCTCCGGCTTCACCCGCCGCCGCGCCGTGGTCAGCGGCCCCACCGGGCAGCCGCTGACGGCGGAGTTCGCGGTCCGCGGCCGGGAAGCGGTGATCGAAATGGCCGCGGCTTCCGGCCTCGCTGTCCTTCCCGGGTACGACGGCGGGCGGCCGGGTTCCGCTTCTGCCCGCACCGCCAGCAGCCTGGGCACCGGGGAACTGATCCGCGCGGCGCTCGACGCCGGCTGCCGGCAGATCATCCTGGGCGTCGGCGGCAGCGCCAACACCGACGGCGGCGCGGGCGTGCTGCAGGGACTCGGCGCCCGGCTGCTCGACGCCGCCGGCAACGAACTGCCCCTCGGCGGCGCGGCCCTCGCTGACCTGGCGGCCATCGACTTCTCCGGATTCGACACCCGGCTGGAGGAATCCCGGTTCGTCCTGGCGAGCGACGTGGACAACCCGCTGCTCGGCCCGGAGGGCGCGGCGGCCATCTTCGGACCGCAGAAGGGCGCCACCGCTGCAGACGTCGGCGAACTGGACGACGCCCTGGCCAACTTTGTCCAGGTCCTCGCCACGGAGATCGGGCCGCGCGCAGTGAAAGCCGCCAACGCGCCGGGCGCCGGCGCGGCAGGCGGCGTCGGCTACGCCGCCATCGCGGCACTGGCGGCATCACGCCGCCCGGGCATCGACGTCGTGCTCGAATTCACCCGCCTGGCAGAACGGCTGGCCGGCGCGGACCTGGTAATCACCGGCGAAGGCAGCCTGGACGAACAGAGCCTGCTGGGCAAGACGCCCATGGGCGTTGCCCGCGCGGCCGCCGAAGCCGGAGTCCCGGTCCTGGCCGTCTGCGGCCGCACCACCCTGAATGACGCGCAGATCAGCCGGTCAGGTTTCCGGCAGGTCTACCCCCTGACGGCGCTGGAAAGCAATGTAGAGATATGTATAGCTGAAGCAGGCCGACTGCTTGAAGAATTGGGTCAGCACATCGGCGTGCACCTGACCGACAGTGCTTACACGAAGGAGCCCCTGAATGTCTGAAGAACGCTTTGACCTGGTCATCCGGGGCCGGCGCATCCTGACCACCGCCGGGATCGCCGCCCGTGAAGTGGGCGTGCGCGGCGGAAAGATCGTCGCCCTCGAGCCGCTCGGCAACGGCCTCGCCGGCGCCGAGGTCATCGAGCTCGCCGACGACGAGACCCTGATCCCCGGCCTGGTGGACACCCACGTCCACGTCAACGAGCCCGGCCGCACCGAGTGGGAGGGCTTCGCCTCCGCCACCCGCGCCGCAGCCGCCGGCGGCGTGACCACCATCATCGACATGCCGTTGAACTCCATTCCGCCCACCACCAACGTGGAGGGCCTCAAGCTCAAGCGCGAGGTGGCCGAGGACCAGGCCTTCGTGGACGTCGGATTCTGGGGCGGCGCCATCCCCGGCAACAATGCCGACCTCCGCCCCCTCCACGACGAGGGCGTCTTCGGCTTCAAGTGCTTCCTGTTGCATTCCGGCGTGGACGAGTTCCCGCACCTGGACGCGGACGAGATGGAGGAGGACATGCGCGAGCTGAAGTCCTTCGACTCGCTCATGATCGTCCACGCCGAGGACTCGCACGCCATCGACCACGCACCCCACCCCGGCGGCGCCCACTACTCCACCTTCCTGGCCTCCCGCCCGCGCGGCGCCGAGAACAAGGCCATCGCCGAGGTGATCGAGCGCGCCCGGTGGACCGGCGCCCGTGCCCACATCCTGCACCTGTCCTCCTCCGACGCGCTGCCCATGATCGCTTCGGCGAAGCGCGACGGCGTGCACCTCACCGTGGAAACCTGCCCGCACTACCTCACGCTCATGGCCGAGGAAATCCCCGACGGCGCCACCGCGTACAAGTGCTGCCCGCCCATCCGCGAGGCCTCCAACCGCGAGCTCCTCTGGCAGGGCCTGCAGGACGGCACCATCGACTGCATCGTCTCCGACCACTCGCCCTCGACGCTGGACCTGAAGGACCTCGAAAACGGTGACTTCGCCGTGGCGTGGGGCGGCGTCTCCTCGCTGCAGCTGGGCCTGTCCCTCATCTGGACCGAGGCCCGTCACCGCGGCATCCCGCTGGAGCAGGTGGTGTCGTGGATGGCCGAGAAGCCGGCCGCACTGGCCCGCCTCTCCAACAAGGGCCAGCTTGCCCTGGGTTACGACGCCGACTTCTCCGTCTTCGCCCAGGACGAGGCCTTCGTGGTGGACGTGTCCAAGCTCAAGCACAAGAACCCCATCACCCCGTACGACGGCAAGGCACTCTCCGGCGTGGTGCGCCGCACCTACCTGCGCGGCAGCGTGGTGGACGGACAGACCCCCGGCGGCAAGCTGATCCGCCGCGGCGGCATCTGAGGACCGCGCGGTGGCTGTGCATGCCCATTCACCGCGCGGCACTTCGGCCCCCTGGGGCGCCAAGGCCCACGGTCCCGCCAACGCCCCCAGACCTGCCATCGCCCCTGGGAGTGCAAAGGCCCACGGGCTGGCTGTCTGGGTGGCTCCCCCCGAAGGCCAGGACATCGATCCGGAGGTCCTGGCCCGGGCCGCCGAGCTGGTGCTGGCGCGGGCCCTTCAATTTGCTCCGGAGGCGGAAGTCCACTGGCCCGCCGCCGGAGCTGCAACTTCCGCCGCCGGGTCGCACCCGGGCACGCCCCCAGGGGAGGGGGAACCCCACGGTGCGCCCGGCGGCGGAACTCCCCTGCCGCCGTCGGCCGCCCCGGCGGACTCCCCGCAACCGGACTCTGCGCAACAGGAACCAGCGGAACCCGAGTCCACGGAAACGGACGACGGCGGCACACCCCACCTCCCGCCGTCGGCCGGGCACGTCAGCCGGGTGGCCGTGGACCTGGCCCAGTCCGAAGTGCTGCTGGACGGCGAGCGGGTGCCGCTGACCGGCGTCGAATTCAAACTGCTGCGCTACCTCGTGGAGCACTGCTCACGGACCGTTGACCGGGAGGAGCTGCGGCTGTTCCTTGAGTCGTTCGACAGCCCCGGCGCCGCGACCCGTTCCATCGACGTCTACGTGGGGCGGGTGCGGCGAAAGCTGCGCGGCGGCCGGCACGCGATCGCCACGGTCCGCGGCGGCGGCTACCGCTTCATCTGCGGACCAGCAGCAACCGTGCGCGGTCCCGCGGAATACAGTATCTAGGGCTGCTGTTATCCATTTCAGTCCTATCAGTCATTGTGCTTGACCAGATTTTTCGCTCGACCCAGATCCATCAGAAGGAATGCCATGAGCCCCAAACTGACCACCAAGCTCCAGCCCGGAACCCAGGCGCCGGACTTCACCCTGCTGGACGCAGAAGGCAAGCAGACAGCGCTGGCCGACTACCGCGGCAAGAACGTCATCGTGTACTTCTACCCCGAGGCGGCCACCCCCGGCTGCACCACCGAGGCCTGCGACTTCCGCGACAACCTTGCCTCCTTCCAGGGCTCGGGCTACGCAGTGCTGGGCATCTCCCCCGATGCGCCGGAGAAGCTGGCCAACTTCACGGGCGACTTCGGGCTCACCTTCCCGCTGCTGGCTGACGAGGACCACTCCGTCGCCCTGGCGTACGGTGCCTGGGGCGAAAAGCTTATCGACGGCGAGGTGCACGAGGGCATCGTCCGGTCCACCGTCGTGCTGGATCCCGAGGGCAAGGTCACGCTGGCCCAGTACCAGGTCAAGGCCCAGGGCCACGTCCAGGCGCTCCGCGAACAGCTCGGCGTCTAACCCGGACGCTCTCTCACCTTTCGCTGCTTAACCACAAACGCTCCTGCAAGAACTGCAGGAGCGTTTCGGCTTAAGCGGCAGGAAGTGAGAGAGCGTCCCTACTTCAGGACCACAATCACTTCAGGACGACGGTCCGGTTGCCGTTCAGGATGATCCGGCCTTCACAGTGCCAGCGGACGGCGTTGCTGAGCGCTTTGCACTCGGTGTCCCGGCCGGCGGCGACCAGGTCCTCGGGGCCGAAGGTGTGGTCCACCTCGACTACCTGCTGGGCGATGATCGGCCCCTCGTCGAGTTCCGCGTTCACGTAGTGCGCCGTGGCACCAACCGTCTTCACGCCGCGGGCGTAGGCCTGGTGGTACGGCTTGGCACCCTTGAACGACGGCAGGAACGAGTGGTGGATGTTGATCGCCTTGCCGTCCAGCTTCCGCGCCAGGTCGTCGCTGAGGACCTGCATGTAGCGGGCCAGCACCACCAGCTCGACGTCGAGCTCGTCCACGATTTCCAGCAGCCGGGCTTCCGCCTGCGGCTTGGTGGCCGCGGTGACCGGGATATGGAAGAACGGGATGCCGTGCCAGTCCACGAGGGCCTGGTGGTCGGTGTGGTTTGAAACCACGCCCACAACCTCAATGGGGAGCTCCCCCACCCGGGCCCTGAAGAGCAGGTCGTTCAGGCAGTGGCCGAACTTCGAGACCATGATCAGGACCTTGCGGCGGGACCCGTTCCGTTCCAGCCGCCACTTCATGTTGTACTTCTCGGCCACCGGGGTGAACCCGGCACGCAGCTGCTCCAGCGTGGAGTCATTGCCGTCGGACGCGAAGTGCACGCGCATGAAGAAGTGCCCCTCGGAACGGTCGCCGAATTGCTTGTTGTCGATGATGTCGCAGCCGTACTCCAGCAGGAAGCCGGAGACGGCGTGCACGATGCCCGGGCCTTCGGGGCAGTCCAGGGTCAGGACGTGCTCGACGCCGCTGTTTGTCTGCCCGGAGGCGCGGTCTTCAGTCTGAATAGCAGTCATTGTTCAGCACTCAATTACATTCACAGCGAGGCCTCCTCGAGAGGTTTCCTTGTACTTGGTTTTCATGTCGGCGCCGGTCTCGCGCATGGTCTTGATGGCCTTGTCCAGCGATACCTTGTGGCTGCCATCCCCGTGCAGGGCGAGGCGCGCCGCGTTGATGGCCTTGACGCTGGCGATCGCGTTGCGCTCGATGCACGGGATCTGCACCAGGCCGCCCACGGGGTCGCAGGTCAGCCCGAGGTTGTGTTCGATTCCCACCTCGGCGGCGTTCTCCACCTGTTCGGGGGTACCCCCCAGGACCTCGCAGAGCCCGGCCGCGGCCATGGAGCAGGCCGAGCCGACCTCGCCCTGGCAGCCCACCTCCGCACCGGAGATGGAGGCGTTGATCTTGAACAAAATCCCGACGGCGGCCGCCGCGAGCAGGAAGCGCACCACACCGTCGTCGTCGGCTCCGGGAACAAACTTCACGTAGTAATGCAGCACGGCCGGGACGATGCCGGCCGCCCCGTTGGTAGGGGCGGTGACGATGCGGCCGCCGGCCGCGTTCTCCTCATTGACGGCCAGCGCGAAGAGGTTCACCCATTCCATCGCCCGGAGCGGATCCGTGACGCCGGTGTCCGCCGTCAGGGTCCGGAAGAGCTGCGGCGCCCGCCGCCTTACCTTCAGCCCGCCGGGCAGGATGCCTTCCGCGGCGCAGCCGTTGTCCACGCATTCGCGCATGACTGCCCACAGCTTCAGCAGTTCCTCGCGGAGCTCCGCTTCGCTGCGCCACACCAGCTCGTTGGCGAGCATCACGTCGGAGATCGACATGTTTTCGCGGCGGCAGATCTCCAGGAGTTCGTTGGCCGTGGTGAACGGGTACGGCAGCGGGGTTTCGTCCGCCACCACCTTGGCGCCGGCCTCGGCATCTCCGTCCACCACGAAGCCGCCGCCGATTGAGTAGAAGCTCCGCTCGCTCAGCACCGTCCCGGCGTGATCGAGGGCGCGGAACGTCATCCCGTTGGGGTGGGCCGGCAGCGACTTGCGCCGGTGCAGCACCACGTCCTCGTCCCAGTTGAAGTCCACCCGGTGGTCCCCGCCGATGCGGAGTTCGGCGTCCAGGGCGGCGGCTGCCACCTGGTCGTCAGCGGTGGAGGTGTCAACGGTCTCCGGTTCCAGCCCCTGCAGACCCAGCACCACGGCCTTGTCGGAGCCGTGGCCCCGGCCGGTGGCACCAAGGGACCCGAAGAGCTCCGCCTGGACCCGGGCGGTGGCGCTGAGCAGCCCGCCGCCCTTGAGCCCGTCGGCGAACTGCTTTGCCGCCCGCATCGGGCCGACCGTGTGTGACGACGACGGCCCGATGCCAACGGAAAACAGATCCAGGGCGCTGAGCGCCATCAGGGTACCTCGGGGGAAGCGAACTCCCTCATGGCGTCCAGGAGCCAGCGGCCGAGGTAGTCCGCGAACGAGGCGCGGGGGAACAGCCGGAAGCTCTCCTCCCCGGTCTTGAACAGGACCACCGGGATGTTGCCCACCTCGGTGTTCAGGGCGGTGCCCGGCTTGAGGACGCGCGGGTGGAGGTCCAGGGCGCAGCCCTTCTCCAGCACCGCCCGGGCCCGCGGGCCGGTGAGCTCGAACGTGGTGCGGTTGGCGGACAGGTCCACCACCTGGCCCGGGGCGTCGCCCAGGGCGGCCGTGAGGGAGCCGATCAGGTCCCCGCCCAGGGAGTCGTGGGCGTCTTCCGGGGCCACCACCAGGAACTCCTGCGGACCGAGCCACAGGACGCTGACCCGTTCCGTGCCGCGGACCTCGCCGCAGCGCTCCGGCAGGCCGCCGGTGACGGAGGCAATCCGGGCGCCGGCCTCGGAGCTGCGGTCCACCCGGACGCCGGCCATGGTCTGGAACGTTCCCTCCTTGAGGGCGACTGTTCCCTGCACGGACCCGGAGTCGAATGCTTCGGCCAGGTGGGAGGCTGGGCTGCGGCGGATTTCCCGGAGTCCATTGATGCCTGTGAAGGCTGCGGTGTTAGCCATCTTTACGGGTCCCTTCGGGGTCAAACAGTACGGTTTCGGCCACGACTACGTCGACGAGCTGGTTGCCGGCGGCGGCCACCAGGGTCTCGCCGATCCGGTTGCGGCCGTTCTTGATCAGGGCGAGGCCAAACGAGCGGCCCAGCGCGGCGCTGTGGTAGCTGGAGGTCACGAAGCCCTGCATCGGGACGGGGCCGTAGGCGGGGTTCGCCGGGATGCCCTTCTCCACCAGCTGAGTTCCTTCCGGAAGCCTCAGCGAGCCGTCCACCGGCAGGACGCTGACCAGGTGCTTCCGGTCATCGCGCTGTGCGTCCAGCCGTGAGTAGGAGCGCTTGCCGATGAAGTCCTTGGCCTTGGAGACGATCCATTCCATGCCGGCATCCTGCGGAGTGACCGTGCCGTCGGTGTCCTGCCCGACGATCGGGTAGCCCTTCTCGGCGCGCAGCACGTGCATGGTTTCGGTGCCGTAGGGGGTGATGTTGAACTCGGCACCGGCCGCGGCCACCGATTCCCAGGTGTTCAGCCCGTACCAGGACGGCACGTTGATTTCGTAGGCCAGTTCACCGGAGAACGAGATCCGGCAGATGCGGGCCTTCACGCCGGACGCGAGGGTGGTTTCGCGGAAGGTCATGAACGGGAACGCCTCGGCGGACAGACCGCCGTTGGCGGCCAGTTCCGGGGCGACCTTGGCGATGACGTCGCGGGACTTGGGTCCGACGACGGCGATCGTGCTCCACTGTTCGGTCACCGAGGTGCAGTGCACGTCGAGTTCGGGCCATTCGGTCTGCAGCCATTCCTCCAGCCAGTCCAGCACCTTGGCGGCACCGCCGGTGGTGGTAGTCATGAAGTAGGTTTCCTCGTCCAGGCGCAGGGTCACGCCGTCATCGAAGATCATGCCGTCCGACAGGCACATGACGCCGTAGCGGGCGGAACCCGGGGCGAGCTTCTTGAAAGCGTTGGTGTAGATCCGGTTCAGGAACTCACCGGCGTCCTTGCCGCGGATTTCGATCTTGCCGAGGGTGGTGGCATCCATGAAGCCCACGGAGTCGCGGACGGCGGCGCACTCGCGGAGCACAGCCTCGTCCATGTCCTCGCCGTTCTGCGGGTAGTACCACGGCCGCTTCCACTGTCCGACGTCCTCGAACAGGGCGCCCTGGGCAACGTGCCACGGGTGGATCGAGGTGACGCGGGCGGGATCGAACAGCTCGCCGCGCTGGCGTCCGGCCAGTGCCGCGAAGGCCACCGGGGTGAACGGTGCGCGGTAGGTGGTGGTGCCGATGTCGCCGATGCCCCGGGACGCCTCGCCGGCCTGGCGGAGAGCCGCCGCGATGACGCCGATGGCGTTCACGCCGGACGTCTTGCCCTGGTCGTTGGCGGTGCTGATGGAGGTGTAGCGCTTGACGTGCTCAACGGACCGCATGCCGGCGCCGGTGGAGCGCAGGACGTCGGCCACGGACTGGTCACGCTGGAAGTCGACGAAGTGGTGGTGCCAGTCGTCGGGGGTTCCGGTCTGGCCGGGGACCAGCCACAGCTGGCGGGTCGGTGCGGACGCCTTCGGCTCCGCCAGGGCGGAGGGCTCGACGGCGGACTCGAAGCCCGCGGCGATCGCGGCCGACGCTCCGGCCGAAATGCCCTCGGCCAGGCAGTCCGCGAGGTCGAAGCTGCCGCGGCCGGAGCCGATGGTCTGCTGGTTCGGAACCACGGTTGCCGGCACGAAGGCCGCGAGGTCCTCATCCCAGCGCAGCTTGCCCTGGCGCTGCGAGTGCAGGTGCACCAGCGGGCTCCAGCCGCCGGACACTGCCAGCAAGTCGGCGGCGATCTCTTCGACGCCCGAGGTGAGTTCGCCGTCGTCGTTGATGCTGCGGACGGTGACGCTGTTCAGCCGGCCGTCTGCAGCTGCAGCCGTGTTGGCCACGGCGCTGCCGATGAGCACCCGGGTGCCGGCTTCGACGGCGGCGGCAGCCACCGGCGTGAGGGCGGGACGGGCGTCGACGACTGCAGCGAGCTTGATGCCGGCGGCGCGCAGGTCCGCGGCCAGTGCGTAGGCGCTGTCGTTGGTGGTACTGATGACCACGCGGGACCCGGCGGCCACGGCGTAGCGGTTCAGGTAGCTGCGGACAGCCGAGGCGAGCATGATGCCCGGGCGGTCGTTGTTCTCGAACACCAGCGGACGCTCGTGTGCGCCGGGGGCCAGGACCACCTGGCTGGCACGGATGTGCCAGATGCGCTGGCGGGAAACGCCGGCGGCGGCGGGGCTGGAGAGGTGGTCGGTGCGGTTCTGGACCGCGATGACGTAGTTGGCGTCGTAGGCGCCGAAGGCCGTGGTGCGGTTCAGCACGGTGCTTTCGGCGCCGGAGACGATCTCGGCCTCGACGTCGGCAACCCATTCCAGGGCGGGCTTGCCCTCGATGGTTTCCGCCAGGTCGGACGCCGTGGATCCGGACAGCAGGGATCCGCCGAGTTCGGGCTGGTCGTCCATCAGGATGACACGGGCGCCGCTGCGGACAGCTTCGCGGGCCGCGGCCAGGCCTGCGGGGCCACCGCCGATCACCAGGACGTCGGTGTGGACGTACTTCTTGTCGTACTCGGCGCGGTCATCGGCCGGGTCCAGCTTGCCCAGGCCGTTCAGGAAGCCGGCCTTCAGGCCGTCCACCAGCGAAACGGTGGTGGCGGGCAGCATGGACTCGGCAACGTCACCCGGGAACCGGGCTTCGATCCGGACCAGGGCGTTGGGCTCCTCCACGCCGGCGGCCAGGATGCCGCGGGCACGGTCCTCGTACAGCGAGTTGCCGGCGGCGATGCGGCCGTTGGCCAGCAACGCGGAGGCCAGGGTGTCGCCCGGGTGTCCGGTGAATTCCTCGCCGTCCACGGTGAAGCGCCAGGAGATGCTGCGGTCGATGCGGCCGCCGGTGCTGAGGCGCGCGTTCTGGGAGGTCACTTGGTCGCTCCTTCCGGGGCGGTGCTGGGGCTGAGCGGGGTGGTGCTGGCGGCACCGGTGCTTGCGGTGCCGGTGTCAGCTGCGGGTGGAACGGGCGCGGCGGGCCGCGGCTCCCCCATCTGGTAGACGGCCTGGATGTCGTACGTGACCGTGTCGCGGAGCATGTTGAACCACTGCCGGCAGCCGGTGCTGTGCACCCACCGCTCGGCGAAGGTGCCCTTGGTGTTCTCGCGGTAGAACAGGTACTCGGCCCATTCCCGGTCGGTGAGGTCGTTGGGGTTCTCCGGGTAGGGCACGTGGGCCTGGCCGCCGTAGTGGAACTCGGTTTCGTCCCGCGGGCCGCAGTTGGGGCAGGAGATAAGCAGCATGTGCGTCTTCTTCTTTCTTATGGACCGTGGCTAGTGGGCGACGGCGGCAGCGCCGTGTTCGTCGATCAGTGCACCGGTTTCGAAGCGTTCCAGGGCAAAAGGCCTGTTGAGCTTGTGCGGTGCTCCGGTGGCGATGGTGTGCGCGAAGGTCAGGCCGGCAGCCGGAGTGCCCTTGAAGCCGCCGGTTCCCCAGCCGCAGTTGACGAACATGTTGTCCACCGGGGTGGTGCCCACGATCGGTGAGGCATCCAGGGTGGTGTCCACGATGCCGCCCCAGGTCCTGAGCACGTGTGCGCGGGCAAAGATCGGGAACAGCTCGACGGCGGCCGCCATCTGGTGCTCGATCACGTGGAAGGAGCCGCGCTGGCCGTAGCCGTTGTAGGAGTCGACGCCGGCACCCATGACCAGCTCGCCCTTGTGTGCCTGGGAGACGTACACATGGACGTGGTTGGACATGACGACGGTGGGGTGCACGGGCTCGTGCAGCTCGGAGACCAGGGCCTGCAGCGGGTGGGACTGGATGGGGAGCCGGAAGCCGGCCATCTCCGCCAGGACCGAGCTGTGGCCGGCGGCGCAGAGGCCCACCTTCTCGGTGTTGATGGTGCCGCGGTTGGTCTTGACGCCCACCACACGGTTGCCGTCCTTTACGAAGCCGGTGACTTCGCAGTTCTGGATGATGTCCACGCCCAACTCGTCACACTTGCGGGCGAAGGCCCAGGCGACGTGGTCGTGCTTGGCGATGCCGGCGCGCGGCTGGTAGGTGGCGCCCATGACCGGGTAGCGGATGTCGTCGCGGATGTTCAGGATCGGGCAGAGTTCCTTGACCTGCTGCGGGTCCAGCCATTCCGCGTCCACGCCGTTGAGCTTGTTGGCGCCAACGCGGCGGATGCTTTCGCGCACGTCGCCCAGGGTGTGGGCCAGATTCATCACGCCGCGCTGGCTGAAGAGGAAATCGTACTCCAGCTCCTCGGGCAGGATCTCCCACAGCTTCAGGGCGTGCTCGTAGATCGCGGCGCTCTCGTCCCAGAGGTAGTTGGAACGGATGATGGTGGTGTTGCGGGCCATGTTGCCGCCGGCCAGCCAGCCCTTTTCCAGCACGGCGATGTTGGTCATGCCGTGGTTCTTGGCCAGGAAGTACGCGGTGGCCAGGCCGTGCCCGCCGCCGCCGACGATTACAGCGTCATAGGATGACTTGGGCTCCGGGTTGTGCCACAGGAAATCCGGGTGCTCCGGGAGCTGGTGGGTGCTCACTGGGCTGCTCCAATCATGTCATTTTCAAACGCGGCAATGTCGGTTGCGCCGCTGAGCTGGGGGTACAGGGGGAACTGCTCGGCGAGTGCAGTGACACGGGCGCGGAGTTCGACGGCGGTGTCGTCATCGAGCGTTCCGGTGCCGGCCGCGCTGGTAAGCGCCGTGGCGATGATGTCAGCGACCTCGGTGAACTCGGTGGCGCCGAAGCCGCGGGTGGCCAGGGCGGGGGTACCGATCCGGAGGCCGGAGGAAACCATCGGCGGGCGGGGGTCGAAGGGAACGGCGTTGCGGTTGACGGTGATGCCGATCTGGTGCAGCGTGTCCTCGGCCTGCTGGCCATCCAGTTCGGAGTTCCGCAGGTCAACGAGGACCAGGTGGACGTCCGTGCCGCCGTTGACCACGGTGATGCCGGCGGCTTCGACGTCGGGCTGCAGGAAGCGTTCTGCCAGCAGCTTGGCGCCCTCCAGGACGCGCTTCTGGCGTTCCTTGAAGCCCTCGGTTGCTGCGAGCTTGAAGGCCACGGCCTTGGCGGCGATGACGTGCTCAAGCGGGCCGCCCTGCTGGCCGGGGAAGACGGCGCTGTTGATCTTCTTGGCGTACTGCTCCTTGGCGAGGATGACGCCGCCGCGGGGGCCGCCCAGGGTCTTGTGCGTGGTGGTGGTGACGACGTCGGCGTACGGCACCGGGTTGGGGTGGAGGCCGGCGGCGACGAGGCCGGCGAAGTGAGCCATGTCCACCATGAGGTAGGCACCGACGAGGTCGGCGATACGGCGGAACTCGGCGAAGTCGAGCTGGCGGGAGTAGGCGGACCAGCCGGCCACGATGAGCTTGGGCTTGTGCTCCAGGGCCAGGGCCTCGACCTCGGCCATGTCCACGCGGAAGTCAGACTTGCGGACGTGGTACGGGACCACGTTGTAGAGCTTGCCGGAGAAGTTGATGCGCATGCCGTGGGTGAGGTGGCCGCCGTGGGCCAGGTCCAGGCCGAGGATGGTGTCGCCCGGGTTCAGCAGGGCGAACATGGCGGCGGCGTTGGCCTGTGCGCCGGAGTGCGGCTGGACGTTGGCGAACTCGGCACCGAAGAGCGCCTTCACTCGGTCGATGGCCAGCTGCTCGACGACGTCGACGTGCTCGCAGCCGCCGTAGTAGCGCTTGCCCGGGTAGCCCTCGGCGTACTTGTTGGTGAGGACCGAACCCTGCGCCTCCATGACGGCCGCAGGAGCGAAGTTCTCCGAGGCGATCATTTCCAGCGTTGACTGCTGGCGGTCCAGTTCACGGGCGACTGCTTGCTGGATCTCGGGATCGACTGCGGAAAGTCGGTCGTTCAACTGCTCAACCACGAATGCTCCTTATGAAATACCACTTTGCTTATGACTGATATATCAGTGTGAGGTCAATGGTATGATTGAGCTCACAACAGAGTCAATAGCTGGGAGCAAAATGGCACTTCGCTTCCGCTTGGAGCCCATGAACGGAGTCTCGCTGTGAATGCTCTTCCTGCCATGCCACCCGCCGAGGACGAAGCACTGTCCCAGGCCGAGGCTGCGTACCGGCAGCTGCGCGACAAGCTGATCATGCTGGACATCCGCCCGGGTGAGCCGATCAATGACGGCCAGCTGGCCACTGAACTGGGCTTCGGGCGCACGCCCGTGCGTGAGGCCATCAAGCGGCTGGAGGTGGACCACCTGGTGGTCTCCTACCCCCGTCGGGGTACTTTCGCCACCACCGTTGACTTCACTGAACTGGCCGACGTCTCGGAAATCCGGGAACTGCTCGAACCCCTAGCGGCGCGGCGGGCTGCCAAGCGGGCCAACACCGCCATGCGCGAGGAACTGCTGGAGGTGGCCAGGGCCATCTCCGAGCTGGCGCCCACCCCCGCCCAGTCCCGGGAACTCATGCGCTACGACCTGACGGTGCACCGGCTGATCTACCGCGCCGCGGCCAACCCGCACCTCGAGGACACCCTGATCCGCTACGACAACCTCGCCACGCGCATCTGGTGCCTGGTCCTGGACAAGGTCCCGTCGGTGAGCGGCCACATCAGCGAACACGTGGACCTGCTCAAGGCCGTGGCAGAGGGGGACGCGGACAAGGCAGGCGAGCTCGCGCTGCACCACGTCACAAGTTTCGAGGAGACGATCCGCAAGGTGTTGTGAGCCAGGATTTCCCGCCGCCATGAGGGAGGGTTTCCCGTAGGGCGGCGGAATGTGAGAGAGCGTTTGTGGGGGAACGAGGAATCCCCCGGGACTTCCCGGGGGACTCCACGCCTGTCGCATGTTCAGCTGGCGTTAGCGGCCGCCGCGTCCGATCACGCCCTTCTCGACGGCCTTGGTGACGGCGTCGGCTTCGGTCTGGGTCAGGGTGCCGTCCTTGACGGCCGTGTCCAGCTTGGTCTTCAGCGCGGCGGCGCGTTCCGCCTGCTGGGCCGTGCGGATTTCCGTCAGGGCCGTGGTGACCTTGGCTTCGTCCACACCGAGCGCCGTCGTCAGGGATTTGGCCAGCGCCACGTCCTGGGCAGTGCGGTCATGCTTGGTGCCCTCGGCCGGTGCCGTCGTCGGCTTGTTGGCCTCGCGGAACGCCTGGATCGCCTCGGTGACCTTCGTTTCGTCAACACCCAGCTTGGTGGCAAGGTCTGCCGCGATCTGGCCGCGGTCGCCCTTGTGGCCCCGGAAGCCGTCAGTCGAGGCACTGTTGTCGGTGGACGTGCTCGACGTCGCGCTAGGGCTGGGGGTGGTGGCCGCTGAGGCCATTCCGGTAGCCCCCAGGCCCACGCCCAGCGCCAGGGCGCCGGCGGTGATGGCGAGGGTGATTCTCTTGGTTCGTGACATGGTGTCTCCTTGATCGGCCGTGCGGTACGGCTTTGAACGGAAGGGCCTCTGTCCTAGCCCCTCACTCAAAGATCCGGCAGCAGCTTAAGGCACCGCTGTTCGGGAACTGTCAGGAGGCTGTGAACCCGGATACCCTACGGAAATTTCCAACCAATGAAATCCGGGCATACTTCCGGCCGCCTGATCCGCCAAGCTTGTCCAAACGACGTCCCCGCGGCCATGCGGAAGAAAGAAGGAAGCGAGGACCCTCAGCGTCGAGGAAATGTACAAGCAGCTGCCGGTTTGCAAATGCGTTGCCCGGCGAAGCCGTGCCCTACTACATGGCCTCCGGCGAGGGTGCCCGCTACGAAATCGACGGGCAACTGGTCACAATGATTGCCCGCGCCTCGGACACCGGCGGAATCTTCAGCGCCGCCTACATATCCGGCGGCATGGGGGCGGAATCCCCCTTCGTTGCCCACAAGATCGAGCACAAGACCCTCTACGTGTTCGACGGCGTCCTCCGCGTCTGGCTTCCCGGCGAAAGCCGTATACTGACCCCGGGTGACTCCGTCGTGATTCCGCCGGGAACACCGCACGCCTACCGGATGGCCAGCCACTACACGCGCTTCCTGAACTGGATGACGCCCGGCGGCGCCGAGGCCTACTACGAGCGTGTTGGCACGCCCATCGATTCGCATGTCCCGCCGGTCCACGCCCGGCATCGACTGATCTCCCGGGAAGCAGCGGAAGTCGGCGCCGAATTCGGCATCACCTTTCCGGACGTGGAGCGCGTGGCACCGTCGCTGCAGCAGAATGCCGGGCTGCCTGCCACGCTGAGCCCCTACTTCCTCAGTGCCGGAGAAGCCGAACGCATGGTCAGCTACCAGACCATGTTCACGTACCTCTCGCAGCCGGAGAACACGGGCTCGAACTACTTTGCCCTTCACACCAAGGGCGCCAAGTCAACGTATATTCCGCTGCACTTCCACTCCGAGCACACGGAGAACTTCCTCTGCACGGAAGGCCGCATGTGGCTCTACGCCAACGGCAGGGAGGTGCTGCTCACCAAGGGCGGTTTCCTGCATGCCCCGGGCCGGCACCGTCCACTCCTTCGCGTTCGACTCCCACAACACGCAGATGGTGGGCTTCCTGACGCCGTCGGTCTTCAACGGCTTCTTTCGAGTACTTCAACAAGCCCACCGACGACTACATGTACACCGAGGGCGGCGAGCCCTACATGGACATGGAGGGCTTCGGCCGCGCCCAGGCGGAGATGGACCTCACAGTAGTGGGCCCCCCGCCCCAGCGCCGCACCGCCCTGGACATCTAGTCAGGAACGCCGGCCAGACCGGCAGGCACTAAACAGAACCCATAAAGCAACAGGCCCGGACTCCCCAGGGAGTTCGGGCCTGTTGCCGTTGGCAGAAAACTCAGGGAGACGGGTGCCCGCGGCCCTCCGCGTTCCCGGGCGCGGCGGCCGCCTGCCGTTCCTGGAACTGCCGCACCAGCGCCCGGCCGTAGTCGTTGCCGTTGGGGGTACGGAGGACCGTGCGCATGTGGAATGGTGCCGGGGGGCGGTTGTTGAGGAACACGCCGGTATGGTGGTCCAGCTCCATGACCACCACTGGGCTCTGGATCCGGAAGTAGAAGGCGTCCCCGCCCTGCCAGTCGCCGATCCACGAGAACCGGGTTTCGCCGTAATATTCCCGGATGTCGCGCATTCGTGCGGCGCGAGGGCCGACGGGAAGGGCAGCGACGAAGTCCTCCACCAGCCTGTCCAGCAGCACCAGCGAGTCGGCCGGCATTGAGCCGGTCAGGATGCCCTCGTAGGGGATCACCCGGTTGTCCTGGAAGCAGCCCGCCAGGTGGCGCTCGTCGCCGGGATGCAGACGGCCCCCGGGCATCTCCGGGTCCACCATCTCAGCGAAGGACAGCGCCTTGCTCCGCAGGGACGCGGGCAGCGACGCCATCAGGGTACGGGCCAAGCTGATGCGTTCCTTGAACACCTTGACGCCCTTGTGGGGGCCGGCGTCGATCACGTCCGGCTCGGCACCAAGGAACATCGGCGACAGGACCAGCTGGGTTCCGGCCACCAGACAGTTGAGCGCCAGGTGATGACCAAACAGCTGCCAGCCCCACGGCGAGCGCGGCATCGCGCACGGCCGGGTCCAGGTCCTCGAGGCGCAACCCGGTATGGTGCTGCATGAATTCCGGGTTCGCCTAGCTCTGCCATTCGTGCGCGTCCACCGGGTAGCTCCGGCGGTCCCGTTGTTCCGCCGGGGCGGTGGCGAGGAGCTTGTCCGCGGCAGCTACCATCCCGGCCGTCGGCGCTTCTTCCCCGGGCCTCGCCCCGGTGAGGCTGAAAAGCCCGGGGCGGATGACGCCGTCGTTCGTTACACCCACGAAAGGCTCCGGGTACAGCTTCTGCCAACCCTCGATCATGGGGCCGGCAAAGGAATCGGTCTTGGCCTCCTCGGCATAGGAGCGCGCGTCCAGTCCGCACTGCTGCACCACTTCGGGAGCAAGAACGCACTGCTCGAGGCCGTCCTGGTCCGGCGCGAGGAGCAGGAGGGGCCCTGGCGGCGCACCCTGCTAGAGCAACAGGGCTTGCTCGAAACGGTGCCGGAGGTCATGCGACGCAACGCCGGGATCCGCGGCGTGATCCAGCTGGACGCCACCCTGCGGGCCGAGGCCGTCCGCCCGGACCATCCGGCCCACGGCTTCATCAGGCGCCGCGACGAGGAGATTATTGACTCCCTGCGCAGCGAGATCGAGAGGGAAGTCGCGGCGGGCCGCATTCTGTCCGGTCCGGACACCGGCGTGCTGGCGCGGCAGATCGCCGCGCTCATCGAAGGCGTCCAGCTGGCGTGGCTCTACGACGAATCCGTGGACATGGCCCCGCATGTGGAGGCGTTCCTGCAGCTGGTCAAGGCACCTGCCCAATAGTGCTTTTATCTATGGATTTCCACCGCTCACCAGGATCGAGCCTGCGAGCCGGCGGGCGTAGTCGCGGATCCCGCCAACCAGGTCCAGCGCACCCCCGGATAGGACCCACTGCAGCTGCAGCCCGTCGCTGACGGCGATGGTTTCGCGCGCGACCGCCCGGGCATCCGTGTCCGGCCGGAAGAAGCCACGCTCCACCCCGCGGGACACCAGCTGCGCGGTCTCGTTCACCGCCCGCTCGTACCACCTGCCATATAGCTGGTGGGCCGGGGTGGACGGATCCGCGGCTTCAGCCGACACCAGCACGAACAGCTCAATGAGGCCCGGCTCCGCCACGAGCCGGCGGGTGGATTCGACCATGGACCGGAACAGTTCCTGCGGGTCGTCGCTGCCGTCTGCCTGGACGGAACCCCACCACAGGGCGGTCTGCTCCAGCCGCCGCTCGGCGACCGCCAGTAGAAGGTGCTTTTGGAACGGAAGTGGTGCAGCAGGCCGCTTTCGCTGAGCCCGACGTCGGCGGCCACCTGAGACAGCGGCACCCGGTGGTAGCCGGAGGCTGCAAAGAGCCGCGTGGCAGCGTCCAGAATTTCGGCCCGCTTGGCGCGGCCTACCTCGTAGCTGCCTGTTTTCCGCCTCGTCCGCACCGCTTCAGGGTAGCGGCCCGCGCCGCTTCGGGGTAACGGACGGCCGCCGCCCCAGTGCCGCCCCGATCGCGGCATCAGCTACCGAGGAGTAGTGTGAACGCCATGGACGAGTCGCCTCCGTACAGTGCACACAAACCGGAACTGTTCCGCAACGTGGACGGGGAAACGCTTCGACGCCAGGTGCTGGAGATCATCAGCGATGTGCTGGCGGACTCCGATCCGCAGAAGGCCTGGGCGAGGGAGCAACTGCTCGACCTGCTGGCGACCCACATGGACGACCCCGAACAGGCACTGCTCCACCATCTGATCAGCACCAGGAACGTCCCGCACTCCTCACACGAGGAGGGAGCGGATGATTCTTCCGCGCCCATCCCGGCCGCGACGTCAAAGCGGATGCTATTGACGGCCTTCCAGCCCATCAGGCAACTGCCCGGAGGCGAGGTGATCGGGGTTGAGGCGCTGGCACGGTTCGTCAGCCACGAAGGGACCAGCGCGGATGTGTGGTTCCGGGGCGCGGCGGCCATGGGGCTGGGGCCGGACCTGGAAATCGCGGCCCTGCATCTCGCTCTTTCCGCAGTGGGAGAAATTCCGCCCCACCTTTTCGCGTCGTTCAACCTCAGCCCCACCGCATGTGCCGATCCCCGCGTCCAGGCGCTGATGCTGGGCGGGGCCGTCGACCCCAACAGGATGGTCATCGAGATCATGGGCGACATTGCGGACCGGGAACTGGCGGCCCTCGCCGCGGTCCTGAGCCCCCTGCGCCAACACGGGGTGCGCCTGGCTGTGGACGGTTCCGGTCCGGCCGCCACCTCGGCGAAGCAGATCCTCCACCTGCTTCCGGACATCATCAAGGTCGACCGCGACTTCCTCGCCAGCGCAGTCGCTTCAGGAGACCGGCTTGCCGCAGCCTCCTTCGTTTTTGCACTCGCCGAGCAGACCGGCGCCACGCTGTCCGCGGAAGGAATCGAAAGCCGCGAGGAACTCGCCGCCGTCGTGGAACTGGGCATCGACAGGGGCCAGGGCTATCTGCTGGGCAGACCTTCGGTGGACCCCCGTGACTGGGCAGCCTGGACGAGTGACACTGACCCGGCGGAGGACCCCGGATAAAAACAGTGCGCACTCGGTTTTATCGGCTACTCTTTGGGCACACTTTCCAAGGAGAGGCCGTGACTGCCGATACTTCGCACATCCCTGTCCAGGACGCGATTTGTGATGCCGCCTGGATTTCCCCTGTTGGGACGGGCTCCGCGGAGGCTGGCCAGCGGCCCGCCTACTGGCTACGGGGTTCGTTCAGCTGACCCGGACCCGTCGCGGGACCACGAGATCGTTGCCGCGGCCCACCTTTTCCGCTCCGCCAGTGTCCTGGCCCGGGCAGCCAGAGTTCTCGGGAACGGGGCCGCGGCAGCAAAGTATGAGGCCCTGGCCGAGCAAGTGCTGTCCGCCTGGCGCACGGAATACCTGGACGACAACGGCTTCCTGGGCGAGGAGTCCCAGGGACACTATGTGCGCGCCTTGGCGTTTGGGCTTGTGCCGGAGGCGCTGGCGCCGCGGACAGCAGCCCGGTTGGTGGAGCTTATCCGCGCCAACGGGAACCGGCTCGGCACCGGGTTCCTGGCCACGGGAATGCTGCTGCCGGTATTGGCGGACCACAGCTATCCGGACGTCGCCTACGAACTGCTGCTGTCCACCGGAACGCCGTCCTGGCTGGGAATGCCGGAAGCCGGCGCCACCACCATGTGGGAGTGGTGGGACGGGGTGACGGACCAGGGCGCCCGTGGTTCCCTGAACCATCACAGCAAAGGCGCGGTGGGCTCGTTCCTGTACACCCATCTGGCCGGCATCCGCCTGCCAGCGAATCCGGAGCAGGAGGAGAGCGCCGCCGTCGTAACTCCCCGGGGCCGCATCAGTTGCCCGGACGCTTGAGGACGGCGAGTTCACGCTTGAGGTGGAACTGCCCCGCGGCGTTGAGGCCGCCGTCGAACTCCCGGACGGCAGCATCCGGCTGGTGGCGGGAGGATCGCACCGGTTCGAGGTGCGCTGCCAAGCAATCCTTGCTCCCGTCTAGCACTGCGGTAGAGCTGTGAATTCCCTGTTAATTCGGCCTGTGGTCTATAAGTGCCCCTGAGGCGGGCGTAGCCTTCGAGATAAGGGCCGCTCTCTGGAAAAGGCGGCCGTCGGGTCCGGAAGAGGCCAGCATGAGAGAACTTAACCGCGGCGCGGCAGTGGTAGCAAGCCTTATTCTTTTGGGTACAGCCAGCGGAGTATCGATTGTTAAACCGAGCGAGGCAGAGCAACAGGGCAGGTACGACGACGCTGTGATCGTGCTAATTGCGACAGCCACAGATTCTCATGGCCGATGGGAACGCGATTCCCGGCGTCGCGGCCACCACGGTCAGCCTTGGGCAGCGCACGAAAGATCGAGGGATCACAGCAATCCAGAGGTTGGCGTGGACGCGACGGCTAGCGGCGCAGGAGCAGGCGTACACGCTCTCACTCAATTTCGCGCCCGCACCGGCTCCGACCTGGTCCTAAGATCTCTGCCGGGGGTCAATTCCGGTAAGGCGTCGTGTTCTTAACCGTAATGGACCACTGTTTGCTCCTGCCGGACCCGACGTGTGCCCGCATTCAGAAGCGTCAACGGGCAGGAAAACTTGTCCTAGCTTCACTTGGTCAGCACGGTGACACCTGCTGATAGGTGGTCTACCACCGAGACCGCCGGCGAGCCGGTGGTTGTCATAGAAGCGTAGCTATGGCTAAGTCGCGCTTAATTCGCGCGCTTAGGTATTGCATTGAAAAATGGGACATAAGGGCTTACCTTCGCGTGCCGGCGAAGAAGCGCACCGGAGAGGCAAAGATCGCCGGGACCGAAGCATTGGACCGGACCTTGGACGACGCCGCCCACGTCTGCCTGACCAGGGGACTCCGTCCGGCTCACGACCGGCACGGAGTCTCCAACCCGAACAAAACGTAACTCAAGGCGAGCGCATTTCCCAGAGCGTGCCGACGTGCCGGTCCTAGAAGTAGGCCTCACGCACCGCCTCAATTAGCGGGCCCACGTACACAATCGTTACGTCCCAAATGGCAGCCACGATCGCTGCCAAGGCCACAAGGCACACCGCCCAGAAGAGCAGGGCCGATGAGGTTCGCCGACGAGTATCGTCCATGACTATCACCACTTTGTTGTGACGGACTGCCTTTCAAAGCCTGATCGGCAGTTATTCCGACGGTTCTCACATGAGTACTGTCGGCCGCGTATGATGAGCCCCCAACGACGCCCCCGGCCGGCTGCCACGGGCTTTACAGATGCGCCGCGGTCCCGGACCCAAACTAGGTGGTCTCACCCTTCGAACCTAAGTCGTGAGTCTGGGGATTTCATGAAAAACAGCAGTGCATTCGCTCAGTCTTCGAAAGTCCGACCTCCAGGAAAGGATGCTGTTGCCCTGGTCTGGCCAGCCTATTCAAGGCACACCGATGGCGGCCCCCACCTGTTGGTGAGGACCGCCACGGCGGCGGGTGCCGCCGTCGGCCTTGAACCGGGAAAGACCTAGACGATGGCTGCGCGGAGTTCCTTGGCGGCCAGTGCGGGGTCGGCTGCACCGTAGATGGCACCGCCGGCGACGGCGACATCAGCGCCGGCCTTCTGGACGTCCGCGATGGTGGCGAGCTTCACGCCGCCGGCCACGGAGAACGGAACGCGGGCTTCGGCGCCGGCGCGGAGCAGACCGTTCAGGTCGAAACCGGGCTTGGCCTGCTCGTCCAGGCCGGCGTGCATCTCAACGAACTTCGCACCCAGGGCGCGGACTTCCTTGGCACGGGTGACCTTGTCCTCGATGCCGATGAGGTCCACGACCACGCCCTTGTTGTGGGCCTGGGCTGCCTTGACCGCACCGGCGATGGTGGAGTCATCGGCGGCACCGAGCACGGTGACCAGGTCGGCGCCGGCCTTGAAGGCGATGTCGGCTTCGAGCTCGCCGGCGTCCATCGTCTTCAGGTCAGCGAAAACGATCTTGTCCGGGTGGGCTTCCTTGACGGCCGTGATGGCGGACAGGCCTTCGGCCTTGATCAGCGGGGTGCCGAGTTCGATGATGTCCACGTATTCGGCAACCTTGCCGGCAAGTTCGAGGGCAGCTTCGGTGGTCAGGAGGTCGATAGCAACTTGGAGCTTCATGTGTTTTTTTCCTTATTTCAGTTTGGCTCTTGGATGGCTTGTGGTGCTTCGCCCTTCCATCTTCGAATGCCAGGCGGCCGGGCACCACAGCATGATCGGGCAGTCTTTCCCACCCAAAGGGATAGGGGGTGCCGGCAGGAGGGCGGCCAGCCTTTAGCCGGCCCGGGTGTAAGGTCGGGAGTCAGGAACCTCTTCGGTTCCGCTACAGGAGCGATCATGGCTGACAAGTCCCCCCGTCAAGCAGCATCCAAGAAATCCAGCAAATCCATCAAGGAAAAGCGTGCCGACAAGCGGGCCGCCGCGGCACCCGCCAGCTCACTTGACAAGACCAGCGCCAAGCCGGTGCCGGCAAAGAAGAAGTGACCGTTTCACCGAACTACCTCACCCTTGGGGTGCTGTCCTCATCACGCAAACCTGATGAACGCCGCGTTCCGCTGCACCCGCTCCACCTTGAACGCATCCCGCCGGAGCTGCGCCGGCACATGATCTTTGAGCAGGGCTATGGGGAACGGTTCGGCTTGTCCGACGCCCAGCTGGGCCCGCTGGTAGGACGGCTGGCGAGCCGCCAGGAGATCGTGGCGCAGGCGGATGTTGTCCTGTTGCCCAAGCCCCAGCCCCAGGACCTTGCCGGGCTGCGGGACGGACAGGTTCTCTGGGGCTGGCCGCACTGCGTCCAGGACAGGGCGATCACGCAGCTTGCCATCGATAAGAAGCTGACGCTGATCGCCTTCGAGGCCATGAACCACTGGGCGTCCGACGGCGGCTTTGGCCTGCATGTCTTTCACAAGAACAACGAGCTCGCCGGCTACTGCTCGGTGATACATGCTTTGGCGCTGAGCGGGTCCACCGGGGACTACGGCCGCCGCCTCCGCGCCGTCGTCATCGGCTTCGGTGCCACCGCCCGCGGTGCTGTCACGGCATTGAATGCACACGGCATCCATGACGTGCAGGTACTGACCAACAGGGGCGTTGCTGCGGTAGGCGCCCCGATCCACTCAGTACGGATCACCCAGTTTGACCACGACGACAAGGCGCCGTTCCTCAGCCAGGTCATCACCGAACGCGGCCGCGTTCCCCTGCCCCCGTTTCTGGCCGAGAGTGACATCGTAGTCAACTGCACCCTTCAGGACCCGAACAATCCCCTGACCTACCTCCGGACGGAGGATCTGGCCGCGTTCCAGCCGGGAAGCCTGATCGTGGAT
Source organism: Arthrobacter sp. CMU6 (assembly GCF_059090205.1). NCBI lineage: Bacteria > Bacillati > Actinomycetota > Actinomycetes > Micrococcales > Micrococcaceae > Arthrobacter > Arthrobacter sp. CMU6. The sequence continues at coordinate 32,565 of NZ_JBNHFL010000040.1, forward strand.
GTGTCCTGCGACGAAGGCATGGGCTTCAGCTGGGCCAAGAGCACAACCTTCGCTGAGCCGATGTTCACCGTGGGTGAGCACATCAGTTATTACGCGGTGGATCACAGCCCGTCCTACCTGTGGAACTCCTCCAGCTGGGAAATCAGCGAAGCCCTTCTGCCCTTCCTCGGGCCAGTCATGTCAGGACCTGCGGCCTGGGACGACAGCGAGACCATCAGCAGGGCAATCGAGATCCGCGGGGGCGTCGTTCGCAACCCGGATGTGCTGGAATTCCAGGGCCGCGAGCCGGGCTACCCCCACGCCGTGGCCGGAACGCTGGTCAGCTGAGGGCCCACCATTTCCGGCGCAGACCCGGCTCTGCGGACTCGTCTCCGGTGCGCTCGGCATCAGAATCCTCAGTCCGGTCAAGGACCTCCCACACAACCACCGCCAGTGTGACGGCCGCGGCCACGGCCCCGGCCACGATCCAGGCGATCCGCGAGCCCTTACTTGGCTGGCGCCCGCGGCGGCCAACCGGCCCGGGGCCGGCGGACCGCAGGTCCAGCTCCCGGCCCCTGATGCGTCCCTGTGCGCGTCCAAACATCTCCGTTCCCAACTTCCTCTGACTCCCAACTTTCTCTGACCCTGCTGCGTCCCGGGCGGGACTGCAAAACGTACCGAGCACGATAGCAGGATTCGGCCGGTGACCGTCTTGCCTGCATTACAAAGACCGGTAGGGTGGCCGCATGGCGATCGAAGTCCGCCCGGCGACGCAGTTTGAGGACGTGAAAGCGGTGGTGGGACCCAAGCGGCCCGACGCAACGGTGTGCTGGTGCCTGAGCTACCGCATTCCCTCCAAGCAGAACGTGGAGCTGCGGGGCACTGCCCGGGGGGAGCTGGTCCAGGAGCTGCTTGCGCAGGATCCGCCGCCCGGAGTGTTGGCATACGACGGCGGGGAGCCAGTTGGGTGGGCGGGTGTGCATCCGCGCGCCGACACCAGCTTCGCCCGCAACCGCAGGATCCCCCATGTGGACGATCTGGACGTGTGGTCGGTGTGGTGCATCCGGGTACGGCCGGGGTACCGGGGACGGGGAATCTCCCACCGGTTGCTGCGGGGTGCCGTCGATTTTGCGCGCTCGTACGGCGCTCCTGCCATCGAGGGTTATCCGGTGGACAACCAGGGCAAGAAGGTGGATCTCACGATGGCTTATGTGGGCACCCGCAAGCTCTTCGAGGAGGCAGGCTTCACCAAGGCCGCGGACACCGACTCCGTCCTCAACGGCTTCCCGCGGGTACTCATGCGCCTTGACCTGCGCTGATTCCGCCGGACCTGCGCCGATTCCACCAGATCAGACGGGCTGCCTGCCATGATGCCCGGCGGCGTTACCCTGCTTAACGCAATGTCATCTCCGTCACACTTCCCGGCATAGGATCAACACTGTGGATCGGCTGCCGGGCCGGCCCGCGGCCTCCCGGGAAAGCAGGCCGCCGAAACTACTTGAAAGTATGGATCATGGCTTCGAACAATGTCCTTGAATCCGATGCCGACGCCGAAGGCGAGGCCGGCCAGCAGGGCGGCGTCCAGTCCGTAGACAGGGCGCTCGCTGTCCTGGAGATCCTCGCCCGCGACGGCCATGCAGGCGTGAGCGAAATCGCCGAGGAAATGGGCATCCACAAGTCCACCGTGTCCAGGCTGCTCGGTTCCCTCGTGGGCAGGGAGATGGTTCACCAGAACAGCGAACGGGGCAAATACCAGCTCGGCTTTGGCATCCTGCGCCTGGCCAGCTCCATACCCGGCCGGCTGAGCCTCGTCCGCGAGGCCCGGCCGGTGCTCGAAAACCTGGCCGAAGAATTCAAGGAAACCGTCAACCTCGCCGTCCTCCGCTCCAATTACGCCGTCAACGTGGACCAGGCCATGGGCCCATCAACCCTGGCCACCTACGACTGGGTGGGAAGCCTGACTCCCTTGCACGCGACGTCCAGCGGGAAGGTGCTGCTGGCAGCGCTGGCCGCAGAGGAGCGTGAGCGCGTCCTGAAGGAGACAGGGCTGCCGGCCCGGACGCCGCGGACCATCACCCGGCGCGACAAACTCGAAAAGCAGCTGATCGACGTCGCCCACGACGGCTACGCAGTGGTCCTCGAAGAGTTCGAAATCGGGCTGAACTCGATTGCAGTGCCGGTCTACAACCATCTGGGAACGGTGATTGGCGCGGTCAGCATCTCCGGCCCGGCCTTCCGCTTCGACCCGGAGAAGGTTCCGGGCCTCGTGGAGGGCCTCAGCCAGGCCGGCCTGCGGATCAGCGCCAACATGGGCTACACCCGCCGGTAAGCCGGACATCGGAACGAATCCTATCCGGAGGTGTGGGGCCGGTCGGAGTGGTTCTGCCCCAGCTCAAGGAGGTTGATGTCGCCGCTGCCGGAAGTGCCGGGTTTTGGGGAGCCACGGCGTTTGCGCAGCTGGGTCGCACGGTATTCGTCACGGGCCAGGGTGAATGCATAGTAGGTGAAGCCTCCGGATAGAGCCGTAAGGAACAGCGCACCCCAGAACGGGCCTTCTCCCTGTCCCAGCGGGGCCAGCAAAATCAGCACCGAAAGGGCAGTCAACAATGCGGCAACAACTGCGAGGATCCCCATGCCCCACCAGGTGCTGACCTGGGCCTGGCCACGTCCGGGCGTGAAGCCGATCTCGTCCGCGGGGTAGCTGTGCAGCTCGCCGGTGCTGGTCTTGCGGAGAACACGTTTCTCACCTGAAGCGACAGCCTTTTTGTGTTCGGCGTACACGGCATCGTTGTGCCGCTCGCGCTCACGGTCGTAGACCACGGTCAGTCCTGTCTATGAAGGGATCCGGGCCTTCACCCTATCCAAGAACGAGGCTGAACCATGCGTTCTGCAAAGTGACCGGATCATCACACGCGCTTAAAAACTGATAAGCCTGTCGAAATCTCGACAGGCTCATCAGCAGCCCTTCAGGCTCAATCAGACGGCGTTTTAGGTTGCGGGGGTTGGTGTGGTTTCTTTGCGCTGCAGGGTTTCGGCGCGTTCGATCAGGGGCGGGGTGTCCGCGGTGAGGCCGAGCAGGGCTTCGCCGGAGGGCTTGATGTCGCCG
>NZ_JBNHFL010000041.1:0-31664 GCF_059090205.1 Arthrobacter sp. CMU6
GGCCGGCGGCGTTGAGCCGGCCGCCGGCGCCCAGGAACAGGCCGGTGCCGATCGCGCCGCCGATGGCGATCATCTGGATCTGCCGCGGCTTCAGGCTTTTGTGGTAGCCCTTGTCCTCCGCGTGAAGAAGGTTTTCGGACACATGTGAATGAGACGGGTCGGCCTGATGCAAAGCAACCTCGCCATTGGGGTTGTCGTGGGGCACGGTGTTCCTTTCGATCCGGGATGGATTGACTGGTTGTGGGGAAATATGTGGGGGAACGGAGTCCGGTTCGAAGCCTGCGCCGACCGCTGGGCTGCCCTCAGAAAACGGACCAGCCGGTGCGGTCGGACAGATCGGCGAGAGCAGCGCTGCCCGCAAGGGAATTTCCTTTGGCGTCAAGCCGGGGGCTCCAGACGCAGATGGCGCAGTGACCGGGCACGATGACCAGGATGCCTCCGCCGACGCCGCTTTTTCCGGGCAGTCCAACGCGGTAGGCGAATTCCCCGGCGGCGTCGTACATGCCGCAGGTCAGCATGATGGAGCCGATGCGTTTCGCCTCGCTCCGGGACACCACGGTCCCGGAGGTTCCGTGACCGTCCCGGGCGAGGAAGAGCCCGGCTTGGGCCAGTTCCACGCAGGTCATCATGATGGAGCACTGGCGGACGTAGTTTTCCACCACCGACTCGGCTGGCTGCCTGAGGTTGCCGAAGTCTTTGAGGAAGTGGGCCAGGGCCAGGTTGCGGCTGCTGTTGCGCAGCTCACTTGCCGCTGCTGCCGCGTCGATGAACGGTCCTGTCTGGCCTGCCTGTCCGGTGAGGAAGCCCAGGAGCGCGGCGGCGGCATCGGGAGTCTCTCCCATCAGGTGATCGGTGACCACCAGGGCGCCGGCGTTGATGAACGGGTTGCGGGGGATGCCGTGCTCCACTTCCAGTTGGACGAGGGAATTGAAGGCCGTGCCGGAAGGTTCACGCAGCACGCGGGCCCAGAGTGTTCCCGCGCTGTCCCGGCGCAGGGCCATCGCCAGGGTGAACACCTTGGAGATGCTCTGGATGGAAAAGGGGACATTGGCGTCGCCTGAAGCGAAGACCTCCCCGGCTGCGGTCGCGACAGCTATGCCGAACCTGTTGAATGGAACGGACGCCAGGGAGGGGATGTTCGCCGGCACAGAACCTGCTTCCCTCTGCGGTCTGTGGGTGCGGACGATGTCATCGAGCAGTGGGCCCAACGGGGGAGCATCGAGTGTCGTCGTCATTTCCTGCCCTGAAGTTCTTTGTGGGTGCAGGCCCATTCCTGAATGTGCAGCAGTGCCACCAGCGCATCGCGGGGATTGCCGAAGTCAAGGCCGGTGACCCTGGCGGCCTTGCTGATTCGGTAGTAGACGGTGTTCTTGTGCAGGGCCATGCGTTTGGCGCACTCGGCCACGTCGAGCGAGGCGTCCAAATAAACATGCAGGGTTTCCGCCAGCTCGCCGTCATTCCGCAGAAGCGCTGACAAGCTACGGTGGCGGAACGCCGAGGACAAGAACTTCCGGACGGCGTCACGGAAAAGGATTTCGGCCTCGAAGTCGGCCACCGTGGCCACGGAGGTGTGACGGGACGCACCGACGCACTCCAGGAGGGCCTCGGTGACGGGAGTGACCGAGTGGAGACTCAGCAGATCAGGGGAGACCGGCCCGACAGCCGCGAAGGGGCTGATGCCCAAGTGCTTGGCCGCGTCTTTGACGATGGACTCGGCCAGGCTCCTCAGCCCGGATTCGCCAGTAGTGGACAGCAGACCCGGAACGATGACGGCGGTGTCGCCCTTGAATTGCCCGACGACTGCCGACGCCTTGAAGGCGGCGGCGTGGATGGATGCCAGGCTGGCCAACTCGCCGTGCTTCAGCGCGGCATCATCGGCCTGGGTGTCGGCCTGGGACATTCCGATCAGGATGAGTGCGGCGGGACGTTCCGCCGGGATTTTGCCGCTGCGCGCAGTGGCCGCTGCCTCCGCGGCGCCGGACAGAATCCGGGCAATGCGGTCTTCGCGCATGTGCACGGACTGCTGGTTGCGGTAACGGATCAGCTCGGCCGACGCCCGGGCCGCGGATCCCCTCAGCACGTAGTCAACATCCGCGCCGAAGCCGTCCCCCGTTTCCTGAAGCCAGATGTAACCCATGATCCGGTCAGCGGCAAACAGTGTGATGGCCAATCGTTCCCTAAGGCCGTCCTGCGGCCGGGCCGGCACTCGCACGGGGAGTCGGGTTCTGTGCAGTTCGCGGTAGGCCCCGAGGTCCTTGAGCAGCAGTTCATATTTTCGCGGTCCCCGCCGTGCCAGGATGGACGCCTTGCGGAGTTCGTCGATGTCGTTCGAGACTGTCGAGTAGGCCAAGACCTTGTTGGCGGCGTCCTCGATGACCACGTGGCTGGAGGTCAGGCGCGCGGTGGTCTGGGCAATGGCAAACAGGTCCTCCTCCAGCAGTGTCAGAACTTCACTCTGGTAACTTCGCGGCTGGATCCGGTCCTTGGCGATAGAGAGGAGCCGGTCCCAATCGGCACCCGGGTCCACCAGCAGCAGCCCCGTTCCTGCGGCACCCAGCAGTTCTTCAGCTTCCGTCAGCTCCTCACGCAATCCCTTGACCGCGACAATCGGCGGCGGGTTTTTCAGGAGCCGGCGCAACGCTGGCAAAGCCGAGCGGCCGCGAACGCCGATCAGCAGGACGAAGGCTGCGCCGGCGTCGGAAGTTTCATCGTCGGCATCGACGATCAGGAAGCGCTCCACGGCCGAGCGCTCGGGGGCCGGACGCAGGATGAGGGTGGCAAAACCCAGCGGGAAATCCGAAAGGATGTCGTCCACCGTAACCGCGGTCATGAGGTTCCTTCTGCGTCGATCCGCCCGGACGGCTTTGTCCGGTCACTTCATCGTATCCAGCCGCGATTCGCCAGAATATGTGATGCAACCCAAATAGGTCTCTGCGTTTTCGGTTCCCGGTCCAAATGCGCCGGGCGTAGTACTTCCCCGGCTGGCCTGTCTCGTCCTGACCGTGCGGCAGGGGGAGTGCGGCGTACGGCAGACTGGTGCCATGAGTGATGATTCGCAGGCGGTTACGACACAGCGTTCGACAGTTGAGGATTGGACGAAAGCTTTGGCGGAGTCCGTTGGTTCCCCTGGCGGTGGTGCCGGGGCGGGCGTGATGCTTGCCATCGCCGCCTCACTGGCATCCATGGTCGCTGGATATACGGAAGCTGACGGGCACCAGCGGCAGGAGCTGGCCGATGTTCACGCGCGGGTGCGTTCACTGCGCGAAGCCGCCCTTCGGCTGGCCGACGAGGACTCCTCGGCGTCCGCGGCTTTCGGCGCCGCCTTCCGGCTGGATCCGGGGCCGGAACGGGAGGAGGCAATACACCGGGCATCTGTGGATGCCGCCAAGGCCTCCGCCGTGCTCGGCGAGCGCGCTATCGACGCCATTGGGGACCTGGAGTGGCTGGCGTCCAACGGGAATCCGGCGCTTGTTGCCGACGTCGTCGTCGCGTTCGGAGCCCTCAGGGCAGCGGTGACCGGGGCGCGCACCAACGTGAGTTTCGACCTCGCGGCGCTCACCTCCGCAGGCCGAACGCTTGAACAGATCCGGCAGGAACAGCCTGCCCTGTGGTCGACAGTCGAAAACCTTGACGCGGCGGTTGACCGGATCGACCGGCTGACTGCCGAGGTGAATCAGCGTTCCGCTCCTGCAGCTTCCGGCTCCTAAAGGCCCAACGCCACAGGTGACGGGCAGTGGCGGTTTAGCCAGCCAGCCCGTCTGGTTCCGATGCAGGAACAACCGTGTGACCCAGCGCCGAACCGAACAATTCACGGGGTTCACATCCGTTGGCCCTGATCCAGAACAGGTCCCCGGAGGGCATGGCAGTTTCAACGAAGCCCACACGGATGACCGTGCCTCCACGCTCCACCCTGACCTCTGTCCCTATAAGATCGCGAGCATCATATGTGCTTCCTGAAATTGTCCCCGGCGTCACTGTCGGTGGCTCCTTACGAATTGAACGGCGTCGGCCCGGACGTCCAGCGGCCCGGGCTAATAAATGAACGTCATTCATTTTATGCTATCGGGGACCGTATTCATAGCGGCAACGCCACGAGTTGCTCAGGCGCCTTCGGGGCCTGACGCCGCCTGGCCGCGTAAGGTTTCCAGGGCGCCTGCCAGAGGCATGCGGAGAGCAGGCCCGTGGCCGGGCAGCACCACCGAAGCGTCGATGTCATCTAGGCGGTGGGTGGCCGCAAGCGCCTGTGCAGGGTCGGCATGGAACATGTGGTGCAGCATCTGAGGTCCTCCGGTCCGGCTCAGCGGATGGCCGCTGACGAACGAATCACCCACCGCTATCGCACCAGCTTCAGGAAGCAGAATCGCGGCATTGCCGGGCGTGTGCCCCGGCAGCAGAACGGCCTCCGGCTTGCCGGGAAGGTTCGTTAGCGTGTCGGCACTCCAGGCCCGGGCATCCCCTGCAGGCTTCGCCTTGAGGGCCCCCGACCTGATGACGTGGACCATCCAGCGGAACACGCGGGGCCGCCAGGCGCGGATGATGACCTGGCCGAAGGTGACCTGGTGCTTTTCCTCCCCTTGGACGTGGGCCAGCTCCTCCGGCGCGCAGAGGATGGGCGTGCCATAGGTTTCGGAGAAGTATGCCGCTGAACCAGTGTGGTCGACGTGGCCGTGCGTGATGAGAATGGCCCGGGCGTCAGACGGGCTCAGGCCCAGTTGGCGGATGGATTCCAGGACCAGGGGACGGTCGGACGGGTAACCGCTGTCGATGATCAGAAATCCGGTCCCGTCGCGGACCACGATCCAATTTGACGCAGGCCCCTCGATGAAAAAGACACCGGGGGAAGGCTCGGACGTGCTGGACGAGGCCTGCCACTCATGGGTTTGCTGCTTCACATGCACATCCTAGCCACCGGCCAGCGGGGCCAGGCGCCCATTTCAACCTCGCGCGGCACCCGCGAGTGTGCTTGGCTGTAGCAAGTAGCGCAGATCCGGCAGGGGTCCGCGGCCGTTATCCAACGAGGTGACGCGACATGAGGCTGACCACCACAACCAACGTCTCGGTTGACGGCGTTATGCAGGGGCTGGGCGGACCGGACGAGGACCGCAGCGGCGGCTTCGACCGCGGGGGATGGGCCATCCCGCTCCTGGACGCCGAAGCAGGGGACTACCTCAACCAGGTCTATGGCGGCGCCGATGCATTTCTCTTCGGCCGCCGGACGTACGAGATCTTCGCCGGCTACTGGGGCGTGATGTCCAATCCCGACACGAACCCGATCGCCGCCGCGCTGAACAGCCGCCCCAAGTACGTGGTGTCCACCAGCCTCGCCGACCCGCTGTGGGCGGGCACGACTGTCCTTCGGGGCGACATCGCCACGGCCGTCGGTAACCTGAAGGCGAATCGCGACGGCGAGTTGCTGGTGCCGGGCAGCGGCGCCCTCGTCAGGTGGATGCTGGCCCATGACCTGGTTGACCGGCTCGACCTGCTCACCTATCCCGTCGTCGTCGGCCAGGGAACACGGCTGTTCCCTGAGTCCGGTCCCGACATCGCGCTCGAGCTGGTCAGCTCGCGGACCACGTCCCGGGGCATCACCATCCAGACATATCAGCCCCGAGGGCGACCGGAGTATGCAGCGTCCACCCTCGGCCCCGAAGAAGTGTTCTAGATTCCTGAGCGTTCAGGAAAGGGCCCAGGCCGTTCCGGCAAGTTCCGCCGCAAGGTTCGTGGCTTCACTCCCTGTCGGTGCCGTCAGCGGGGACCTGGCAACGGCGCTCGGGAGTTTCCGCTGCCGGTGCAGGATGTGTTTAGCCGCGGTCGCCGCGGGAATGTGCCCCATCACGGCGCGGACCAGCGGAGCCAACTCAAAGTGAAGCCGCCTGGCCAGGGCCAGGTCTCCGCCGTGGACGGCGTCGACCAGTTGCCGGAACACGTCCGGGGCGGCGTGGGCGGTAACGCTGACCAACCCCGCCGCACCGGCAGCCAGCCACGGCAGGGCGAGCGCATCGTCTCCGGCGTAAACGGCGAGGTCAGTTTCGGACAGGATTACCGTCGTGGCGCTGAAGTCGGCTTTTGCGTCTTTGAGGGCAACGATGCGCGCGTTCTCGGCGAGGCGCTTAATGGTGTCGGTGCTGATGGCGATACCGGCGCGGCCAGGTATGTCATAGAGCATCACCGGAAGCTCCGTTGCTTCGGCGATCCTGGTGAAGTGCTCCATCACCCCTGCCTGGGTGGGCTTGCTGTAGTACGGGGTGACCACCAGCTGGCCGTCCGCGCCTGCCTTGGCGGCACGCCGGGCCATGCTGATGGACCGGGCAGTGTCGTTGGTACCGGTACCCGCGACTACGCTGGCCTTGTCGCCCACCGCCTCCTTGACTGCCCGGACGAGGTCCTCCTTTTCCTGATCTTCGAGGGTGGAGGCCTCGCCGGCTGTTCCGCAGACAACGAGCCCGTCGCTGCCGCCGTCGACCAGCCTCGCAGCAAGCTCAGAGGCGGTGTCCACATCCACCTCCCCGGCTGCCGTGAACGGCGTGATCATGGCTGTAATGAGGCTGCCGAAGGGGCGGCAGGGGAGGGCGGGGGAGCCGGCTGCCACGGGCCCTTCCCGCATCACAGGCGTTCAATCGTTTCGGCGGCAATGCCGAACGACAGGGTCATGCCGATCCCCGAGGTCACCGTTATCGCCGTGGTGACTGGATCGAGCTCTTCGCGGAGGAGGCAGGTCAGCGGGCTGGAGGCGTAGATTCCTTGCCAGCGTTGCGTAACTGTCAGTTTGGTGCCGAGGATCTTCTCGATCTCACCGAGCAGCCGTGTGGTCATCCATTCATCCTGGAAGGGGCCAATGGTTTGTCCGTAGACGTGGCTGTCGCCCAGCAGGACCGTGCCGTCGGGCCGCCGGGTGAACATGACGTTGGCTCCGATATCGATCAGTTCCGGGCTGTGTTCGCGGATTTCCTGCCGGAGCGCCTCAGCCGCGGGCATGGTGGTGAAACCGTCGTAGCGCGTCATGGAGGTTCCGGTCAGCACTGCCGAGTCCAGGGTGAAGCCTGCCGGTGCCGGGGCCAGGGCCATCTGCAGCGCGCAGCGCTGAACCTGGTAGCGGGCAGCGAGGTCCGGGAGCAGGTGGTCCAGGTCGTGCCCGACGCAGATGAGGACCTTGTCTGCGTGGAAGTCGCCGCGGGTGGTGGCGACGGTGCCCGCCTGGATGTCCTTGACTGCGGTGCCCCACTGGATCTGGACCCCGTCCTGGTTTTGCAGCCAGTTTGCGATGTCCGGTGCCGCTGTGCGCGGATCCACGCGCAGGTCCGCGGGGAGGAACGCCCCGCCGCAGATTTGCGCGTCAGGGGAACCGGCAGAGGCGAGTCGATCCGTGGTTTGCCCTGCCGTGAGCAGCTGCACGCTGTCGGTGCCGCGTTTGTCGCTGAGTTGTTCAAGAACGGCTAGTTCCGTTCGGCTTCGTGCGACGACGAGTGCCCCGGCTTCCGGGGACCAGAATCCCACCGCTGCGGCTGCCGCCAGCCAGCCCTCCCGTGACCTGTAGGCCGTGTCGAGGTATTCGCCGTCCTGGGCCGTGATGCAACAGTGGCCGAAATTTCGGATGGACGCCCCGTTGGGCCGGGCGTCCCGTTCGATGATCCGAACGGTATATCCCTTGCGGTGGGCCTCGAAGGCGTGCGCGAGGCCGACAATCCCGGCGCCCACAATCAGGAGGTCCGTACGCTCGCCGTCGAGCCGGTTCAGGGAATCTCTGGAGTTCATAGGTTCTGCCTCTCAATTACGTGAATGTACGCCTGACGTTGTCCGGCAAAGATTCGGCCGCGAGCCCCGTCAGCCGGGGGCTCAAGGCCAGGAGTGCATTTTCTGGATCATTTCCACGAACGTTTCCTCGATCGCTGTCAGCGGCTGCCCGGCCATGCGGACCAGGGATACCGGGCGGTGCCGGGGCGCGGGATGGATTTTCAGCCGGACGAGTTCGCCGGAGCGAAGGTCCTGTGCCACCACGTGTTCGGAAACCAGCGCCAGCCCCAGTCCGGCCCGGACTGATTCCCTTGCTGCTTCGGACGTCCAGATGGTCCACTGCTCTGCATGGGTAAGATTCCAGTCGGCCAGTGCCTGATCCTGGTCGAACCTGGTGGATGAGCCTATTTCCCGAAGCAGGAACCGCTGGCCTTCCAGGTCGTCAGGAGTGAGGTCACGTCCGGCAAGCGGGCTTGCACGTCCGGCCACCAGGACCAGCGCGTCCTCGAAGATCACCGTCCCCTCCAGCTGCTCGTGGTCGATTTCACCGGCGCAAATAGCCAGGCTCACTTCCCGGTTGATCAGCCAGTCAGCAACCGCCTCGGTGTTTCCTACGCGCAGCTCGGTCCTGAGCCCGTCATTTTCGGCCAGGAACCGGCTGAGGGCCCGGGGCAGCAAGTAGGAGCCGAGCGTGCTGGTGCCGGCGACGGAAAGCTTGCGGTCCTGGATCCCCTGGGCTGCAGCGACGTCGGCGTCGACCTGGTCCATCACGGCGAAGATCGCCCGGGCGTGGTTGGCCAGCACCTGCCCGGCCGGCGTGAGCGACGCGCCGGCCGGGCCCCTGTCCAGCAAATGAGCCGAGAGGGACGTTTCGAGGCTGCGGACGTGGGCGGACACCGAAGGCTGGCTCATGTACAGTCTGCGTGCCGCCGCCGAAAAACTCCCGGTTTCGACGACGGCGAGAAAAATCCGCAGGCCCTGGATGCTCAGATTCATGATCCCGAACCTAGCTGCTCGCCTTTACGCGGGGAAGCTGATGCAAGCGGACCGCCACTCCATATAGAAGTCCCAGGTTTCCGGCGAGCATTCCGGTGCACCGTACTGGGAGAGTTTCGCGCCCATGTGCGGCATGTGCGGCCAGGCCCCAACCCCGGGCCGGTTGACGTGCAGCATGCCTGCTTCGAACCGATCCAGGGCATCGTAGATGTGCTTGCGGTCATTGGTGAAGATGGTGCCGGACATCCCGTACCGGACGGAATTGGAGATGTCCATGGCGTGGTCGAAGTTCTCCGCGTCAATGACGGCCAGGACGGGTCCGAAGACTTCCTCCATGGCCAGCTCGGAGTCAGGGGCGACGTCGGTGAGCAGGGTGGGTTCCATGAAGTAGCCGTGGGCCAGGTTGCCGTCATCTGCGACCGCGCCGCCGGTACGGCACGTGGCGCCGTCCCTGCGGGCCTTTTCAATGGCCAGCACGCAGGCGGCGAGCCGGTCCCCATTGACCACGGGACCCAGCTTCGTGTCGGCGTCGAACGGGTCACCGATGGTGAGCTCTGCCAGGCGGTCGAGCACCTTGCCCACCAGCTCCTCACGCACGGTTCGTTCGACGACGACCCTGCTGGTGGCGCTGCAGCGCTGTCCGGCCTGCCCGAAAGCGCCGTGCAGGATGGCGTCGGCCGCCAGGTCCAGATCGGCATCGGCGAGGACGATGAGCGCATTCTTGCCCCCGAGTTCGAGCTGGGTCCTGGCCAGCCGGGGCGCGGCCGCCTGCTGGATGGCCAGGCCCACGCCCAGCGAACCGGTGAAGGAGATGCCCTTTACTTCAGGGTGGTTGCTCAGGGTCTCCCCGGGCTCCCGGTCGCCCTGGACGAGGTTCAGGACGCCGGCGGGAACTCCGGCCTCGACAAAGATGTCCACCAGCAGGGCCGCGGTGTGCGGCGCCAGGGGTGACGGTTTGAGGACAGCGGTGCAGCCGGAGAGCAGTGCGGGGGCGATTTTCCAGACAGGAATGGCCAGCGGGAAATTCCAGGGCGTGATCAGGGCGACGACGCCGATGGGCTTGCGCCAGGTCAGCGCCATGCTCCTGGGCTCGTCGGCCGGAAGGGTTGAACCTGAAAGCCGGCGGCCTTCACCTGCAACGTAGCGCAGGATGTCCACGGCCCGCTGGGCTTCGCCAAGGGATTCCCGCAGGCATTTTCCCTGTTCCCGCGTGACCGCCCGTGCCAGCTCCTCCTTGCGCCGAGCGAGGATTTCCGCGGCTGCGAACAGCATGTCACCACGCTTGATGGTTCCCAGTGAGTCCCAGTGCTGACGTGCTTTCTCTGCAGCCCCGACAGCGTCCAACGCGTCCTGCGCCGAGGAGTCCGGGAAATTTCCGATGACATCCCGGGTATCCGCCGGATTGATGTTGCTAAAGGTGGTTCCTCTTGAGGACGGCCGCCATTGGCCGTCGATGTAGTTCAGGTTCAATTCGGAGTCTGTGAAGGTGTTCATTTTTCCTCTGATGATTTGCGTGCTGCTGGTGCTGCCTCCGGGGACGTCCCGGAGGTCATCAGGCACTGATGGGGCGCTTGTTCCAGGACGGCATGAGGATGACGGCGGCAACCAGGGCTGCTCCGGCAAAGGTGTAGAAGATCACTATGCCCGAGAAGAAGCCGGGGAGGAGCCCGCCGAGGATGGCGCCGATCGAGCCGCAGCCGTTGATGAAGCCCGTGGCCCCGGCAGCGTACCTGGAGGTGCCGAAGTCCACCGCCGCAACTCCCGAGATCATCGCGTCGGAGGCATAGGCGGTCAGCCCGATGAAAGCGAGAAGTGCCACGATGAGTGGGAGGGAACCGGTCTGGGTGATCGCCTGCCACAGGGCGAGCGCCACGACCATCAGCAACAGGCACAGGACGCTCGGCGGAACACGCCGGGCACCGAAGACCGTGTCGGACATCCAGCCTGCCAGGACGGGTGCCACCATCCCGGTGACACCGAAGGCGACGGGGACCATGATTGCGGTCATGGCGCTCAGGTTCGGCATTGCCTCCAGGACCAGGACCGGGCCCCAGAGCAGGATCGCATAGCGGGCCGGTTTGATCAGGAAGTACACCAGGCCCAGCCGCAGCACCATCGGCTCATAACGGACCGCTGCCAGCAGGTCCCGTATCGAGAACTTCGACTTGGGTGACGGGGTGGCGGCTGACGGTTTGGCTCCGCTTTCGTGCGTATGGTCCAGCAGCGAGGGATCCTCATCGATCCCCGGCAGGCCCACCTCCTGGGGCGAGTTACGTTGGAAGATCATGAACAGCACGAAGGCAAAGGCCATGACGACGGTGCCGGCGACGAACGCCCATCGCCAGCTGTCGAAGAGCGAGTAGGCGACCCATCCGGTCACGGGTGCGCCTGCCAGGCCACCGAAGGCGTAGCTGGTGGAGAAGAAGCCCATGGCGCGGCCGCGTTTGCTGATGGTGAAGAATGAGGCGATGTTCTTGCTCAGCGCTGCCCAGCCGGTTGACTGTGCCAGGCCCTGGGCGATCATCAGTGGCAGGAACAAGGCGACGGCGGGGACGATCCCCATGAGGAGGGAGGCCGCGCCTGCCATGACCATGCCGCCGGCAACGACTACGCGGGTGCCGTATTTTTCGGCGCAGGCGCCCCAGATGAACTGTCCGGCGGCATAAGCGGCCAGGTAGACAGAGTCCAGAAGCCCCAGGGTCTGGCGGGTGAGGAACCCTTCCTCAAGGATGCCGACTTTGGCGGCGGAAAACGCTGAACGGGGAAAGTAAAAGGCGGCGTACGCCAGCCACGAGAGAGCGAAGATTCGGATCTGCCATTTGAGAAGCTCCTGCCGTTTCGTGGAGGTTTTCAGGTTTCCTGTTCCCTCTGGCGGCTGGGTTTGTAGCTGGGTCTGGGGTGAGTTTGAATCGGACACTGCTGAGTCCTCTCGTCATACAAACCTGTTGTTGGCATGGCCCTCAGGGCCTTTGGCCCGGCAGGGCCCGCCGGTGCCGGCGGGCCCTGCCGGGGGAGTAATCAGCTGATGCCCGCAAGGTTGAGCGAGGCGTGGGTTGTGGCCACCCAGAATGCGTCGTAGTTGTGTGTCAGGGCCTTGTCCCCATTGGGAGCCGTGCTTTCTGTGCCGGTCGGGGCGGGGAGAACACGGTTGATGAAGAACGGAATGTTGAGTTCACCCAGTCCGCCGTGGGAGCGCAGGGGAACCTCGAGGTTGCCCAGGTCGTGCCAGGCGGCGTAGCGGCCAAGTGCGGTGTTCTTGTCCGAGAGGATGGTGATGTCCCCCATCCGGTCCAGCGGCATGTCGAACAGCTCAGCGGCTTCCTCGGAGCGGTACACACCGGAGATTCCAGCACGACCGCTCAGGGCGCCGAGGACCGCTTCCCGGTCGGCGTTCTCCGGCAGGTAGACGTTGGCGAAGGAGCCCAAGGCGCCGTGGTGCACGGTGTACGGGTCGGTAATGGGAAGAATGACGCGACTGCCGCCGTCGGGCATTTCCCCGGTGATGCCCAGAACACGGTTGACTTCCTCTTCCAGATAGATGACCTGCGGCGTTCCGTCAGTCTTGTGCTTCGGGCTCATGCCGTGGTCTGCGGTGATCACAACCACAGCCCCGAGCTCATCCAGTGCCGCCGCGTAGCGATCGATCATGGCGTAGAAGTCGTTGGCTGTCTCGGTTCCCGGGGCGTTCTTGTGCTGGATGTAGTCCGTCAGCGTGAGGTACATCAGATCCGGGGTGCGCTGTGCCAGCAGGCGAACCCCTGCTGCCAGGACGAACTCGCTGAGTTCGGCCGAGTAGACCTCGGGCAAGTCCATGTCGACCATTTCCATCACGGCGTCGATGCCGTTCGTTTCGACCGTTGCCTGGTGGGCTTTTTCGGCCGAAAAGCAGATGCCCTTGTTCGACGGGGCAACGATGGCCCCGGAACCGGCGGGGTCCAGGCCCGGCTGGGTGAGTCCGGCGGCAAGCAACCTGGAGAGCTTGTCCTTTGCCGTTACCACGGCTACTGACAGCCCGGCGGCGGCCGCCGCGGCGAAAATCGTGGGGGCCCGGAGGAATTTCGGATCGTTCATCAGGACTTCTTCGCCGGACTCGGGGTCCAGGATGTAGTTGCCGCAGATCCCGTGGACGGCCGGCGGCCGGCCAGTGGCAATCGACATGTTGTTCGGGTTCGTCAGCGTCGGAACGGCGCAGTGGGCCGCCCATGAACTGCCCCGGGAGGCAAGCACCTCCTTGAGCCACGGCATCCGTCCGGCCGCAATAGCTTCTTCGTGGTAGGCGGGCTCGCTGCCGTCGATGCAGATGACCACCACAGGGGCATCCGAAAAAGCGTAGCTGCGGCCATTGACTGAAAATTCCGTCTGGGACATAAAGTTCCTACTCTCCAGATCTGCCCAGCCTCTCCTCGAGGAAGAGCGGGCGAGATTCGTGACTGATGCATCAAGCATCTGTAGGAACCGCAGGACCCGATAGACGTAAAAAAGCTATGAAGGCTATCGGCTGACCCTATAGCCCCGGCAGGATCCCGGATTAGCGGGGGAGTGGCGCGTTCGTTTATCCCACGCGGTCGCTGACTATCACGCAAATGGGTCCTGGTTTAGGCTGACGCTGTGGAGTACTCAGCACGCGGAACACCAGTGCATTATGTCGATCACGGTGATGGGGCTCCAATCCTTGTATTGCACGGCGCCGGCGTGGATCACCGGGAGATGGTCGGTGCCATGGAGCCGATATTTAGCGAGCTCCCTGATTACCGGCGCCTCTACCCTGATTTGCCGGGCATGGGGCAGACGCCGGCGTCGGACACCCTGCACAGCGCAGACGACGTCCTCGACCTCCTGCTCGCGTTTATCGATGGCGTGATCGGTGATGGGCAGTTCCGGCTTGTAGGCCATTCGGCCGGTGCTTACTATGCCCGAGCCATCGCCGGCAGTCGCCAGGAACAGGTGGCAGGGCTTGCGCTGATCTGTCCGTTGGGCGAGAACACCTGGAATCTTCCTGCACACCAGGTCCTGCATGCCTCAGTCAATCCGGGTGAGACGCTCAGCCCGGCCGAAGAGACCGTATTTCGCGACTACTTTGTCGTGCAGTCGCAGGCCATGCTGGAGCGGTACAAGGAGTACGTCGTCCCCGCCCTTGACCTGGTCGACGAAGCCGGACTCGAGCGGATCGGCCAACACTGGCGGTTCAGCAGCAGTCCCGAAGCTGGCCCGCCGTACTCCCGCCCGGTCCTTATCGTCACCGGACGCCAGGACTCCACGGTGGGCTACGCGGGCCATTGGGATCTTCTCGAGCACTATCCTCGGGCCACATTCGCCGTACTCGACCGGGCAGGCCATGCCTTGCCGCACGAGCAGCCCGGCCTCATCAGGGCGTTGATCGCCGAGTGGCTCGAGCGCGTGCGCGAACATCGCACTGGCGCTGATCTGTGAGTTCGAGGTCGGGAGCGGCACTACAAAAACATTCAGAAGCGCGTTTATTAATTTTCCAATCCCGTCATCCACGGCGGCTTGCCCCCGCCTTTCCGCAGATTCATCGGGTGTGCGTTGCGCATGCCGCCGCCATTGCGTTCTTGCTTCTGCGGTCTCGGATTTAAAAATGCTGGACTAGATGTATAAAGTGCCGTAACTTTGCTCTTGAAGCGAGTGAACGTGACTTGCATCACCAGATGCTGCAGACGAGGGGAAACCAACTACAACACAGGAGCACCGATGACCGCTACGATAAACGACCTGATCGACGGTTCGTTTGCCGATCTTCCAACGCCGCGGACGTGCCCTGCCGACGACTTCGCTGCTCCGGTCCTGACCGTTACGGTCAGCGACGAGGCGGTTCTTGCGATCGCCCGCCAGCTGCACGATGGTACGTGCCTGCACGCTGGGGGCTGCGAGCTGCGTGACTTCCACGCGATGGACATTTACGAGACGGATGTCCGGGTCATGCTGGCCGCCATGGTGCAGGCCAGTGCTGAAGCCGGCAATCCGGAAATCAACCCCTGCCGCAGTGTAAGTGAACGCCGATGGTTCCAGGGCAAGTGGTTGTGTGCCGGATGCGGCAGCCACGTACGTTTCGGCGGCGGCGTCGGCTGGATCCACACCCGCTGAACCGGTGCATGGGGGAGTGCGGTTTAGCCGAGGCTTCGATAGCCCCTATCCGCGAAACGTTGATGCCGGCTCCCTGGCACTCGTTACGGAGCCTGCCCTGCGTCTTCTCCGGCCAGTCCCAGGCAGAGCCACCATGGCACCCCGGGGAGGGCTCGTCGTTCGACTTCGTCGGCTGCCGAGATGGTTCCGCCAACGAAGCGGCCTGTGTTGGTCGCGATGATCGCGCCATGCTGGTCCGCGATGCAGGTGTTCGGCGGCAACAGCCGCATGTGGGGCTCGAGTGAGCCCTGGAGCTGACTAACGCGGACGTCCGCAGCGACGGTTCCGACATTTTTTCCGGCCATGGTGACCCGCTTGCTGAAGGTAATGATGTTCTCGTTCGTTCCACTAACATCCACGTACGCGTGGCTGGTGTGGATAGTCGTGTCATCGGCGGTATCGTCGGGTCGCCACGGTGCAGTTTGAACGTCATAGAGGTCCATGTCGATGTAGAGCCGCTGGGGTGATTCAGGACCCGCTGGTGTATAACACCAGGCAATCCAGCTTTCACCGAAGTACGACTGCTCGGCGATAAAGCCGGTTCCGTAGAGAAGCGGGACACCGATGGCCATGGTCCTTCTGGCTGCAGAGTAGATGTCCGCGTCGGCCTGGTCTCGGCTGGCTCCGGACGCGATGCTGGCACGCACCGCTTGTTCGAGCTCGCGCACGGAGGTGGCGGCAGTTCTGTAAAACATGGCGGCCAGTGACTCGATGGCGGCCACAGCGTCGTCGGCCGTGCCCGGAGGGTGCGGCGAATCGGTCGGTGTGCGGTCCAACTCCATTCGCTCGTCGATTACCAGGTTCATGTCACGCCTGACGTGTTCCTCAGCCAGCGCTCGGGCACTAACGGCGTCACCGGCCCTGATCGCCTCGACTATTTTCGTATGATCTTCTGCGGCCGTTTCCGTATGGCTGGCCGGGTCCACCCAGATCAGCGGACCCACCTCGGCTTGCAGTGCCACTTCCTGGCGGGTGAGTCTCACCGAGCCCGAGCTGGCGGCGAGCTCGATGTGAAACTTACTGTCCGCCCGGATTGCGTCCGCAGCCTGCTTGCAGTCCCGGATCTCGGCGGATGTGTAGACGAGGCGTCCCATCGAGAGCCGGTGGGACCGGTCGGCAGCCGCGGCGGCGGCGCTGCCGGCCAGGAATGCTCGGTACTCCCTCAGATCCCGCAGGTCTTCCAGAGAGTAAGCCGCAAGCGACTGGCGTTGCACGCGCGCGATGTCCCCGGTGTTGGCCTTTACGAAGCTTCCGCCGCCTTTGCCGCGCCGGGTCTCCACAAGGCCCAGCCCGCGCAGCTCAGCCAGCGCGGCCCGCAGGGTCAGGGTGGAAACTCCCATTCTGGCCGCAAGGTAACTTTCACTGGGCAGCTGGGAGCCGTCTTCGAGCACTCCTAGTTCGATGGCATGCCTGAGGCGGCGTCCCACCTCCTCGCCTCGGTCCGCGTTCTCCAAAGGGGCGAAGGCGAGCTGCTCTTTCCAGGTAGTCATTGAGCACCTCCAGAAGACGTGACATTTAACCTTGAATGTCTATTGACCTTTATCAATGAATGTCTATAGTAAACAGTATCACTTGGGGTGGTCGGAGCGTCTAGCGGGTCTGACGGTGATGGCAGTCCTACAGCGCAAGAGCCTAGTGAAAGGAAAGACGATGACACGCGAAGAAGCTTTCGCCAAGTGCGCGCCGGACTCGTACGTCGAGTTCTACGGCGGCCGCTGGCTCGTCGTGCCGTTCGCCCAGGTTGAGCAGCCGGTGTTCTTTGTCTGCGCACCGCAGACGCTCCGCAGGAACAATCAGGCCTAGGCAATCGCCGGTTCTGCCAGCGGATGATGTCTTCTGCGGATAGGGGACACGCGGCCGTATTGCCGCCGCGTCACAAGGTCGCCCACCGGCTGGGCCGCAATGTTTGTTGCCGCCCGTTCCGACCCTTGCCAGAGCGAGCCGGGCTCGGAATGAAGTATTCACTCCACGTCTTATGTGCCGCCAACTAGGGGCAGTTCCGTCATGGGTGCGCATGCTCGATTCCATAGCGGCGGAAAGGCAAACCCTGGGCTACGGGGGAGGCCTGGTCTTGTAGTACAAAGCGGCACAATCGGCTTTACTTTACATAATGCTGATTATCGGCGTTATGTATGTGGGCGCGGAAGTGGGGTGAAGGCATCCTGTAGTGCGGTTCCATGCGGCTGGCAGATCAGCATTTTCTCCCCGAGGTTTCAGCCACAAGTTTGCCGCTTTGAACTTCTCGCCAGCACTGACAAGGATTCCAACCGAGCCGTGGAATCCTTCGGGCAAAGCCTGGCAGAGTCCCGCCAGCCGTCCAGATCGGGCGTCGCCGTGCTTTGAACCCCGGCAGCACAGCCGGCATGGTGCTGGAGGCGCCATTCCTGGTAGACACACCAGACGACCAGCTTGACATAATGTCAGACACTCCCGGTGCCGTGGCCAACTCGGCTCTGACTGAACCGACTTTCTCGGCGGCCTAATTCGGTGTGTGGAGGCGCTCTGCTGTTACTTCACTTGGATCCCCAGGTCTCGGCGGCAAGGTGAATTCCCGCCCCGGTAACCCTAGACATACCACCCAGTTGGTTGAAACTTCAATAAGTCGCCTTACTAAGCCTCACCCCTCTCCCCCGAGCCGTCCGGTCCAGCATCCGGCTCCTGAAAGAACGTCCTTGTAGCCCTGATAATCTTCACGGCAAGCTTCACTGGCCGAAAGGAAGGAACACATGCTGATCACCCACGTTCGCCCGTGGGGCGGGGACGCGGTGGATGTCGAGGTCCGGGAGGGGCATATCGTCGCCCTTCACCCCGGAGGGACCGCCGTCGTGAATGCCGGGAATGCCGGCGACACAGTGGACGGGCGCAACAGGCTCGCACTTCCCGCGTTCACGGACGTCCACGTCCACCTCGATTCGACCCGGATCGGGCTGCCGTTCCGGGAGCACACCGGCGGGCCCGGGGTATGGAACATGATGTGCAATGACCGGGAGAACTGGCGCGATACTCCCATCCCCTACCCGGAGGTGGTGGCGGGAACGCTGGAACGGATGATTGCGCGGGGCACCACCCGCGTCCGTTCCTATGCCCAGATCGACGTCGACTGCAAACTGGAGCGCTTCGAGGCGGTCATGGCGGCCAAGGAACGCTTCGCCCGCGCCGCAACAGTGGAGATCATGGCATTTCCGCAGGCCGGGCTCCTGCTGGAGGACGGCACCGTGCCCCTCCTTGAGGATGCCCTCCGGGCGGGTGCCACGACCATCGGCGGCATTGATCCCTGCCAGTTGGACCGGGATCCGGTGCGCCATCTGGACATCGTTTTCGGCCTGGCTGAAAAGTACGGGGTCGACGTCGACATCCACCTGCATGAGCCCGGCCACCTCGGCGTTTTCAGCGCGGAGCTCATCTTCGAACGAACCCGGGCACTGGGCATGGAGGGGCGCGTCTCGCTCTCCCACGCCTACGACCTGGCCAACGTCCATCCCGACGTGACCGCCCGGCTCCTGGAGCAGATGGCCGAACTGGACATTGCCTGGGCGACCGTGGCCCCGGCGAGTGGCGGCACCCAGTTCGACCTGGCCCGGATGACCGACGCCGGGATCCGGGTTGGGTTGGGCGAGGACGGCCAGCGGGACTACTGGAGCCCGTACGGCAACTGTGACATGCTCGACCGCACCTGGCAGTTGGCCTTCACCCACCGGCTGCGCCAGGACCGGCTGATCGAGCACTGCGCGGCGATCGCCACCGTTGGGGGTGCCTCCATCATGGACCGTTCAGTCCGCGGCCTCACGAGCCACAACGACCGGCCGGGCCTGGCCGTTGGCGACGTGGCGGACATCGTCCTTGTCGACGGCGAAACCGTCACGAGCACCGTCATGGACCGGGGCGCGGACCGCACGGTTATCCACGAGGGCCGCGTTGTCGCCGACGGCCTGGCCGTCCTGCCCGGCGCGGCGGCATAACCCGGCGGGAACGCGCGAACGTACACTTGTGGCCCCAAATCCGGGCGGATCTGGGGCCACAAGTGTACGTTCGCGCAGGTCGGCCCGCGCTGGGTCAGCTGGCGCCGACGTAGGCTGCGAGGTGCTCGCCGGTCAGCGTTGACCGACTGGCCACAAGATCAGCCGGCGATCCCTCGAAGACGACCCTGCCGCCGTCGTGCCCCGCGCCTGGCCCGAGGTCGATGAGCCAGTCGGCGTGCGCCATGACGGCCTGGTGGTGTTCGATGACGATCACAGACTTGCCCGAGTCGACGAGCCGGTCGAGCAGGCCCAGCAGGTTTTCGACGTCGGCCAGGTGCAGGCCCGTGGTCGGCTCGTCGAGGATGTAGATGTCGCCCTTCTCTGCCATCTGCGCGGCCAGCTTGAGCCGCTGCCGCTCACCGCCGGACAGTGTGGTGAGCGGCTGGCCGAGGGTCAGGTAACCAAGCCCAACGTCGGCCAGCCGGTCGAGGATCTTGTGGGCGGCAGGTGTGCGCGCGTCGCCATCTTCGAAGAACTCCTCGGCCTCCGCGACCGACATGGCCAGCACCTCTGCGATGTTCCGGCCCCCGAGCGTGAACTCCAGAACCGCCGCCTGAAAACGCTTGCCGTCGCATTCCTCGCAGGTGGTCTCGACCGTGGCCATGACGCCCAGGTCCGTGTAGATGACGCCGGCACCGTTGCAGGTAGGGCATGCACCCTCGGAGTTGGAGCTGAACAGAGCGGGCTTCACGCCGTTGGCCTTGGCAAACGCCTTGCGGATCGGCTCCAGCAGCCCGGTGTAGGTGGCAGGGTTGCTGCGCCGTGAACCGCGGATGCCGGCCTGGTCGATCACCACCACACCTTCGCGCTTGGCGACGGAGCCGTGGATGAGCGAGCTCTTGCCGGAACCGGCAACGCCGGTAAGGACACAGAGCACGCCGAGCGGGAGGTCGACGTCGACATTCTTGAGGTTGTTCGTCGACGCGCCACGGATCTCCAGCGCGCCGGAAGCGGAACGCACCGAAGCCTTGAGCTGCGCCCGGTCGTCGAGGTGCCGGCCGGTGATGGTGTCGCTTTCCCGGAGCCCGTCGACGGTGCCCTCGAAGCAGACGGTGCCGCCGCCGGTGCCGGCGCCCGGGCCGAGGTCGACGATGTGGTCGGCGATCGCGATGCTCTCCGGCTTGTGCTCGACGACGAGCACTGTGTTGCCCTTGTCACGCAGCTGGAGCAGCAGGGAGTTCATGCGCTCGATGTCGTGCGGGTGCAGGCCGATCGTGGGCTCGTCGAAGACGTAGGTGACGTCGGTGAGCGAGGAACCGAGGTGGCGGATCATCTTGGTGCGCTGCGACTCTCCCCCGGACAGTGTGCCTGACGGCCGGTCCAGCGAGAGGTAGCCCAGTCCGATTTCCGCGAACGAGTCCAACAGGTGCTGGAGCCCGGCGAGCAGCGGGGCCACGGAGGGCTCTTCCAGGTCCCGGACCCAGTCGGCCAGGTCGGTGATCTGCATGGTGCAGACGTCGGCGATGTTCTTGCCCTTGATCTTCGACGACAATGCTTCCTGGCTGAGCCTGGTGCCGCCGCAGTCGGGACAGGTCGTGAACGTGATGGCCCGCTCCACGAAGGCCCGGACGTGCGGCTGCAGCGCGTCCACGTCCTTGGACAGCATCGACTTCTGGATCTTGGGGATGAGGCCCTCATAGGTCAGGTTGATGCCCTCGACCTTGATCTTCGTCGGCTCCTTATAGAGCAGGTCGTGCAGTTCCTTCTTGGTGAACTTGTTGATCGGCTTGTCCATGTTGAAGCCGGCTCCGCTGAAGATGCGGCCGTACCAGCCATCCATGCTGTAGCCCGGAATGGTCAGGGCACCCCCGCTGAGCGACTTGCTGTCGTCGTACAGCGCGGTCAGATCAAAGTCGCTGACGTTGCCCATGCCTTCGCAGCGGGGGCACATGCCGCCGAGCCGGTTGAACGTCGCCTTCTCCGCCCTGGTCTTGTTGCCGCGCTCGACGGTGATTGCTCCGCTGGCCTTCACCGTCGGGATGTTGAAGGAGTAGGCATTGGGCGAGCCGATGTGGGGCTGGCCCAGCCTGCTGAAGAGGATCCGCAGCATCGCGTTGGCGTCGGTCGCGGTGCCCACGGTGGAGCGCGGGTTGGCCCCCATCCGCTCCTGGTCGACGATGATGGCCGTCGTCAGCCCCTCCAGCACATCGACGTCGGGCCGCGACAGTGTGGGCATGAACCCCTGCACGAAGGCGCTGTACGTTTCGTTGATCATCCGCTGCGACTCCGCGGCGATCGTGCCGAACACCAGGGAGCTCTTGCCCGAGCCGGAGACACCGGTGAACACGGTCAGGCGGCGCTTGGGGATCTCGACGCTGACGTCCTTGAGGTTGTTTACGCGCGCGCCCTGTACCCGGATCAGGTCATGGCCGTCGGCGGTGTGCAGTCCGGAAGACTTCGTGTCCGTCCTCGTGGTTATGGTCATCGTGTCTCCATCTGATAAGCGGATAGCAGGTTGAGCCCGCAGGCTTCGCGCGCCATGTCTGATTCTTGTTCGTTGGCGCGGCTGCGGCAACAGCAACGCCGCACGGCCGGCGGACGCAGCAGCTGCGCCCGCCGGCCGTGGCCGAAAATAACTACCGGACCTCGTTGATGCGGATCAGGTTCCCCGCCGGATCGCGGAAGGCGCAGTCGCGGACGCCGTATGGCTGGTCAGTGGGCTCCTGGACCACCTCGGCGCCGCTGGCCTGCACCTTGTCGAAAGTGCCGTCCAGGTCGGGGGTGCCGAGCACCAGACGGGCGTAGGTGCCCTTGGCCATCATCTCGGTGATGGTGCGCCGCTCGTCCTCCGTGATGCCTGGATCGGCAGCCGGCGGTTCCAGGACCACGGAGGTGCCCGGCTGGTCAGGCGGGCCGAGGGTTAGCCAGCGCATCCCGCCGTACCCCACGTCATTGCGGAGCTCAAAACCGAGAGTGTCGCGATAGAACGCCAGGGAGGCCTCGGCGTCGTTATGCGGAAGGAAAGTGTAGTGAATGGTGAGGTTCATGCCGATCAGTCTAGGTACGGCCGGGCAGGACCGCTTCTCGATTCCTGACCGGTCTGCTCACCTGTTTCACCACACACGGCGGGATGCCCGCCGCCTCCCCCGCCGCCTGCGTCCGGTAGGCGCTGGGCGGCATGCCGACAAGCTCGGTGAAGCGGCTGCTGAACGTCCCCAGCGACGAACAGCCGACGGCGAAACACACCTCGGTGACGCTGAGGTCGCCGCGCCGCAGCAGCGCCATCGCCCGCTCGATGCGCCGCGTCATGAGGTAGGCGTACGGGGGCTCGCCGTAGGCTTCCCGGAACTGCCGACTGAGGTGCCCGGCCGACATATTCACGCCGCGGGCAAGCACCTCGACGTCCAGCGGCTGGGCGTACTCCCTGTCGATGCGGTCGCGGACGCGGCGCAGGCGCGCCAGATCGTCCAGGCGCTGTTCTGCGGCGGGTCTGGTGGTCACAATCGTGATGGTGCTACCTCCCGCCAGAGTTGTCCAGTCCCGCGGAGTAGCCGGCTGCGGCCAGCCCAATCCATTGTCTTAACCTGCGCTCTCGCTAAGAATGAACGAATGACGGTCTACGTGAGAGCTCTCGAAACTGCAGTTCCGCCGACTTTGCTCATCCAGCATGAGGCCCGTGACGTGTTCGCAGCGCAGCCCGGGCTGACACGCCTTGGCTCACGGCTTGTGTCCACTTGCTTTGATTCCGCCGCCATCGACACCCGCTACACGGCGGTCCGCGAACTGACCCTGGACTCCACCGCCGAAAACCCGCAGTTCTTTGATCCGCAGACCGGCCTGCTGCGGAGCCCCAGCACCAAGGCACGCAACAACCTCTTCGCCGAGGAAGCCACCAAGCTTTTCATCCAGGCGGCGGACGCGGCCGTTTCCAAGTGCGACGGCATTGACCCGCAGGACATCACCCACCTCATCACGGTCTCCTGCACCGGCTTTTTCAACCCCGGGCCGGACTACAAGATCGTCCGCGCCCTGGGCCTCAACCCTGCGGTGCAGCGTTACCACCTCGGCTTCATGGGCTGCTACGCAGCCTTCCCGGCGCTCCGGGCGGCCAAATCCTTCTGTGCGGCGGACCCGACGGCGGTTGTCCTGGTGGTGTGCGCCGAACTGTGCTCCCTGCACGTGCGGACCTCCAACGACCCCGACACGATCATGGGGTCTGCGCTGTTTGCGGACGGCGCGGCGGCAGCGGTCGTGACGGCACGCGAGGACCTGGAATCCCCGCCGCTGCTGCGGCTGGACCACTTCGAGACGGTCCTGACCCCGGTGGGTGAGGATTCGATGGCCTGGAACATAGGCGATGAAGGATTTGAGATGGTGCTTGGCAACTACGTGCCGCACATCATCGACGACCACATTGTGGGCGCGCTCGAGCCGCTGCTGGCCCAAGACCCCTCGCTGCGGGGCCTCGCTTACCGCGACATCACCCACTGGGCCATCCACCCAGGCGGCCGGAGCATCCTGGACAAGGTGCAGTCCCGGCTGGACCTCACCGACGAGCAGCTGCATCCGGCCCGGGAAACGCTGCGGAACTATGGCAACATGAGCAGCGCCACGGTGCTCTTCGTCCTCAAACACATCGTGGATCTTCCTCCGTGGGACGGGGACGAGCGCGTCTGCTCCATGGCGTTCGGCCCCGGGCTGACGGTGGAAACCGGGCTGTTCACCAAGGTGAAGCAGCCGGCGGATGGATTCCAGGCGGTGGCCGGCGAGGCCGAGCCGTCCCTGGCCTGACCGGCTGTGAGAATCCCGGGAACGGGCCCAGGCACCCTTGGCCGGCGGGACACGGACGCTGTCGAGGACATGGACCGGCCGGACTGCGACCCGGACCGGCTGCGGCGCACCTACAAACAGTTCGCACTGGTCAACCGCGTGGTCTCAGGCTGGCACGGGCTGTACCGCACCAGGGTGCGCCCGCAGGTGAACGGCAAGGGCACCGCAACGCTGCTGGACGTAGGCTGCGGCGGCGGCGACCTTGCCGTGATGCTCGCCCGCTGGGCGTCGAGGGACGGGATCCGGCTACACGTGACAGGGATTGACCCGGATGAAAGGGCCTTCCGCTTCGCCGCCGGCCGGACGCCCGTCCCCGGCGTGGAGTTCCGGCAGGCGAGCAGCGGTGATCTGCTGTCCGAGGGCAAGTCGTACGACGTCGTCATCTCCAACCACGTGCTGCACCATTTGACTGCGCCGGAACTGCAGCAGTTCCTGGATGACTCCGCCGGGCTGGCCCGCCGCCTGGCCCTGCACAATGACCTAAGCCGGAGCGCGGCTGCCTACGCGCTGTTCAGTGCCGGCGCCCTCCCGCTCACCGGCTCCTATATCCGCGGGGACGGGCTGACCTCGATCAGGCGCAGCTACACCGTGTCGGAGCTGGCCGCCGTGGTCCCTGCCGGCTGGACGGTGGAACCGCACTCCCCCTTCCACTGCCTGCTCACCTACCGGCGGCGCCCGGCATGACCGACGTGCTGATCGTGGGCGGCGGGCCGGTTGGACTCTTCCTCGGTTCGCTGCTCCTGCGGCACGAGGTTTCGGTGCGGGTCCTCGAAAGACGGACCGGCCGGAACGCCCACACCCGGGCCATCGGCATCCATCCGCCGGCGCTCGCCGCCCTGGAGCGCATCGGCGTTGCCCAGGAGCTGGTTGGCCGTGGCGTCCCCATCCGCCAGGGCTTCGCTGTGAGCAACGGGCGGAGGATCGCCCGCATGCCGTTCGCCCCGGTTTCCGAGCGGTACCCGTTCGTCCTTGCCGTGCCCCAGCCGGTGACGGAGGAAGTCCTGGAGCGGCGCCTCCGGGAGCTGGACGGCGGCGCGCTGGTCCGTGACGCCGAGGTGACAGGAATGTACGACGACGGCGGCCGGGTCACGCTCAGCGTCACCACTGCCGGGGCCGCTTCCAGCCACTCCGCCGCTTTCGCGGTAGGCGCCGACGGCGCCTACTCGACGCTGCGGACGCTTCTGGGGGTCGCGGCGCCGGAGAAACTGTATCCGGACCACTACCTCATGGGTGACTTCCCCGAATCCAGCCCCTTCGGCAGCGACGCTGCGCTGTTCCTGGAAAGCGACGGCATTGTGGAGTCCTTCCCGCTGCCAGGCGGAGTCCGCCGCTGGGTAGTCCGGCTGGGGAGGCCCCCTGCCTGCCCCGATGCGGAACAGTTGGCCGGACTCGTTGGCCGCAGAACCAGCGTGGCGCTGGACTCCGGCGCAAACACCATGCTCAGCAGCTTCAGCGTCCGGTCGAGGCTGGCCGCGCGCATGGTGTCCGGCCGGGTGGCGCTCGTCGGAGATGCGGCGCATGAGATCAGCCCCATCGGCGGCCAGGGAATGAACCTTGGCTGGCTGGACGCTGAAGCACTGCTGCCGGCGATTCTCGCCGTCGTGCGCGGTGAGCCTTCCGCCGAAGCGTTGCGGCGTTTCGATGGCTTCCGCCGCCGGGCCGCAGCCGCCGCGAGACGCCAGGCCGAGGTGAACATGGCGCTGGGCAGGCCGCTTCCAGTCGGGCTGCTGCGGCCCCGGAATGCGGCGATCGCCGGCGTCGCCGCCGTACCGGCCTTCAACGCGTTGGTGGCCCGGCGCTTCACGATGCAATAGCGTGCGACGGCTCGGCGTGAAGCGGCGCGTCACCGTGCGTCGCGGCTCTGTGCCACCCGGTCCTGTGCAACCCGGCCTGTGTGCCGCGACAGCGTGCAACGCGGCGCTAGGCTGTCCCCATGACCTACGCATCTCCGCCTACGTCCTTCAGCCCCGCCCGCATCAGGGAGACCGTGCAGGAACTGCTGGCCTCTGAGGCCTTGCCGCCCATCGTGCAGGCCGGGCACCCGGTCCTGAGGCAGCACGCCGCTCCCTTCGAGGGCCAGCTGGAGCCCGATGAGCTAAGCCGGCTGATCGTCCTGATGAGGAAGGTCATGCATGCCGCACCCGGCGTCGGCCTGGCAGCTCCGCAGCTGGGCATCCCGCTGCAGCTGGCCGTCCTCGAAGACCAGTTCGAGATCGACGAGGTCACCGCCGCGGCCCGGGGCCGCGCGCCGCTGGAGTTCTTCGGCATGCTGAATCCGTCATACTCCCGCCTGGGCAACGGCACGGCCGCCTTCTTCGAAGGCTGCCTTTCGCTGTCCGGACTGCAGGCCGTGGTTGAGCGTCCCGAAAGCGTGCGGCTGGAGTACATAACGCCCGACGGCGGGCACGTCACCAGGGACTTCAGCGGCTGGCAGGCGCGGATCGTGCAGCACGAAACCGACCACCTCCACGGCCGGCTTTATATCGACCGGGCCGAGCTCCGCTCACTCAGCACGAACAGCGAGTACGCCGCGCGCTGGGCCGAGCCCGGCATCGCTACTGCCAGCCGGGAGCTTGGCTTCCCGGCCGGCGGGAATTAGGCGGTGCCGGCGCGGTTGCTGTCCGTCGGCAGGTACTTCGCCCACCAGGCCAGGATATGTTCGAACCGCTGCCGCCGGTGATGAGGCGTCCCCGAGCGTGACAGCTCGTGGTCCTCGCCCGGGAACACGAGGAACGCCGAGTCGACGCCCTGCTGCTTGAGGGCAGTGAAGTAGCGCTGGCCCTGTTCCACGGGGCAGCGGAGGTCATCTTCGCTGTGGATCACCAGCGTGGGGGTCCTGACGGCGGCAACCGTTGCCATGGGACTCTGCGCGGCCACCTGCCCGGCCGCCGAGCCGACGTACTCCCCTCCGAAGAACCAGCCGATGTCCGACGAGCCTGTGAAGCTCACGGGATCCAGGAATCCCCGCTCCACGATGGCGGCCTGGAACCGGTGGTCCTGGCTGATGGTCCACGCTGTGAGGTAGCCGCCATAGGAACCGCCCATGATCCCCAGGGCGCCGGCATCCAGGGACGAGAACTTCTCGAGGCTTCCGTCCAGGAACGCGAGCACGTCCTGCATGTCCACGGTGCCCATCCGCTCCTTGATGGACCGGCCGTGCGCCTGGCCGTAACCGGCCGAGCCGCGCGGATTGCACATCAGGACGGCGTATCCGGCGGCGGCGTAGACCTGTGCCTCATCGAATAACGCGGAGGTGTACTGCGAGAACGGTCCGCCGTGGATGTTCAGCAGCACGGGGTGCGGGCCCTTCCCCGGCGGCAGCACCAGCCAGCCGTGGACGGGATAGCCGTCAGGGGCAGGGAACGTGAGTTCCTGCGGTTCGATGATGCCTGCCTCGGTCCGCAGCGCGGCCGAGAAATCGGTGAGGAGACGGAGCTGACCGGCCTCGAGGACTCCCACATCACCCGCCGTGGCGGCGTCGCTGTAGCTGAGGAAGACCGTGCCCGCACCATCCCCGGCTCCGGCGACTACCCGGTCACCATGAACGAGGAGGGAGTGGTCCCCCGTGGCGCTGAACTCGAGCAGCTCCACCGTTCCCTGGGCATTGTTGAGCACCAGCGCACTGTCGTTGCCGCGGAGGCCGATGGTGGCACCGGGCGCTCCGACGTCCATGTTCTCCGCGTCGCTCAGGGCCGTGGCGTCGCCGCCGGCGGCAGGCATGACATGGAGGACCGTGTTCTTGGCGACGAAGTCCTGACGGGTGCTGCCCAGGTCCTGGGACGTGCAGAACAGCCAGCGTCCGTCGACCGACTCCCGGACGTCGGAAACGGTCTGGGCACCCAGGTTCGGGACCGGCACCAAAGCCGGTGTGCCGCCGTCGGCCGCTACGCGGTAGATCCCGGATGCCAGATCCTGGTCGGCGTCCTCGTGGAGTGCTGCCACAAAGTAAATGGCATTGCCGTCGTTGGTGAAGGTGGCGCCGGTGTGGTCGGTTGCCGCCGTCGTGAGCTGGCGTGCCTCCGGGAGGCCGCCGGTATCTTCGGTGGACTCTGCCAAGTGTTCACTCTTACCGCCTCCCGTGCCTGTTCCGCTATTGCTCCGCTTGGCTGCGCGCCCTACTGGCTTGACCCAGGGTTCCCCGCCCAGTTCCGGAACCTCGAGTATGAACAGCTGCAACGGCTTGTCCCGCGTGTAGCCCTCACCGTTCATCCGGTACTTGTACCCGGTGATGAACCGGGCGTCCTCCGCACCGGACCCCACGCCGTCGAGTGTTCCGTAGCGGCCCTCTTCCGGTTCCCTCGAACCGAAGACGATCCGGGTGGAATCTGGCGACCAGGCGAAGGAGGTGACGCCCATTTTTCTGTCGGTCAGGGCCTGTGGTTCACCACCCGCGGCCTCCACCACGTGAAGCTGGGGCCTGCCGCCGGGGGCGGCGCGGAGAAAGGCCAGGACCCGGCCGTCCGGCGAAAAGGCCGGCGCCGTGTCGCGGAATCCCCGGGTGATGCGGCGGGGCAGCTTTTCCGGGTCGCGGGGTACACTCCACAGCTGGCCAACGTAGGAGTCGGCGTCAAAGTCCGGACGGACAACGGACACTACGGCCCTGGTCCCGTCGGGGTGGACGGCGGGGGCGGAAACGGAGTTGAGCAGCGGCAAATGTTCAGGCTTCACCCACGTGAGCCTAGCGGGTCGGGCAAGGCCACGGAACGGCAGCCACCGAATCGGCTGACCTAGGATTGTCCTCATGCTCCCGCGCCTGCCCGTTCTGCTTTGTCCCGTCTGCCGCCAGGAACTCCAGCCCGTCTTCGACCCCGGCAACGGCCGGGTCCGGGCGTTGGCCTGCCCGCAGCTCCACAGTTTCGACGCCGCCCGGCAGGGTTACTTCAACCTGCTGGTGGGCAAGGGAACCACCTTCGAATCGGACAGCGCGGAGATGGTTGGGGCACGGGCAGCCTTCCTCGACGCCGGTCACTACCGGCCGCTGGCCGACGCTCTGGCCAAGGCAGCCTGGCCGGCGTTGAAGGGGCCGGGCCCAACTGTCCTTGACTCCGGGACGGGAACGGGACATTACCTCCGGGCGATACTTGATCATGCGGACGGCGCCGCTGCGGAGGACGAGTCCGTTGGCGTGGCCGCCGTCGGGCTGGATATCTCCAAGTTTGCCCTGCGCCGGGCCGCCAAAGTCAACCCGGAAGCCATAAATTTGGTGGGTGACGTCTGGCAGCCCCTGCCGCTCCCGGATGCCACCGTCGACGTCATCACGGTGGTGTTTGCGCCCCGCAACGCTGCCGAGTTCGCCCGAGTCCTCAAACCCTCAGGCAGGCTCATCGTGGTGACGCCGCGCGCCGGCCACCTCGGGGAAGTTGCCGGCCAGGCGGGAATGCTGGGCATCGACCCCGACAAAGACGGGCGCCTGGCCGAGGCGCTCGCAGGCCGCTTCTCCCCGCTGTCGAAGCAGGACATTGACGTGGAGCTGTCGCTTTCGCCGGCGGACGTGACCAACCTTGCCCTGATGGGTCCGGCTGGCCACCATACAGACCGGACCGCACTGACCGAACGGCTCGCCGGCCTCCCGCCAACAACCAGCGTGTCCGCCCGGTTCCGGATCAGCATCTTCGTCCCCGCATGACCCTCTCTGCATAACGGCTTGGCCACGTTCCGGCGCTGCCCGCCTTTCCCCTGCCGGGCGCACCTGCATCGGTCTACGATGGAAGAAAGTTACTGAGGGTCTGCCCCGCAGCCCTCGGGATCAAGGGGGAACGCGATGTTTGAATGGCTTGGCCAAAACTGGTGGGCACTGTGGCTCACCCTCTTCCTGGTGTTCGCCGCCGTGGAGATGCTGACCCTTGATTTGTTTTTCATCATGCTGGGCGGAGGTGCCCTTGCCGGCCTGGTGGCAGACTTTGCCGGCGCTGACTTCTGGCTTCAGATCGTGGTCTTCTGCGTCGTCTCGCTCCTCATGATTGCGTTCGTCCGGCCGATGACGCTCAAGCACCTGCACAAGGGGCCGCCGGAACAGCGCACCAACATCGACCGCCTAATCGGCGAATCAGCGCTGGTCCTGGAGGCGGTAACGGCCACCGGCGGACGTGTGAAGATCGGCGGCGACATCTGGAGCGCCCGCTCGCAGTCCGGCGTCCTTCCCGAAGGCCAGCGCGTGATCGTCTCGGCCATTGAAGGTGCGACGGCGGTCGTCTCACCCCAGGCTGAGACCGCCGTCCAGTAGGCGGTTCCCCCATAGGTTTCTGCTCCCGCCGCGGCGGAGCAGCAGATTGCGGCGAGTTTTCGCCAGGTTAGAGCTTCACTGAAAGTTGGGGACAAAGGAGAAGTATGGATAGCCCAGGAGGAATCGCACTCACCTTCGTGATGGTGGTTCTGATCATTTTCGTCATCATTGTGCTGGTCCGCTCGGTGCGGATCGTGCCCCAGGCCCGGGCCGGCGTCGTGGAACGGCTGGGAAAGTACCAGCGCACGCTGAATCCCGGACTGACGCTCCTCATCCCCTTTGTTGACCGGCTCCTGCCGCTGCTGGACCTGCGCGAGCAGGTGGTGTCCTTTCCTCCGCAGCCCGTGATCACCGAAGACAACCTCGTGGTGTCCATCGACACCGTGGTCTACTTCCAGGTCACCGATCCGCGCGCCGCCACCTATGAGATCGCCAACTACATCCAGGCCGTGGAACAGCTGACCACCACCACCCTGCGTAACGTGGTGGGCGGCCTGAACCTGGAAGAGGCGCTCACGTCCCGCGACCAGATCAACGGCCAGCTGCGCGGTGTCCTGGATGAAGCCACGGGCCGCTGGGGTATCCGCGTCTCCCGGGTGGAGCTGAAGGCCATCGACCCGCCGCACTCCATCCAGGATTCGATGGAGAAGCAGATGAGGGCAGAACGTGACCGCCGGGCTGCCATCCTCACCGCGGAAGGAACCAAGCAGTCCGCCATCCTGACCGCTGAAGGGCAGCGGCAGGCCGCCATCCTCAAGGCCGAGGGTGACGCGAAAGCTGCCATCCTGCGGGCGGACGGTGAGGCGCAGGCCATCCAGAAGGTGTTCGACGCCATCCACAAGGGCAATCCGGACCAGAAGCTGCTGGCCTACCAGTACCTGCAGACCCTCCCGAAGCTCGCCGAGGGCTCCTCCAACAAGCTGTGGATTATCCCCAGCGAAGTGGGCGAGGCGCTGAAAGGCATCGGCAGCGCTTTGGGCGGAACCAACCCTGATCCCAGCTCCGGCGACCTGTTTGGAGGCCCGGACGGGGGCCAGGCCGGTGAGGCAGCGGCCCGGACCCAGTCCTAGCAGTTCAAGGCAAAGCAGCGGGAGGCAGGCCACAGCGGCCTGCCTCCTGTTTTATGTGCACAGGGCTGCGTCGCTGCACCCGCTGGATTGCTTACGTCCCGTCGGATTGCTGCACCCCGTTGAAATCCGTATAATAGGATATTTGTCCGGCCGGATCAGTCCGTGCGGAACAACAATGCTTGGCGAAGCGTTTCACCTAGTGATGCTACGTGAACCACACCGTAGTCCGGAGGCACCCTTTCGAGGGCTTCCGACTAGCGCGGAGTCCGCTCCGCGAACCGATTAGAGGGAGAAATCATGAGCGATCGCAGCCTGCGGGGCATGCGTCTTGGCGCCCAAAGTATGGAGACCGAATCCGGCGTGGAGCCGGCTCCGCGTCAGCGGGTTGAGTACCGGTGCGAGGACGGCGAACAGGTTTTCGTAACCTTCTCGTCCGAAGCCGAAATTCCCCCTGTCTGGGTTTCGAAGACCGGCAAGGAAGCGCTGCTCGTTGATGGCGAACGCCCGGACACCAGCAACGAGAAGGCAGTCCGTACGCACTGGGACATGCTGCTGGAGCGCCGCTCGCTTCCCGAGCTGGAGCAGATCCTCGAAGACCGCCTCACCATTCTGCGCGAGCGGCGCGGCGAACGGCGTTCAGCCTAGCCGCTGCCAGCTGGCAGGAAGGCGCTACAGCCAAAGGCCGGGTCGGCTGCATCCAGGGATGCAGCCGAC
>NZ_JBNHFL010000042.1:0-31036 GCF_059090205.1 Arthrobacter sp. CMU6
TTGTTGGCGTTTTTTCCCCAGATCTCCTCCGCGGCTGGCGGGTCTATGCGCGTCCACCCGCGGCCACCATCGGCGCCCCCCCCGCTCGGGGGGGGCCCACTACTTTGTTGCCGTGTTTAGCCGAACAGTGTGGTAATCAGCCGGATGGACAGAGCGATGATGGCAAGGAGGCCGATGGCTCCAAAGAGGTTGTGCCACCACTTGTTGCGTAGGTCTCCCATGAGGGCGGTTTTATTGGCCATGGTGACGATCAGGACCCCGAGCAGGGGTGCGATGAGGACTGTCAGGGACTGGGCGATGACGATCAGTCCGACGGGGGAGGACTGGAATGAGAGGGTGATGATCAGGCCGAAGGCCAGGATCATGCCGGTGAAGATGCGGGCTGCGGGGGACCCTGCTTTGGAGCCGCGGCCGATGGCGTCGGAGAGCATGGTGCCGCCTGCGGTGGCGTTGGCAATCATGGAGGAGAACGCTGCGCCGGAGAGTCCCAGGGCGAACACCATGGCTCCGGTGGGGCCTGCCAACGGGGTGAAGATGGAGGCCAGGGCGTTGATGGTCCCTGCTTCGGCCCCGGTCTTGCCGAGTACGGCGGCGGCGACCATGATGACGAGCGCCGTCATGATGCCGGGTGCGACGATGCCGGGGATGGTGTCGACGAGGGTGATGTCGCGGTAGTCGGCGCGGGTGCGGCGGTGTTCCTTGATGCCGTAGGAGGTGTAGAAGGCGGCGTTGATGGAGAAGTTGGTGCCGACCAGGGCCACGATGAGAATTTCACTTCCGGCCGGCAGGCTCGGAACCATGCCTGCCATGGACCGGTACCAGTCCGGTTGGGCAACGACGGTGCTGGCGATGAAGGCCAGACCCATGAGCACGACGATGACTAGGAGCGCTTTTTCGACGATGCCGTAGACGTTTTTGAAGGCCAGGACGATGCCGACTGCGATGGTGCAGACCACGGTCCAGAGGACTGGGGAGCCGCCGAAGATCAGGGACAGGCCGAGTCCGGAGCCCACGGCGTTGCCGACGGAGAACATGAGGGTGATGCCGAAGACGCCGAAGCCTGCGAGAAGACCGACCCATTTGCCGAGGTGTTCCTTGATCGAGGTGATCAGGGATACGGGCGTTGCAATGCCGAGGCGGACGCTCATGTCGGTGAAGAAGATCATGAGGATCGTTGATACGGCGATGACCCAGACGAGGGTGTAGTCGAACCGGCTTCCGGCCTGCACGGCGGTGGTGAGGTTTCCGGGGCCGAACTGCCAGGCTCCGACGACGAAGGCCGGGCCCATGAGGGCAAGGTAGCCCAGGAAGGTGCGGCGGTTTTTAGTGCTGCCTTCTGCCTGGTGTTCTTGCTGGGTTGCCATTTGGTCTTCCCTGGCTCCGGGGTGGGTGATGGTCTTATTCTGCTGCTCGCGCATTGGCGAGTCCTCCTTATACAGCGACATTGCTGGGTCGTCGATGACCGGGGTGGAGAGTAAAGAGTTGGGCACGGGTGGCGGGCGGTGGCCCGCCACCCGTGAGGATCCGGGGAAGAAGGGATCAGGCGCTGACGGTGACCTTGCCGATGTTTGCGGCAGCGAAGGCTTCCGCAATCTCGGTATCGGCGCCTTCGGGCAGGGGCAGGAGCGGGGTGCGCACCGTGGCGTGGTCCAGGATGCCGCGGTTCACAAGGCCCCACTTCAAGGCGACGGTGCCTTCCATGTGGGAACCGCGGTGGTAAACGTTCTTGGTCACCGGGAGCAGCCGCTCGTGGATGGCGTGTGCACGCGGGTAGTCCTGCGCCTTGCCGGCCTCGATCAGTTCGACGAGGAGTTCGGGGGCGATGTTGCCGTAGCCGACGAGCAAACCGTCGACATCGAACATCGTCGGCAGCAGGTACTCGTCATGGCAGGACAGCACCTGCAAGTCGGGGTACGCGGCGCGCAGTGCGGGGATCTCGGTGTACCAACGGCGCATGTTCCGGACACCGTTCTTCGTGGCGAAGACGCCCTCCTGGCCGGCGATCTCCAGCTGGGTGTCGAGGTCGTAGGTCGCCTTGGTGTTGTCGGGGTACTGGAACAGGATCAGCGGCAGACCGGACTCTTCATAGATCTCCTGGTAGCGCGACTGGGGAGCACCGTTCTGGTATCCGAAGCGCAGCCACCCGTGCGAGGGGTAGACGAGACCGGCGGATGCGCCGGCTTCGACGGCCTTCTTGGCCTCGAGGGCCGCGGTCTTGTTGCCCTCCTTCGTGATGCCGGCCACGACCGGCACACGGCCGTCGGTCGACGCCACGAACGCGCGGATAACGTCCAGCTGCTCCTCTTCGGTAAGGAACGTGCCTTCGCCGGCGTGCCCCAGAACGACGAGGCTCTTCACGCCCTCAATCGATCCGAGCCACGAACCCAGACGCTGGATCGCAGCGTAGTCGACGGCGCCGTCTTCGGTGAACGGGGTGACAGGTGCGGGGCTGAGTCCGCGGAGATCGAGTGTCATTACAGCTACCTCTTGTCTTCATTGATGGTCGGTAGTCCCGCTACTATGAAAACGTTTGCGGGAACGTTTTCAAGTTTGCACGTGTCGCAGCTCACTGTCAAGAGAACGTTTGCACGGAAGGAGGATTAGAGTGTCTGTACCACCTCTGCTGACCAGGAGAACCCCCATGGAACCGGCCGCCACCGGCAACGTTGTCACACTGAAGGACGTCGCAGCAGCCAGTGGCGTGAGCATCTCCACGGCCAGCCGCGCCCTCGATGAACGGACCACCTCCCGGTCCGCGGCCGCAGCGAACGTCCGGAAGGTAGCTGAGGAGCTCGGGTACCGGAGGAACTCCTTCGCCTCAAGCCTGCGCCGCGGTGAGACCCGGACCTTGGGCGTCCTGGTCCCTCGCCTGAGCGACACCGTGATGGCCCTAATGTTCGAAGAACTCGAAAAGGCTGCCTCCTCCCGCGGCTACTTCGCCATGGTCGCCACCAGCGGAGACGACCCTGACGAGGAACGCAGCGCAGCTGAAACCCTGCTCGACCGCAACGTCGACGGATTGATCCTGGCAACGGCCCGGCTCGACGACGACCTACCCCGGCTCCTGCGTGAACGCCGGGTAGCACATGCACTGGTACTGCGTACCGACGGCATCAGCCCATCAGCACTCGGAGATGACGAAGTGGGCGGCTACCTGGCCGTGCGCCACCTCATCGACCTCGGCCACCGCGACATCGCCGTAGTCACCGGCCCCGATTTCACATCCTCGGGGAAAGCCCGTCTCGCCGGGGCCCGCAGAGCCATGGAAGAAGCCGACATCAACCCGCCTGACAAATGGCTTATCGCCGCGGGCTACGGCATCGAAAACGGCTACACCGCCGGTGAAACGCTCCTCGGCGCCGGCCACCGCCCCACAGCGATCTTCGCAGCAAACGACAACATCGCCATGGGTGTTATGGCTGCAGCCCATCGCAACGGCATCACCATCCCCGATGACCTCGCACTGGTCGGGTACAACGACACACCCCTATCGGCGCGGCTGCCCACACCCCTAAGCTCGGTCCACGTTCCCCTGGACCAAATCGCCGCCACCG
Source organism: Arthrobacter sp. CMU6 (assembly GCF_059090205.1). Taxonomy (NCBI): domain Bacteria; kingdom Bacillati; phylum Actinomycetota; class Actinomycetes; order Micrococcales; family Micrococcaceae; genus Arthrobacter; species Arthrobacter sp. CMU6. Next base: position 3,555 of record NZ_JBNHFL010000042.1, read on the forward strand.
CCATCGACCTCATCGTCAACCAGGGCACGGAACCCCTCATCAGGCGGTCCATGCCGACCCTCATCCCCCGCCAATCCAGCGGAACACCCAAGCACTAGTCCACAGCTGCCGGGTGATGAACTGTCAGTTTGGGGTGTGCTTCAGCCTGACACCCGAATTGGGAGGCGCCAGTCACTAGTTAGTGCAATCGCGCCGTCAACTAACCGCACCATTGTGCAAGCCGTCAGCCGCCTGACTTGCGACTAGACGATCCTGTCTTTCAACCCGAGGAGTGTGGGGCTTAGCCATGCCACGAATGAAAGCCCACGGCTCCGGCGACGGCTGCCATTCTAATGAGTTGCAAGAGCCTGATCCAGCGTCCCGGCGCGAGTGAGCCTCCAGGAAGCGTTCAACTGGAGGGCCGTCGATTCGTTTGGCGCGGTGCTTCCGTGCGGCGATAGGCCTGTTCGACGAGTTCTGTCATCCATGGACGGTATCCCCTATGGAACCTGATCCCGTCGGGCAGTCCCTGGACGGACGGGACGGAGTTGGCAATGTCTATGGTGATGCGGCCGCCACCAGGGGTGCGTTGGTGATGTGCAGTTCCCCAAATGACTCCGGAAGAACCGGGTCTATCCATACCCCACCTTGGGAGACGTGTGTGTCGTACCGCATGAGGCTGGTTATCAGCTGGATGGGTGTGGTCGCTGCCCAGGCCTGGGGTGAGCACGCAGTCGGGTAGGGAACGGGGGCGGGGAGCTGATCTCGGCTGAATCCGCAGAACAGCTCCGGGAGGCGGCCCTCGGAGTACTCGGCTGCCTCCAGTATCCCTATGCAAATCTGCTGGGCCTCGGCCACGAAGCCGTAGCGCAATAGGCCAGCCGCGATGATGGCGTTGTCGTGGGGCCAGACGGAACCGTTGTGATAGCTGGCGGGGTTGTAGGCGCCCATGTCGCTGGCGAGGGTGCGCACGCCCCAGCCGCTGAACATCTCGGGGGACATCAGCCTTTCGGCCACCGGTGAGGCTTTGTCCTCATCCACCAGGCCGTATACGAGGCAGTGGCCCATGTTGGAGGCGCACGCGTCGACCTGCCGTTTCTTGCCGTCGAGGGCGATGGCGTAGTAGCCCCGTTCGGGCATCCAGAACGCTTCGTTGAATTGTTTCTTCAGCTGTGCGGCCCGATCGGCGAATTCGTTGGCCAAGCCCGTGTCACCGGCATCGTATGCCATCCATGCGCGCGCTGTGTACGCGGCGTAGACATAGCCCTGCACCTCACATAGCGCGATCGGGGGTTCGGCCAGAGTGCCGTCGGCGAAGTTGATGCCGTCCCATGAATCCTTCCAGCCCTGGTTGAGCAGCCCTTGGTCGTTGAGGCGCTCATACTCGACGAACCCGTCGCCGTCCTTGTCCCCATAGTCCCTGATCCAGTCGAGTGCACGGTCAGCGTTGGGCAGAAGCGCGGCGATGGTGTCCTTCGCGAATCCCCATCGGCTAACTGATCCAAGGACGTCGACGAAGAGCGGGGTGGCGTCCACGCTGCCGTAGTAGTTTGATTTGCCGCCCAGGGATAGCCCGCTGGAGACGTCGAGCCGGACCTCGTGGAGGATCTTTCCCGGTTCCTCTTCGGACAGCGGATCAACCACCGTCCCTTGGCGGTCTGCCAGCGTCTGTAGTGTGCCCAGGGCCAGGGAAGGGTCCACCGGTAGCGCCATTTGCGACGCCCACAAAGAGTCGCGGCCGAACAGGGTCATGAACCAGGGTGCGCCGGCGGCCACGACCACCCTTTCCGGATGATTCGGATCCTCGATGCGAAGGGCGCCAAGGTCGTCGTAGCTGCGGCGCAGGGTCCTTTCAATCGAACGGTTGCCCATCTGAAGGACGGGTATCTTCGCCACCCACTCCCGCCGGCGGCGGTCCCGGGGGGACAAACCGTCCCCGTCGGGATGAACGAATGCCGTGGCATGGGCGTCATCTTCGGTGCCAGGCAGCACGGTCAGGACTGTGCTCCAGTGTCCGTGCGGGGGGACGGTTACCCGGTAAGTAATGGCCTCAGGCGTTAAATCTGCGCCAGGAGCTTGGACAACCGTGGCCTTCCGAACGTCCTGCCAGACTCCCCGAATGGTGAGCTTGTCGCCGTCAGCCCTGCGGGTTTCGTCCCACCGGCGCTGGATGCGGGCTTCTTTCACCTCGAAAAGATCGGCAAAGTCCGCCTCGACCAACAGTGTGACCTCACACGAGGCGGGCTCCTGGGAGTAGTTGCGCACGGTGACCTGATCCTGGATGCCTGCCCCCACTTCCCGCAGCCGTTCCGCGATCAGGGGACTGTCGGCGTAGCCGTCGGAGCGCGGAACCCGTCCGACAAACAGTGCCCGGTACGGCTCCTTCGTCTGTGCCGTTAGCGGCTCAAGCGGCTGATCATTAACTGTCAGACCCCATCCCGAGAGGATTCTGGCGTCCTGGACGAAAAGACCATGCGGGTGTTCAGCGGCGATATCGCCGTTGGGCAAGGAAATGCAGAAGGAGGATCCCTCGACCAGGGTGACCGTTCCGGCCCCCAGCGGGCCGGCCGCCGTGTCAGCATTCCACCCAGCCATCGCGTTCCCCTTAAGAAACTACAACCGGCATGCCGTTCACCCTTAGGTAGGGGCTGCCGTCTCCGCCTCTTCTTCAGACGACGCTACGCTTGCTTCCACTCCCAAGCTAGGCCTTGGCGCTCGGTCAAAATTATGCTGGACGGCCGGTTCTGAATGTCACCATGGCCCCGGTACATGGGCCGAACCGCGATCCACCCGAGCTTCGCGAGGCAATGCTCGCGATGCTCGGGTGGAACGGATCTGCACAAACGGTCCATTACTTTCTTGGTGCAACGGATCCCTGAGGCGTTGACATTCCTGTAAGCGGCATCAGAGAGTGCCGGCCTGGCGGTGCCCGGTGGTGAAACCCGGCTCACCGGTTGACCCGTAATCATCCTCGGTCCCGCCAGCTGAGGCATCGATCAGCCTGATCAGCCGCTTCAGCGCGGGAGCTTCCATGACGGATGGATCGAACTCCACCAGAAGCGAATCGTTCGTTGGGATGAGCGGCTCGAGGCCTGGCACGTCGTAGGTGCTGAGCATTTTCGCGAGAGTGTGCACACGTTTGCGAACCGCGATTTTGTCGGCGCCGCTGACGATTGCGCGTATTGCAGTCGAGCCAACATTCACCACGGTGAACGTCGGCGAAAACAGAACCATCTTCCCGTCCTGAGGAAGCGAGCCTAGGCTGTGCACCATCCGATTCTCCTTATTCGGGTTCGTGAGAGTGGCGTCGACCTTTAGTACGAACGTGGGAGGCCCAGCACCTTGGTTGCGACGAAGGACTTGATCATGTTGTTGTTCACGGGTGCCACCTGGAACATGCGGGTTTCCCGGAATTTCCGTTCGACGTCGTACTCATCCACGAAGCCGTAGCCTCCATGGGTGTCCAGGCAGGCGTTGCCCGCAGCCCAGCTGGCCTCTGATGCGAGGTGCTTGGCCATGTTCGCTTCGGCGCCGCAGGGCTCGCCGGCGTCGAAGAGCCGTGCGGCTTCGTAGCGCATCATGTCGGCTGCCCTGACCTTCATGTAGGCGTCCGTGATGGGGAATTGCACGCCTTGGTTAGCGCCGATCTGGCGACCGAACACGCTTCGTTTGTTGGCGTACTCTACCGCCCGCGTTGTGAACCAGTACCCGTCACCGATCGCTTCGGAGGCCAGCAGAATCCGCTCGGCGTTCCATCCGTCAATGACGTAGCGGAACCCCTTGCCGACTTCGCCTATCACGGCAGACTGGGGTACGCGCATGCCTTTGTAGAAGATCTGGTTGGTGGCGTAATTGAACATTGTGCGGACCTTAACGACTTCCAAGGTCTCTGGCTGTTCGGCGCGTACTTGGCGCAGATCCACCAGGAAGAGCGTCAGGCCGTGCGTACGGTCCTCGTCAGCCTTCTTTGACGTCCGGGCGAGCACGAACGCGAGGTCTGATTCATCGATTCGGCTGGTCCAGCTCTTGTGGCCGGTGATGACGTAGTCGTCCCCGTCCTTGACCGCGGCCGTTTCGATGCTCGTTGTGTCGGAGCCGGCTGCATCTTCTGTAATGGAAAATGCCTGCAGGCGGAGGTCGCCGGAAGCGATTGCCGGGAGGTAGGCGTTCTTCTGGTCTTCGTTTCCATGCCGAAGCAGCGCGCCCATGGTGTACATCTGGGCGTGGCACGCCGCGGAATGGCCGCCGGACTTGTTGATTTCCTCCATGATCACGCTTGCCTCGGTGAGGCCCACGCCCAAGCCGCCGTACTCAGTGGGGATCAGCGCGGCCAGGAGCCCTTCCTTGGTCAACCTGTCCACAAATTCCTGCGGGTAGCGGCGGTTGCGATCGGTTTCCCGCCAGTAGGTGTCCGGAAACAGGGCGCAGAGAGTACGGGTCTTTACCCTCAGCTCTTCGACAGAAGTATGGACAGTCACGGGGTGCTCCTCGGTTTGTGGCTAGGCGTCGTCGGAAGCCAGTAAGCGATCAAAAGAAAATACATTCACACCGCGAAATTGCCGGCCTTGCCTTTAACCTCGCGGTATGCAAGGCCACACCCGGCCTTCCGGACGGACGGGCCAATATATTGGCTCTCCCCTTGTCTCCGGGAGACCCGGGAGTGGCTTATTCAGGGTCCGCGGAACAAAACAGTTGTCGCACCGACTCTTCGAGACTAATATACGGGATACGGTATCCGCAATGGAAGAGGAACTAACGACGATGACGTCAGAACTTACAACGGGGCGAACCCGTGTAGTACCGGGATGGACTGGGCGCCTGTTTGAAGATTTTTCGGTCGGCGACATCTACTACCACCCTTTTGGTAAGACGGTCACGGAGGCTGACAACCAAAACTTCACCTTAATCACGCAGAACGTGGCCAAGACCCACGTGGACCGCAACTTCGCCGCAGGTACGGAGTTTGGCCGGCCTTTGGTTAATTCGACGTTTACTCTTGCGCTGGTGACTGGTCAGTCCACGATTGACCTGTCCATGAACGTCTTCGCGAACATGGGCTGGGACGAAGTGCGGATGCCTAACCCTGTGTATGAGGGCGACACCATCTACTCGCGGTCCAAGGTCCTCGCCATCCGCGAATCCAAGTCCCGACCAAACCTTGGCCTTGTCACTGTGGCCACCGAAGGGTTCAATCAGGACGCCAAAATCGTCATCAGCTACCGGCGGACCTTTATGGTCTACCGCCAGGGACACTTGCCGGGTGTCGAGTCGGCCAGACCCGACGAATCAACGTTGCCGGACCACGGAGATTTCCAGTGACCGGTCCGCGGGGCGTGGTGTTGGAAACTCAGGGACGGGAACTGGTTGCCGCGGCAGTAACGGCGCTGTTCGTCCCGGGCGACCGGCCAGACCGTTTCGCCAAGGCGGCAGCCTCGGGCACCGACGTCGTCATCGTCGATCTTGAGGACGCTGTGGCACCGGAGAACAAAGCGCAAGCGCTGGCCACCGCCGTCGATTCGCTGACTCGTGGTGAACTGCGTGCATTGGTCCGGATCAATCCGCTCGGAACTGAAAGCAGCAACGTCGAGATTATTGCTCTTCTGGACGTTGCCCAGCAGGCCAGGCACGGACTGCTGGGGTTGGTTATCCCCAAGGCCGAAGACAGCATGGCCCTGAGAAACCTCGCCCGTCGTTGCGACACGCTTGATCTGGCAGTCATACCCCTCGTTGAAAGCGCTGTTGGCGTGGTCGGCGCGGCCGGGATCGCCGGAATACCCGGTATCACCCGATTGTCGTTCGGAGCCATCGACTACGCCCTCGACATAGATGCCGGAAGCGATGACAGGTTTTTGGACCATGCTCGGAGTGCCCTGGTGATCTCATCGCGGGCGGCCGGAATACCGGCGCCCCTGGATTCGCCCGCCATCTTCATCAAAGAGACCGACAAGGTTCAGGCATCCGCAAACCTTTCACGGGGTTTCGGATTCGGCGGCAAGCTGTGCATCCACCCCTCCCAGGTTCCTATCGTGAGCCAATCATTCCGCCCGGCTCCAGTGGAGGTTCAGTGGGCTGAATCTGTAGTTTCCGCCGGCGGCGGGGCCAGCCAGATAGAGGGCCAAATGATCGACCGTCCTGTCATCGAACGGGCACAGCGCATTCTCGCCCGAGCACGAAAGGAGAAGTGATGAGCCGGTTACCTCTTGAAGGAATCACGGTTGTCTCCCTGGAACAGGCCGTCGCCGCCCCGTTTGCCACCCGGCAACTCGCCGATCTGGGAGCCAGGGTCATCAAGATTGAGCGGGACACCGGAGATTTCGCGCGCGGCTATGACAGCAAAGTCAACGGCATGGCAAGCTACTTTGTGTGGCTCAACCGGGGCAAGGAGAGCATCGTCCTCGATCTCAAATCCGCCCACGGCCTCGAAGCCCTGAAGCAGCTTGTGGCCAAGGCAGATGTCCTGGTTCAGAACCTCGCCCCGGGCGCGGTCGAACGGCTGGGCTTCGGTCCCGACGACGCCCTGGCGCTCAATCCCAAACTTATCCACGTCTCCGTTTCCGGGTACGGGAAGGGCGGCCCGTACGAGCAAAAAAAGGCCTATGACCTCCTCGTCCAGTGCGAATCGGGGCTCTTGAGCGTTACTGGAACCGACGACTCCCCGGCGAAGGTGGGGGTTTCAATCGCCGACATCTGCGCCGGAATGTACGCCTATTCAGGGATACTGACGTCCCTGCTGCAAAGGGCTTCAACGGGCAAAGGCGACGTCCTGGAAATCTCGATGCTGGAGGCACTGGGGGAGTGGGTGAGCCAGCCCTATTTCTTTGCCGAGTACGGCGGGGCTCCGCCTGCGCGGAGCGGGGCCCAGCACGCCAGCATCGCCCCTTACGGGCCATTCGACGCCGCTGACGGGACCGTCTTCTTCGGTATCCAAAATGAGCGCGAGTGGGAAAAGTTCTGCCGGGACGTTCTCCAGAAACCAGAACTGGCAGACGAGCCCCGGTTCCGGGGGAACGACGCCAGGGTTCACAACCGTGACGATCTCCACAGCGAGATCAACGACGTGCTGCGGTCCCTTTCAATTCAGCTTGTCGTTGAACGGCTCGACGCGGCATCCATCGCCAATGCTGAACTGCGCGACATGCACGGGTTCTCCGCCCACCCGCAGTTGTCCGCGAGAAACCGGTGGCGTGACGTTCAGTCTTCCGTCGGTGACGTCCGCAGCCTGATCCCGCCGGTCACCTCCAGGGAGGCAGGGTTCTCCATGGGACCAGTGCCTGAGTTGGGGGAGCACACCGAGCAGGTTCTTGCCGAGCTGGGACTGCCGCTTACTGCTGCTGACCGCTGATTCCCCATTGCCGCCGGGTCCGGAAGGCACCCGGCGGCACTACTTTATTCTTAGCGAGAGCATCAGGAGAAGAGACACCAGAGTAACCGGCAGTGACGACCGGGGCCGCAGGCATCTCAGTGATGAAGCGGCCGCCTACGTCCGCGGGCCCATCATGTCCGGCAAACTCATGCCGGGAACACCGTCAGACCCGAGACGGTCGGATAAGCCCTCAGCTTTTCCACCACCCCCGCCGGCGAGGACCTGCAGGCACTGCGCGGTGGAAGGCTCTGGACCTGCTCCCGCGTTCAGGCTTCCAGGTCGCACCACTCACCGGAGAAGACATACGGGACCTCTTCCACCTGCAGGCACTCATAGCCGGTGAATTGGCAGCGAGAGCTGCGACCGGCCCCACACACAATGAGTTGGCGGAACTGGAGCAGTTCACCACGAACTGATCACGGCCGCGCGGAGCGCCTCGGCGCCGTCCCACGAGACCCAGAAACGAGCTGCCGCCGGAGCAAGGAAAGACCAGAAAGCCTTGTTCGTGTTCCGTATACGGTATACGCTTAGTGCAACGCAGCTGATCCTGAAGGAGATGACGTGAAGAAGCTTAGGCGAGCCCCCGCCGGTACCCACTCTTTGCAATGGCGCATTGATCCGGCGTTTGATGACTACGTCCGCAACCGCACCGGTGATGGGACGGTCACGCTTTCAGCCGGTGCCACGCGTGATGACGATGGCTACTACCATTTCCCCAAAAGCGTTACTTCGGGGGATCCCGAAAACCTGCACTTCGGCGGCTCGGTCGAATTCCGCGCGTACTTGGGTGTTCTTTCGCTTCGCATCGCCGAACCGAGCCTGCACGTATCAGGGGGCGTGGTCCACATGTACATTGTGGACGACTCCGCCCCCGTAGGGACTCGGCTGGAGCTCGCAACGGCAGCTATTGAGCCGGGCGCAGCCGGCAGCATGCTGGACCTTCGCCTGACCGAGCGCGGCGCTGAGCTGTTCCTCGGCAAGTATCCTGCCGGCACTCCCTTGGCACCTTTGAACACCGTTCTCGGTGCCCCTGCTGCCAGAGCATTTTCCGTCGAAGGAGCTTTGTGATGGATACGCCTCTGTCCGTCGCGGTCATTGGAAGCGGGCCTTCCGGTTGCTACCTTGCCCAAAGCCTGCGCCGGTCATTTCCGCAGTCGGAGATTACGATCTATGACCGGCTTGCCTCCCCGTTCGGCCTGGTCCGCTACGGGGTTGCCCCGGATCATCAGAGCACCAAATCGATCCAGGCACAGTTTGCCCGGTTGTTTGAACGCGACAACGTCCGCTTCGCGGGCAACGTTGAGGTTGGCGTCGACGTCTCCCTGGACGAATTGCGCAGCATCCACCACATCGTCGTGTTGGCTGCAGGCCTTGCCGAGGACCGGGCCGTCGGGGTGCCGGGGGAGGACCTTCCGGAGGTCTATCGCGCCGGCCGCATCACGAGGCTCTTCAACGCGCATCCGCTCGAGCAGACTGAGGTGCCGAAGTTCGGCAAATCCGTGGTAATTATCGGCGGCGGCAACGTCTCCATCGACATCCTGCGGCTACTGATCAAGCGGCCGGAGGATTTCCTCAACAGTGACATCGATGATGACGTGCTGGCAGCATACGTCCAGGCTCCTGTGAGCCACGTCGACCTCATCTGCCGGTCGACCGTCACAAACGCTCCCTCTGATCCTGTAATGCTCGCTGAGCTCGGACGCATAAGCGGCGTGAAATTCTCCTGCGCCGATCCCCTTACGGTAGCGAAGGACGCTCCGCGTACCGCCGTGGCGCGGGCCAAAGCCGTAAAGGAGCTTCTCCAGGTCGATCCGGGAACCGAGACACGTGTCGAGGTGGTTTTGCACTTTGGGTGGGCGCCGGTGAGCATCAACGGGGACGGGCACGTCCAGAGCCTGGAACTGCGATCCGTCAATGATGGCCGGCCGAACATACTTCTCGACACAGACTCTGTCGTAACAGCCATTGGGTTCGATTTCGACGGCGGTGACTGGCACGGTCTCGGTGCTCTCAAGGCAAACCTTGAAAGCGGGGTGCTGGATTACGGGCTGTACCGCACAGGCTGGATCAAGCGCGGTTCCCGTGGAACGATCGCCGAGAACAGGTCCTGCGCGAAGGCCGTGGCAGAAGAGATCGTCGCGGGCGTCGATTCGCTCCAGCAACAGCCGAAGCCGGGATACGCCGGCCTGCCCGAAGAGGTCCGGGCCAAGGCTGTGGATTATTCGGCGTGGAAGCGCGTGGACGCCGCCGAGACTGATGCCGCTGCTGCTGATCGGTCCCGCCGAAAGATCCCCAGCCATGAACAGATGGTCGCCATCGCACACAACAAACTCGCTCAAACCGCCGCCCCCGGCACCAACTAACTCAGGCATCAAACAGGAGAAAATGATGAAGATCCAACTTCTTTTCGGGACGGAATCCGGCAATGCAGAGATTGCGGCTGAAGACCTCGCTGACTCGATCAGGAACGACATCCAGGAAGTCCAAGTGCACGACCTGTCAGCGTTCTCAATCTCTGAACTGCAGCATGACACGATGTACGTGTTTCTGTGCTCCACGTACGGCGAAGGGGATCTGCCCAATACGGCACTGCCGTTTTACGCAGACCTTTCCGTTGTCCGCCCCGACCTGACCGGTGTGCGTTACGCGATGTTCGGCCTGGGCGATACGTTCTACACGGAAACCTACGGACAGGGTGCCACGAAGCTCGACGACAAACTTACCGAGTTGGGGGCGGAGCGCGTAGGGGAAATCGGCCGTTATGACGCCTCGTCCTGGGAGCCGGTGGGCGAAGCCGCTGTAGCCTGGTTCGCTGGCGTGCTCGATGAGGTCGCCGCACCCCGCTAACCAAAATCTTGCAATGACCCGGACCCGACGAAAGTTGTCGGGTCCGGGTCATTGCCGTTTTCGCCACATCATCCATCGGCCGCAGCCACAAAGACGCGGCACAGTGCAGCACAGAAGGCACTGCATCGCGCCCCTAAGTGCACACACGACTGTGGAACGTGGATTTGGGAAGGCACCGCACGAGCCTGGGCGGTGACGGTGCCCTTGTTGCAGGAGCGGCAACAGGTCCTGACGCACAGGCGTGAGGGCGCGCCGTGGGCGATTGCCAAGCGCGGCAAAACCCCGTCCGGTAGAGCGTTCCGGTTCCCGCGTATTGCCGCCGAGCATGAGAGCGGGACACGAAAACGCCTCCTCGATGCCTTGAGCAAGGCGGTCGGCATGCCGGCTGCCAGGTCCTTGTGCCTTGCATGTGCCAGCTGCTCCTGGCTAACTCCAGCGGGGAAGTTAGCCCTCCGCTGTTACCGGGATGGCCGCCCCACAAAAGGGGCTCAGGGACCTCGGTGCTTCACGGCTTTGGGGACTCTTTCTCGTCTGCCCGTCTTTCCGGTGGACGGCCGCTGGGCAGCAGAAAGGTCCCCGGGAGGATTCCCGGGGACCTTTCTGCTGCCGATCTATTTGATGATGAACGGGTTTGACGTGTCCGGCGCTGTGGAGATCCAGACGGACTTGACCTGGAGGTATTCCTTGATGGCGTCGATGCCGCTTTCCCTGCCCAGGCCGCTGCGCTTGTATCCGCCGAAAGGCGAGGTGAAGCTGACGGCGCGGTAGGTGTTGACCCATACGGTGCCGGCCTGCAGGTTCTCTGAGAGGCGGATGGCCCTCCCGATGTCCTGGGTCCAGACTCCGGCGGCCAGTCCGTAGTTGATGTCATTGGCTATGGCCAGGGCGTCGTCTTCGTCATCGAACGGGATGACGGCCAGGACGGGGCCGAAGACTTCTTCTTGCGCGATGCGCATCTCGTTGCGGACTTCGGTGAAGACCGTTGGCTGGACGAACTGCCCGCCGGACGCGCCTTCCCCGGTGTAGGCCGCTCCTCCGAGGATGCACTTTGCCCCCTCGCGCTGTGCGATATCGATGTAATCAAGCACCTTCTCGAACTGTGGCCGGGTTGTTACCGGTCCGACGTGCGTGTCGGGCAGCATGGGGTCGCCGATTTTGGCTTGTTCGGCCAGCGCGACAACCCGCTGGACGAACTCGTCGTGAATGGAGCGCTGGACCAGCAGTCGTGATCCGGCGATGCAGGTCTGGCCGGTTGCGGCGAATATGCCTGAAATGACCCCGGTGGCCGCGGCATCCAGGTCTGCGTCCTCAAAGACGATGTTCGGGGACTTGCCGCCCAATTCGAGGGAGACGTGCTTGAACTGGCTGGCTGCGTTTTCGTAGATCTTCTGCCCGGCTGTCTCGGATCCGGTGAAAGCTACCTTTGCGATGTCCGGGTGACTGACGAGCGGGGCACCTACATCCTGGCCGAAGCCGGTGACGGTGTTGACGACGCCCGGCGGGAATCCCGCTTTTTCGAAAAGCTTCATGAATTCCAGGGTTGAGGCGGAAGTGAACTCAGAGGGCTTAATGACGACGGTGTTGCCGGCCGCCAGGGCAGCCGGCAGTTTCCATGCAAGAAGAAGCAACGGAGAGTTCCAGGGCGTGATCATTGCGATCGGCCCGAGGGGTTCCAGCCGGGTGTAGTTGAGGATGTTCGGTTTGTCGCTTGGGATGACCGCGCCCTCGATCTTGTCGGCCAGGCCGCCGTAGTAGCGGTACCACCCGGCCATGTACCGGGTCTGCGCGGACATTTCTGCGTAGAGCTTGCCGTTGTCGCTTACCTCAATCCGGGCAAGATGTGCGCTGTTGGCCTCGATGAGGTCCGCCAGGTCCATCAGCAGCTTGCCGCGGTACTGGGGCTTGGTCCTGCCCCAGCTCTTGAAGGCCTCTGTAGAAGCAGCTACTGCACGGGATACGTCCGCGGGTCCGCCTTTGGCGATCTTTGCCCAGACTTTCCCGGTGTAGGGATTGACGGTATCGAAGTACTCGTTGCCCTCCGGGGGTGTAAAGGTCCCGCCGATGTAGTGGTCGTAGTGTGTCAGGCCATTGCGGGCCTCGGGGTAGGTGACCAAATCACTGCTTTGTGCTGTCATCGCTGTTTCATCCTTTGCTGGGCGGCGTGACCACCGTGTGGTGCCCGCTGCTTATGGGGGTGGTTCATGAACGGGCCAATCCCTCTACGACGACTCCGATTCCTTCCTCCAGCAGATGATCCTCGATGGACAGCGGGGGAAGGAACCGGATGACATTGCCGTAGGTGCCGCAGGCAAGAAGGATGACGCCGTTTTCGTGGGCGTACTTCACGACGCGGGCAGTCAGTGCGGGATCCGGATCCTGGGTGACAGGGTCCACGAGTTCGATGGCGAACATCGCTCCGCGTCCGCGCACCTGGCCGATGCGGGGATCTGTTCCCTGCAGGTCCGTAAAGCGGCGGGTGAGGATATCCCCGATCTGCTGTGCGCGATCGAGCAAACCATCTTCCTCGTAGGCTTCGAGAGCCGCGAGAGCTGCGGCGCAGGCGATGGGGTTGCCGCTGTAGGTGCCTCCGAGGCCACCAACCTGGGCGGCGTCCATCAGCTCCGCACGTCCCGTGAGAGCCGAAAGGGGCAGTCCGCCGGCGATGCCCTTGGCCATGGTGATGAGGTCAGGGACAACTCCTTCATGGTCAACAGCGAACCATTTGCCCGTACGGGCGAAGCCGGACTGAATCTCGTCTGCGATGAAAACAATGCCGTTGCGTTCTGTCCATTCCTTCAGGGTCGACAGAAAGCCCTCTGCGGGAACGATGAACCCGCCCTCGCCCTGGATGGGCTCAATGATGATGCCTGCCACTGATGCGGCGCCGAGCTCGTTTTCGATCTGTTCGATCGTCTGGCGGGCAGCTTCGGGACCGGTGAGGCCACCGTCGCGGTAGGGGTAGGAGGCTGGAACGCGGTAGATTTCCGGGGCAAACGGGCCGAAACCCTGCTTGTAGGGCGCGCTCTTTGCGGTCAGGGCCATGGCAAGGTTTGTGCGGCCGTGGAAGGAATGTTCGAAGGCCACGATGGCCTGGCGGCCAGTCGCGCGCCGGGCTACCTTGACTGCGTTCTCCACGGCCTCCGAACCTGAGTTGAAGAGGGCTGTGCGCTTGGTGAAGTTCCCGGGCGTAATTTCGTTCAGCTTCTCCGCCACGGCAATGTAGCTCTCGTAGGGCACCACCGTGAAAGCGGTGTGCGTAAAGCGGTCCAGCTGATCACGGACGGCGCGGACCACACGGGGATTGGAGTTGCCGACGCTGGTAACGGCGATGCCTGAGCCCAGGTCAATGAACGAGTTCCCGTCCACGTCCAGGAGCGTTCCCCCGCCTGCTGCATCGGCAATGATGGGCAGGGTGTGGCCAACGGACCGGGCGACTGCGGACGCCTTGCGCTCAAGAATTTCGCGCGAGCGGGGACCCGGGATCTCAGTGACAAGCCTGCGCTCCTGGATGAGCTCAGGGCCGCCGACGGTGATCTTAGCGGTCATGGGGCCGCCTCCTTCGTGAGTTAGGTCTTCCTGGTGGTTCGTGACGCTTCTTCTGTCCGACCCCGATAAAAGAAAGGATTTCAAATGCTTGAATAAGGTATACGGTATACGCAAATCCGACCTAGGCCAATAGCCGGTAGGCTGGTAAAAACAGGAAGTGGCGGGACACCATGAAAAAAATTGAGTTTGCTCGGGAGACGCTTGCTGACGCCGCGTACGCCCAGATAGCCGAAGGCATCCTGACGCATGATCTGGGTCCCGGCGCCAGGCTGCTGATGGACGATCTGGCGGCCCGAATGGGGATCAGCCGGACACCGGTGCGTGAAGCCTTGCATCGTCTAGAAATGGAACGGGTAATTGAACCCGGTGGCCGCCGGGGCTATATCGTTCGGAAGCTCACTGAGGCCGAGCTGGATAAGCAGTACGCAGCCCGGGGGGCCATTGAGCCGTTCGCCCTCGCGGAGGTTGCCCGCCTCGGCGGTGCGGCCGCGAAGTACGTGAGGTCAACGTATGAGGAGCTGGTATCGGCGCCGCAGACCACCGCCATGGAGGTCTTCCTGGTTAATAAGGCAATTCACCGCTGCACCGTGGAGGCGCTGGACAACGAGTACCTCCTGAGCATGTTCGACGTGATCTGGCAGACCGCCATGGCCACCCATGTGTGGGCCGATATTTTGGAGAGCCGCACCGCCGTTGACTTCCCGGAGATGCACCGCCCCATCGTGGAGGCGGCAGAGTCGGGAGATCCCGAGTTGGCCAGCAAGGTTGCCTTCGAGCACATCCATGCCGGCCGCGCACTGCACGCGAACCACGGCGAGCAGCCCGCCCCCTAAGGGGAACGGGCTGCACCGCACTGCTAGGTTCAGGCGGACATGTCGATCATGACTGCTTTGGAGCGCGTGTAGGACAGCACGCTCTCACGGCCAAGTTCACGGCTGTTTCCGGACTTGCTGTAGCCTCCGAAGCTCTGGGCGGGATCGAGCCGGCCGTGCGTGTTCACCCACACCGTCCCGGCCCTGAGCGCCTTGCTCAGACGAAGGGCGCGGGCCACGTCACGGGTCCACACGGCGGCCCCGAGGTCGTACGCTGAATCATTCGCGAGCCTGATGGCTTCCTCTTCGGTGCGAAAACGAAGCACCGAAAGAACCGGTCCGAAAACCTCTTCCCGGGCGATGCGCATGTCATTGCGGACGTCAGTGAAGATGGTCGGCTCGACGAAGTATCCCGCCTGGTCCAGTGCCCGCCCTCCAACGCTGAGGTGCGCGCCTTCAGAACGTGCGATATCAATGTACTCCTGGACCGAAACGTACTGGTCCTTGGAGACGAGCGGTCCCACTTCCGTGTCCGTCAGGAGCGGATCCCCGATCCGCAGTGCACGGGTTTCACGGGCCAGAGCCTCGACGAGCTCGTCGTAGACGTCCTCGTGGACAAACATCCTGGTCGGCGCGACACACACCTGCCCGGCGTTTTCCCACATGGCTTCGGCGGAGCCTTTGGCGGCGGCCTGGATGTCCGCGTCAGGAAAGACGATGTTCGCGCTCTTGCCACCCAGTTCAACGCTGACCTTCTTCATCTGCCGGCTGCCCGCCTCGAGGATGCGGCGGCCAACGGGAGTGGACCCGGTGAAGGAGATCTTAACGACGTCGGGATGGTCAACGATCGCCTGCCCCACTGTCCGCCCGGGCCCGGTGACGACGTTGAGGACTCCAGGAGGCAGACCCACCTGGCGTGCAAGGTCGGCCAAAAGGAGCGTCGAGTAACTGCTGACCTCCGCCGGTTTGATGACCATCGTGTTGCCGGCCGCCAGGGCAGGTCCGATCTTGTGCGAGGCCATCACGAGGGGGAAGTTCCACGGCGTGATGGCGCCGCAGACACCAAGCGGCTCTATCTGGGTCATGCCGAAATAGGGCTGCCGGACAGGGTTGATCGAACCCTCAAGCTTCGTTGGCCAGCCGCCGTAGTAGCGGAACACGGCTGCCACGCCCCCGACGTCGTCCAGTGCCTGGGAAATGGGCTTGCCCATATCCAGTGTTTCCAGTTCAGCAAGCTGCTCACGGTTGGCGTCCACCGCGTCGGCCAGGTCGAAGAGGTACTGGGCGCGCGTGGCCGGGCTCGCTGCGCCCCAGTCACTGGAGGACAGGGCGGTGCTGGCCGCGGCAACGGCGGAGTCGACGTCCGCCGCCGTGCCGGAAGCGATGGAACCAAGAACCTTCTCGGTGGCGGGGTTGATGGATTGGAACGTGGCCCCCGACATGGCTTCCCGGTCCGTGTCGGTGCCGATACGAAGCCCCTGGGTCCGTTCGATAAAGGCTTGCGTGGCAAGCGAAATCTCGTGCGAGGTTTCCGAAATCACTGCGTCGTATGTCATGGCTTTCCCTTGTCTGGCATGTAAATGGGGTGGAATCAGGCGGCGTACGTCAGACGGACCGGCAGTTCCTTGATGCCGTGTGTGAGGTTGGAGCGAAGCCGGTGCACAGGGCCGTCAATTTCGATGGTCTCAACCCGATTGGCGAGTTCGCGGAAAACGATCTGCAGTTCCAGACGCGCCAGGCTGTTGCCCAGGCAGATGTGCGGGCCGCCGCCGCCGAACGCCACGTGCGGATTGGGCTTTCGCCCAATATCGAAGGTGTATGGTGCGTCGAAGACTGTCTCGTCCCGGTTTGCCGATGCGTACCAGATCAGGACCTTGTCCCCGGCCTTGATCGCCGCTTCACCGATCGTGGTGTCAACCAGTGCCGTCCTGCGGAAGTGGTGGATTGGCGTAGCCCAGCGAAGGACTTCCTCGACCGCGGTGTTCAGCAGAGAAGGGTCTTCTTTGAGGCGGCGGAACTGGTCCGGGTTCTGGGCGAAGGCAAGGAGTCCGTGGGACAGGGCCATGCGGGTGGTCTCGTTGCCGGCTACCACCAGGAGGGAGAAGAAGTTATCCAGCTCGCGGGTGGTGAGCTTCCGCCCGTTGATGTTTCCGGTCATGAGCAGTGAAAACACGTCATGACCGAGGTTGCCGTTCCTGCGGTCGCGCAGGGCATCGGCGTACTTCCAGATGTCCCGGCCCGCGGGGCTGGAGAACGGGTAGCCGCTGTTTTCCTTGACGCTCTCCGGCGAGTCAGCGGTGCGCGGGGCGTGGTCAGGGTCAGCACCTGCGATCATTTCGTCGCCGAGTGCCTTCAAGTAGGCCCTGTCTTCGGTCGGGACCCCGAGCAGTTCGCCGAGGACAATCATGGGGATCACTGCTGCGACGTCGGCGACCCAGTCGAAGCGGGGCCGGGTAAATGCCTGGTCAAGGGTCTTTTCGACCAGTTCTTCGACAAAGCCGACCCATTCCTTGTGGACGTTGCCGGGGGTGAAGCGGGGGGACAGCACCCGCCTCATGGCCGTGTGCAGCGGGGGGTCGGTGTCGATGAGGGTCTGCCGCGCAATCAGGTCTTCGTGCTCGATGTCCTCACGGGTGGTTCCGCCTGTCTCGGAGGAGAACTGTTGGAAGTTCCGTGTGACCGCGACGACGTCAGAGTAGCGGGTAACGGACCAATATCCCGGCCCGTCCTCTTCCTCGACCCAGCGGACAGGGTCCTCGCGCCTGGCCTGATCGAAATAGTCGTAAGGGACCCCGTCCTCGAAAGCGAGGTCCGAAAGCGCATCGTGGGTGTGCACGTGGGTATGGCTCATGATTCGTCTCCTAAATGGTCCGGGTGACCACGGCCCACCAGCGGATACCGTATACGGAATACTAGTGGGCTTCGTCCTGCCCGGCAATCTTTTTTGATAGTGGTAAGTCCTGCCCTCACCGGAGGGGGATGTTTGCGATGAATTCCTTCAGCAATGCCTGTTGGGCGAGGTCCGTGGCGATCGTGTCCTCGGGGTGCCACTGCACGGCGTGGATCCAGAAGCCGGCGTCCTGGAGTTCGAGTGCTTCGACGGTGCCGTCCTCGGCCCATGCGGTGGCTACAAGTCCTTTTCCCAGGTTCTTCACCGCCTGGTGGTGGTAGCAGGAAACCTGTGGGTTTCGGGCGATCGATGGCGTCAGCGAGCTGCCGGCGTCAAGGGTAATCGTGTGGATCTGGTTCATGTGGGGCGTGGGAAGGTGCTGTTCCAGGTCGCCGCCCAGGGATACGTTCAGGATCTGCAGGCCGCGGCAGACAGCAAGGGTGGGTACCTTGTTTTCCACCACGTAGCGGGCAACGGCGAGATCAAATAGGTCCTGCAGGTCATCTCCCGCATCGGATTCGGCATGCGCTTCCTGTCCATAGCGCCACGCAGCTATATCACCGCCACCAGGGAGCAGGACGGCGTCGGCGAAAGCCAGCCGCTGGGCGACCTCCTCGTACAGCGAGTCCTCCGTGGTGCCCGGCTCGGCAACGGGAAGTAAGGTGACCGGTTCTCCACCGGCGTCGTAAACGCCCTTGATGAGGGCGTGTGCATTGACGAGCGCCTTGTACCTCAGCGCGGAGGCACTCTCGGAAAATCGGCCGGGTACGGCAATCAGGGGTCTGCGACGCTGTTGTATGTCCACTTTCCCGTCCATTTCAAAATCAGGGTGCTCGGCGCACCTGTTGACAGCTATTTGTGCGTTCCTTTAGCCCGCGGTGCGGACTTTCTGGAACCTGGATGGACCGGGCCCGTGAGGAACCAGTCCAATAGTTCTTTGGTGTTGCGTTCGGCAGCCGGCTCGTGGGCGGCCCAGTCGCGCCGGAAATCATCGAGGGCGAGGACTCCCTGCAGCTCGTGGCCGCCAATTCTGATCCATTCCTCCATGAGATCGCCGTCGACCTCCGGGTGGAACTGCACGCCGATTGAACGGCCAGCCCGGAAGACCTGCGGAGCGATGGTGGTTCTTGCCAGCACGTCAATATGGTCCGGTAACTCGACCCTGTCGCTGTGCCAGGAGAACCAAGGACCTGGCGCTATCGGACACGTGTGACCGGGGTCAAAGGCAATCAGTCCCGCCTCGATTCTGTCGGCGCGCACGGTGCGGCCGCCGAGGCTCTCGGCGAGCAGCTGGGCGCCGAAGCAGATACCAAGGTAGGGGATTCTCTGCTGGTGGAGCGCGGAGATGTACGCGATTTCCCGGGTGACCCAGTCATCCTCAATCTCGTAGATATGGCTGAACGAGCCGAAGGCTATGACCGCGTCGAAGTCTTCGGGGTGGGGGAAGTCGGCGTTGATGGTCCGCGATGCGTCCGGGCCGGCGGAGAACACTTCGTGCGTTTTGATGACATGGCCGGCGTCGAGCAGCGATTGGCCGATGATGCCGGTGTCCGTTGACGACGTCTGTTCGTGCGTTATGAGGAGTACGGTCTTCGCTCCGGAAGTAGTCTCTGCCATTAGAGGATGTCGTGGTAGCGGTTGAACTCCCAGTCAGTGACATGGGCAGCAAAGGCAGCGAGCTCGACCCTCTGCATCGCGGTGTAGGTGTCCACGAAGATCTCGCCGAAAGCAGCCTTCGCGAACGGGCTGCCGGCGAACGTGTTCACGGCTTCGCCCAAGGTTGACGCGACTCTTTGGAGCTTGGGATCCACGTGGGGGTCGCCGGCGGTGATGGGCTGCAGCGGCAGGTCATTCTTCAATCCGTCCAGACCGGCACGGAGGTACCCTTGGGCGACCAGATAGGGATTGGCATCCGCGGCGGCCCAGCGGACCTCGAGGCGTGTTCCGGGACCGGCGTCGGTGATGCACCGAACGCCGACCAGGCGGTTATCCAGGCCCCAGCACACTTGCGTGGGGGAGAAGGAGTAGTCCACGATGCGTTTGTAGTCGTTGACGGTGGGCAGCGCGATGGCCTGGAGTTCCAACTGGTGGGCGACAAGACCGCTCAGGTAGCGGCGCATCACGTCCGAATGCACCGGGTCATTGGTGTCCCGGGTCGAAAAGACGTTGACTCCCTCGCTGTTCCAGAGGCTCTGGTGCACGTGGAGCCCGCTGCCCGAGCCTCCGTTGATGGGCTTGGCCATGAAGGTCGCGTTGTAGCCATGCTGCCGGGCGACCTGGCGCACGATGTGGCGGAAGAGAATGGTGTTATCCAGCATGGTGAGGGCGTCGCCGTATTTCAGGTTGATCTCCACCTGGGACTGACCGTACTCAACATTGCTTGCCTCGACGGTGATGCCGGAAGCCGTGAGCGCGGCACGGATGGCTCCGATCACAGGCTCAAGTTCGTTGGCCCGGTCCAACGAGTAGCAGTATGACTTGTCCGAGATGGGCTGCCAGTCGCTGGTGAAGAGATGGAATTCCAGTTCAGTGGCCATGTCCACGCGGTAGCCGAGCGCCTCGAACTCCTTGAGGGTGTCCTTGACCATACCCCGGCCGTCCATGGGGATGCGCTCATGGGTTTTGGGATCCCGCATGTCACACATGACCGTCGCCATGCCCGTCGTCCAGCCCGCCACCCGGAACGTGGGCAGGTCGGGCACGGCGTGCATGTCCGGGTATTCACTGTTCTCGGGGGACCAGGGCGTGGGATGGATGTCGCTGCGCATGTCCCAGGCGAAAGCTACATTGGCGATGGAAAAACCGGCGCCGGTCAGGAACTGCTCGATCGGCAGCATCTTGCCGCGCGGCATTCCCCACGTATCGGTGAAAACACACTCAACGGTGTGGATGGCGTTCTCCTGCGCAATCCTCGCGCAGTCCTCCAGGGTCGACGGGGGCGTCGTAACGGTGGGGCTCATGATTTCCTCGGTCTCCTACTAGCCAATGGACTTTCGCTAAGTGTAATGTAAATCACCAGTTAGCGTATCCCGTATACCAAATATGAACGGAAAGCCTCTTGAAATCAATAGTCGTGAACAAGCCGAACGCCCCACTGGATCTGGTGGACCGGGAGATTCCACAGCCGCTGGCCCCTGGGGAGGAAGTGATCCGGGTTCTGGCCTGCGGCGTCTGCCATTCGGATCTCCACGTAGCCGACGGTGACTTCGGCGGCCCCTACCCCGTGGTTCTGGGACACGAAGTGGTAGGTGAACATCCCGACCTCGGGCGGGTTCTCCTATATGCGCCCTGGGGATGCGGCCAGCCAGAATGCCGCCAGTGCTCATCCGGACTGGAAATGATCTGCCCAAACGGCCGGGAGGCCGGCATAGTTTCTGACGGCGGATACAGCGAGTACATGCGTGTTCCCAAGCGTGAATACCTTGTCCCCATTCATGACATGGACCCTGCCTACGCGGCACCGCTGGCGTGCGGCGGGCTGACCGCGTTCCGTGCCGTCAAGCGCGCACTGCCCCACCTGCAGGGTAGGAATTCCAGGGCGATCATCATCGGAGCCGGCGGCCTTGGCCAGTTCGCCATCCAGTTCCTCAGGGCACTGACCCACGCTGAACTGACCGTCGTGGACACGTCAGCAGAGAAGCTGACCGCGGCCAAGAACCTTGGCGCGGACATCACCTGCGGCGTCGAGGGCCTGACCGGAAAATACGACGCCGTGATCGACTTTGTGGGTGCCGACGCGACCATGGCTGCAGCGGCATCCAGCATCGACCGGCAGGGCATCATCGTCGTCGTCGGCCTGTGGGGCGGCCGCATCGAGTTCGGCGTCGGAGTACTGCCCAGCGAAGCGGTTCTCACCACGAGCATCTGGGGCAGCCTTGACGAACTTAAGGAACTGCTGGAGTTCGTCCAAACCCATCCGCTGCAGCACAGCGTCGAGACCATCCCGCTTGAGAAGGCCCAGCACGCACACGACCTTCTCCGCGCCGGCAACATCAAAGGCCGTGCCGTCCTGGTCATGGACTAAGTCCTACCCGCCACTACCCCCAATACCTCCGGCTAAAAAAGACCTCCAGCTAAAAAACACAAGGAAGTGGATTAGCAATGACCTCATCAGAAGAAGCCCTGAGGGTTTCCCACAAGCAATCAGGGGAAACCTCAGATAACCAGCTGCACCGGAACTCGATGGGAGTTCCCGGCATCGTCTTCTTTGTCGTGGCAGCAGCCGCGCCCATCGCCGGTATGACGGGACTCGTGCCGAGCACCATCGTGCTGGGCAACGGAGCAGCAGCACCCGGAGCCTTCCTCATCGCCGGCATCATGCTGATGTTCTTCGCTGTCGGCTACGCAACCATGAGCCACCACGTCACCCACACCGGAGCCTTTTTTGCCTACGTGGGCAGGGGCCTCGGCGCTCCCTGGGGTGTGGCCTCAGCGTTTGTATCCGTCCTGTCCTACTGCCTGGTCCAGACAGCCATCTACGGATTTCTGGGAGCGACTGTCTCAGCAAAGATGGCCAGCCTCGGACTGGATCTGCCGTGGTGGTTCTGGTGCCTGCTGTGCATCGGCATCGTCCAGATCTTCGGAATCCTCAACGTCGATCTGGGAGCCAAGGTCCTCGGGGTCCTGCTCACGCTCGAGCTGGCCTCGATGATCCTGACCGGCCTTGCCGTCGTGTTCCAGGGCGGAGGACCTAACGGGCTGGACTTCGCAGCATCCTTCAGCCCCGTCAACATCTTCCAGGGCGCACCCGGAATCGCCTTTGCCTTCGCCTTCGCAGGCTTTATCGGCTTCGAAGCCACCGCCATCTACGGCGAAGAAAGCCGGGACCCCAAACGAACCGTCCCCAGGGCAACCTACGCCGCCGTCATCATCATTACCCTCGTCTTCGCCCTCACCTCCTTCGCCATCATCTCCGGCGCAGGATCCTCCGACATCGTCAATAAAACACTTGAAGTAACCACACTGGAAGGCACGCCGCTGGCCGACCCTGCCGCGCTGCTCTTCTCCGTGGCCGGACAGTACGTCGGACCCTGGCTACCCGAGGTCATGAGCTGGCTGCTGATCTCCAGCATGTTCGCCGGTGTCCTGGCATTTCACAACTCCGCCACCCGCTACTTCTACGCCATGGGCCGATCAGGACTGCTGCCCGCCAGGCTCGGTGTGACCGGCCGCTTCAAGACCCCCGTTCGGGCGTCGGTACTGCAGACCACCATCGGCGCAGTCACCATCATCGCTTTCGCCCTTGCAGGTTT
Source organism: Arthrobacter sp. CMU6 (assembly GCF_059090205.1). NCBI lineage: Bacteria > Bacillati > Actinomycetota > Actinomycetes > Micrococcales > Micrococcaceae > Arthrobacter > Arthrobacter sp. CMU6. The sequence continues at coordinate 26,244 of NZ_JBNHFL010000042.1, forward strand.
GGACCCCGTCGTCACCCTCTTCTACTGGTTCGCCATTACGGCCATTCTCGGACTGACCTTCATCCAAGGCCTCGTCTGCGTCGCCGTCATCCGCTTCTTCCGGGAAACCCGGGCCGATACCCGCCCCTGGAACACCCTGATAGCACCACTCCTGGGCCTGGTGTCCATCATCGTCGCCGAGTACCTCCTGCTCTCACGCTTCGGCCTCATCAGCGGCACCGCGGGCGTCGACAGCCCGGCCTGGGAAATGAACGCTACGGGCTGGGCCCTCGCGGCCTTGCCCTTCGCAACATTCCTGATGGCACTGGTTTACGGATACCACCTGGAGCGTAAGAAGAGCGACGACGAAGTCTTGAAAGAATTCGTTTCCTGATGCGGAAAGCGGGACGGTTCCACGGCCGTCCCGCACCCGCAAATATCGGTAGCTGCGTGCCGCCGAGTCCCAACCTTCCCCGGTCCTTCCAATCCAGAACAGGAGCAAGACCCATGTCCGGAACAGACATCAAACGCCGTCGCGTTAAGGATTGGACGTCGGTCGATGGTGCCAAAGCGGAGATAGTCCGATTCGGCCAGACAATGGCAACCGGCACCGTCGACGGCGTGACAAACGATGGGGCAATAGTGTGGATTCAGGATGACAGCGGACGGCGGCGGCTGTATGAACGGCGCGAATTTTTTGAAGTCTGGGTGCCTCGCGAACACATAGGCCTCAACTACAAAATCAGTAAAGCGGACCGCTAACCCGAATCCGGCCCGACCATTTTGGCGCTCCAGGTTTGACGCTAAACCCTGATCGGCACGACCGGCCGCATCTGGACGGCCCCGCCGGCACCGCTCACTCGCCGAACTCCTCGGAGACCGACCCTCAAACGCGACGCCCTCAACTGCCAGCAAACCGGAAAAGGCTCAAAAGCCGCCTCTCCCGCGTTATCGTCGAACACCGATAATAATGATTCCGTCAAGCTGGGAAGCTACCGCGCTGGGGTCCTCTATCCGGGCAACCTAAAGGCCGCGTGGCCGCCAAGCGGGCCATTATGGCTCGCCGTCACCGACTGCACAGGGAGGCCACCAGGACGCGAAATTGTCAGCAGAGGGGGTATGGAGACTCGGTTCTTGTTGATGGTTGTTTCCGGCGTCAGGCCTTTGAAGGGACTGCATAGCGGAGCCGGAACCCTTATCTGTGAGTGGCGGGTTCGGTGAGTCTGGATTATGGCCTCGATGATTCGCCTAGCCGGCATTTCTGGCAGCTACGGTGCCGCCGTCCAGGGGATCAGGACGCCATGGCGGTCTGGAGTGTCCTTGGTCGCCAGGTGCGGAGCGCTAGATGTGGACCGGTTTGGAGGGCTTTCTGCAAGCGAGGAAGGTGGATTGCGATGTCCCGTGCGACGGCTGAGGCGGCTTCCCAGTCGGATAGTGCCAAGGCCAACTCGAGTTCACCGCACAGTTGGTTCATTCTTAGTGCCCCGACCAACCACGACTTCGTCTTCAAGTTTAGTGAGGCATCCAGCGCCAGATCCCTGTCCCGGGCGGTAACGGTGCGCCCGATCCGGTCAACGAACCGGGGGAGGAGGGCCGTGTAGTCAGCAACGAACGACTCCGCCGCCTCGAGAGAAGATTCCTCCACGAGTTTCTGGAGGTGCTGCGGATCCAGCGTCGGCTTCGCTCCCTCACCCAGTTGATTCCCCCTGCGCACTGCACAGCTCCTTCCCCGCCCACATCGGGCGTGCATCACGGCCCCTGGTGCCAGGGGCCGTTCACTTCGACTGCTTTGAGCCTGATGGCCTGCTTCCTTGCAGGTTATTGCCAGAGTGCAGGGTCGACATCAAGGATGGCGCAGCCAAGGCGCAGTATGGGGTCAAGAAAATGCGGCCCCGAACTGGTGGGTGCATCTGTGAGCCGAACCCACAGTGTCCGGGTGGCTCGCCTTCCAGAGCGTGGCGCCCAGAAGCTGCGAGTTGGCGTCCTATAGCTTCAGGGACAGGATGATCTTCCCGCTGCATCTCTGAGGATTGGAGGTGCTGTCCGGGCCGCAGCCGATCTGACCCCCAGATTGAGGGGCAAACCCATGCACCATGCTGCCGGCCCCTTGGCCGGGGGCCATCGCCGATGAGCTGACCGGGGGAGTGGAAACTGTGACCCACGGTTGCATGAGCGCACAGCGCGGATCATTCCGGAGGCAGATGTGCCGGTGCCAGATGACACCGGGCTCGGCGCCCTGACTGGGAGACCGTGGTTGGTTGCAGCCGCCTCACTGGCAGCCGTAGTCGCCGGGGTCTCCCTCTGGCGTGTGCTGGGAGCCGAACCGGCAGCGGAGCGTCAGGAGGAGATGTCCCCGGAGGCCCAGCCAGTCCAAGCTGAACCTTTCGCAGCTACTGTGCCGGGAGCATCTGCACCCTGGCCCTGACAAGGGGCTAAGGCCGGACTGCGGGAAGTGCAGGCGATTCCAGGAACGGGGCCCAAGGCTAAGAATGGTAGTCGAAACCTTCGGGGCCTCTGGTGCGAGCCGTCGTCATTGATGATGCGAGGTTTACTCCTCCCTGGGGTGGGCCGTGCTGGCCGGGCGGACAGCACGGCCCACAGGAACGTCACCGGCGCCGACGGCCTGGGGGTGGGCCGCTGCGGCCCGTTCCGCCCTTACGGGCGCGCACCACGCGGCTGATGATGGTGGGCAGCAGAGCGAAAAGCACTTTCTTCAGCACGATTGAATCCTCGTTTTGTTGTTCTCGGGGGGTCGGCGGATGGACTGGACCCCTTGGTCGGGACTTGTTCCAGCGCCGGCGGGCTATCGTCCCTGGACGCTGCTGCCCTGGCCGTTGTGTCTGTCGTTGTGTTGGTCGCTGTGCTTTTCGCGCAGTTCCTGCCCTAAACGGATGTCCTCTTCTTCTTTCTCCTGGAGCTTGTCGCTTTTCTTCGTGTCGCGGGGCGGCAGCTGGAGGGTTTCTTCGGCTTCGATGCCTCCCTGCAGCTGCCGGCCGCGTTCCATCTCGGCGTCGAACTCTGCGCCAAAGAGCAGGGACATGTTCAGGATCCACAGCCACAGCAGCATGATGATCACACCGCCGATGGCGCCGTAGGTCTTGTTGTAATTGCCGAAGTTGGCCACGTAGAAGCCAAAGCCCAGTGAGGCCAGTAAGGAGATGACCAGGGCAATGAGGGCACCGATGCTCATCCAGCGGATTTTGGGCTGGCGGACGTTGGGGGTCGCGTAGTAAAGGATGGCTATGACCACGACGACCAGTGCGATGATGACCGGCCATTTGGCGATGTTCCACACGGTCAAAGCCACCTCTCCCAGTCCCAGGACGTTGCCGATGGCTTCGGCCACCGGACCGCTGATGACCAGCATGGCGGCGAGCAGCGCAACGATGACCACGGAGATGACCGTCACGCCGAGCATGGTGCCGCGGAGTTTCACGAAGCCGCGGCCCTCATCTATTTCATAGATCCGGTTCATCGCCCGGCCGAAGGCGGTCACGTACCCCGAGGCGGACCAGAGAGCGGTGACGAGGCCGATGATCAACGTCAGGCCGGCAGCCGGTGAGGTGGTCAGCTCCTGGATGGGTTCGCGGATCATGTCCATCGCTGCTCCAGGTGCGATGCCCTGGACGATTTCCAGGAGGGCCGCTGTCGTCTTTTCCGCCTGACCAAAGATGCCGAGCAGCGAAACGAGGGCGAGCAGTGCCGGGAAGAGCGAGAGGACCGCAAAGTAGGTCAGCCCGGCGGCCAGGTCGGGGCACTGGTCTGACGTGAATTCACGCAAGGTCTTGCGGGCAATGAACTTCCACGACGGCTTGCTCAGGTCGGTAGGACTGTCCGGCTTTCGCGGGTCATCCGGGGCCGGGGCAGAGGCCGCCTTTGCCGTGCTTGTTTCCGGAGCTTCCTTTGCACCCATGGAACGGTCCCTTCGATGGTCTCAACCCGCCAGCGGGGCCCCACGCCTGTAGCACGGTCCCGCTGGCGACATTGGAGAGTTCTACGTGTTTTGGACGTGGTCCTTGGCGTCCGTGGCGGTTGCTTTGACGTCCTGGGCGGCGGTTTGGCCTTCGTCCTTGACGTGCTGGGCGGCCTCGGTGGCGGTGGCCTTGACGTTTTCCATGGCTTCCTGGGCGGGTTCCTTCCAGCCCTGGGCCATGTCCTTGGCGGCCTCGGTGAGCTGGCTGGTCATGGGTTCGGCGGCGGTTTTCAGGGCGTCGGCGGCTTCGCGTTCCTTCTGGCTGGCCGGGATCAGCGAGGAGACCAGCAGCCCGGCGCCGAACGCGATCAGCCCGGCGGCGAGGGGGTTGCCCTGGGTTTTCGCGGCGACCTGGTACGGGACGTCTGTGACGGCGGACCGGGCGTCGTGAAGAGTTGAGCTGACGGCGGAGCCAGCGTCTCCAAGTGTCGAACCGACGGCGGAGCCGGCGTCACCCACGGCTGAGCCGGCGCTGCCGGTGGTGGAGGAGACCTTGCTGGTTGCCGTGTCTGCGGCTCCCATGATCTTGTCCTTCACGCCCGAAACGGCGTCTTTGACCTTGTCGGTCTGGCGGTGGACGATGTTCGAGGGGGTGACCTTGTCGGCAACGGCGTCCACGTTGGTACTCAGGCGTTCGCGGGTGGCTTCGATGTCAGCGCGGATGGCATCCGGGTTCTCACTCATCAGTTATCTCCGTTTGGTTTGAGGGTCGGCGGGATTTCCTGGACAGTCTCGACGGTCTGAGGCATGCCCTTGATGGCTTTGAGTTCCTTGCGTCCGACGCTGGCGAGGACCGCGGCGATGATGCCCCAGATCACGGCGACGACGACGGCGGACCAGC
>NZ_JBNHFL010000043.1:0-29766 GCF_059090205.1 Arthrobacter sp. CMU6
TCGGGACCAGCCAGTCCTCGACGGTCTGGATGCCTTCGGAGAATTCGATCTGGTCGGCGCGGAGCAGGGCGTTGTTGATGCGGCGGACCACGGTGGGGACCGAGTTGGCCGGGTACAGCGACTGGTCCGGGTAGGTGTGGCCGGAGTTGTTGGCGTCGGCGGCCACCTGCCAGCCGGAAAGGTAGATGGCGCGTAGGCCGGCCTTGACCTGCTGGACGGCCTGGTTGCCGGTGAGGGCGCCCAGGGCGTTGGTGTAGCCGCCGGTCTTGTGCTCTTCGGTGAGCTGCTTCCACAGCTTCTCGGAGCCGCGGCGGGCCAGGGTGTGTTCTTCGGAGACCCGGCCGCGGAGACGGACGACGTCGGCGGCTGAGTAGTCCCGAGTGACGCCTTCCCAGCGCGGGTTGGCAGCCCACTCGAGCTCCAGTGCTGCGGCCTGCTGTGTTGTGTCCTGGCCGGACGGCTGCTGGGTGGGCTCAAATGCTGCAGTCATCGTTGATCTCCTTGTTAGCTCCCGGGCCATTCCGGGAAGTATTTCCGGGCTGACCGTCCCTGCGCCTTTGCAGGTCCAGCCAGTTTCCGGAGGGGTTTCCTTCGTGACACCTACTTTTCTGCACTTCCAAAGGGCTTTCTAGAGGAAAATGCTGGAAAGAAATGCGATTCTTCACGTATTCTTCAGAAATGTCGCCTTCAAGCTGGAACAGGGAAGTTTCGCAACCGCCGTCGTCCCCGCCGACCGCCGAGCTGGACGTCATTGCGCTGGGCCGCCGGGTGCGCCACCTGCGCAAGCAGGCGGGCCTGACCCTCGATGACCTGAGTGCCGCCGTCGGGACCGCACCCAGCCAGCTGAGCCTCATCGAGAACGGCAAGCGGGAACCAAAACTCGGGCTGCTTCAGCACCTCGCCGGGGCGCTCGGCGTCGGCATCGACCAGCTGCTGGGAGCCGAGCCGCCCAGCCGCCGGGCAGGCCTTGAAATCGAGCTCGAACGCTACCAGCGCGGACCGCTGTACGAGTCCCTGAACCTGCCCAAAATCCGCATCAGCTCGCGGTTGCCGATGGATGTCTTGGAGGCCCAGGTGGGGCTGCTCCAGGAGCTCGAACGCAAGATGAACGAGCAGGTGGCGACGCCGGAGGAAGCCCGCCGTGCGAACGGTGAACTGCGGGCCATGATGCGGGAACGCGGCAACTACTTTCCGGAGTACGAGGCCGAGGCGCAGAAGGTGCTCAAGGAGGTCGGTTACACCACCGGGCCGCTGAGCCAGCACGTCATCGCGGACATCGCCGAGCACCTCGGATTCACCCTCCACCATGTGGGCGACCTGCCGCATTCCACCCGTTCGGTGACCGATTTGAAGAACCGCAAAATTTACCTGACGCAGAGTGAGCGGCAGGACCACGACCCCCGTTCCGTGCTGCTGCAGGCCTTGGGCCACTACGTCCTGGGGCATGAGACGCCCCGGAACTACGGTGATTTCCTGGCCCAGCGGGTGGCCACGAACTATTTCGCCGCGGCGCTCTTGCTGCCGGAGCAGGCCACCGTGGAATTTTTGCAAAAAGCCAAGGCAGCGAAGGAGATCGCGGTGGAGGACATCCGCGACGCCTTCGCGGTGTCTTATGAGACGGCCGCCCACCGTTTCACCAACCTGGCCACCAAGCATCTGGGCATCACCACGCATTTCCAGAAGACCCACCAGAGCGGGATCATTTACAAGGCCTACGAGAACGACGGCGTGAACTTCCCGCAGGACCACACCGGGGCCATCGAGGGGCAGCCGTCCTGCAAGGCCTGGACCTCCCGTGCCGTGTTCGATGTGCCGGACAAGTTCAGTGCCTACAGCCAGTACACGGACACGCCGTCGGGCACGTACTGGTGCACGGCACGCACGGACAGGTCGGCCAGCGGGCAGTTCTCGCTGAGCATCGGGGTCCCGTACCAGCACGTGAAGTGGTTCCGCGGACGGGAGACGACGGCCCGGGCCACGTCCAACTGCCCCGACCCCGACTGCTGCAAACGGCCGCCTGCGGCGCTGACCTCCGAGTGGGCGGGCAATGCCTGGCCGTCCGCCCGGGCGCACTCCCACCTGCTGGCTGCCATGCCCCCCGGTGCCTTCCCCGGCGTGGACGAGACCGAGGTGTACACGTTCCTGCAGGCACACTCTGGCAGTTAGGCTGGACGCTCCCGCGGATCCTGCAGGCTTTCCTGGAACGCGGCGCAGATTTGGTTGGCTATCTGGGACGCTCCCGCTGGCCAACCTGAAACCCCCGCCAAGGTGACCGGACTATATTGGCCCTTGTCAGCCCACCATCTGATCGCGGGAGCGTGCACGCATGGCCAAGGAACTTGCCACCCAGCTCATCGAACAACTCCAGGCTGCCGGCGTCCAGCGGATCTACGGAATCGTCGGGGACAGCCTCAATCCGATCGTCGACGCCGTCCGCCAGACCGGCGGCTCGCAGCAGGGCGGCATTGACTGGATCCATGTCCGGCACGAGGAAGCCGCAGCCTTCGCCGCCGCAGCCGAAGCCCAGCTGACGGGAAAGCTTGCCGTCTGCGCCGGCTCCTGCGGCCCCGGAAACCTGCACCTGATCAACGGCCTCTACGACGCGAACCGGTCCGGCGCGCCTGTTCTGGCCATCGCCTCGCACATCCCGAGCAAGCAGATCGGCAGCAGCTTCTTCCAGGAAACGCATCCGGACCGGATCTTCAACGAGTGCTCCGTCTACTCGGAGCTCATCAGCACGGCGGAACAGGCGCCGCGGGTGATGCACAGCGCCGTCCAGCACGCCGTCGCCCTGGGCGGTGTCGCCGTCGTAACCCTTCCCGGCGATATAGCCGGGGTGGAGGCAACAGGGGAGACGCCGCTGCCTGCAAAATTCCGGCCTGCCACCCTGACGCCGGACGCCTCCAGCGTGCGCGAGCTCGCAGATGCCATCAACGCGGCCGGCAAGGTTGCCATCTTCGCCGGGGCGGGCACGCAGGGCGCCCATGATGAGGTGATCGCGCTCGCGGAACTGATCGGCGCGCCAGTCGGCCACACCCTGCGGGGAAAGGACTTCCTGCAGTACGACAATCCCTACGACATCGGCATGACCGGGCTGCTGGGCTACGGTGCCGCGGCGGAGGGCATCGAGGACGCGGACCTGCTGATCCTGCTGGGCACGGATTTTCCCTACGACCAGTTCCTCCCCGGAACCCGCACCGCCCAGGTGGACCGTGCAGCCCACCGGCTGGGACGGCGGACCGACGTCGACATCGCCGTCCACGGCGACGTGCTGCCCACACTTTCCGCGCTGATGCCCCTGCTGGCGCCGAAGAAGAGCCGCCGCTTTCTCAACCAGATGCTCAAGAAGCACGACCGGCTCATGAACAAGGTCGTGGGCGCCTACACCCGCAAAGTGGAGAAGAAGCAGCCGATCCATCCGGAATATGCCGCTTCCCTGCTGGACCAAGTGGCGGCCGAGGACGCCGTTTTCACCGCGGATACCGGCATGTGCAATGTGTGGACCGCCCGCTACATCAACCCACTGGGCACCCGTAGGCTGATCGGCTCGTTCCTGCACGGCTCCATGGCCAACGCGCTGCCGCACGCGATCGGTGCGCAGCTGGCCTACCCCGGACGCCAGGTGATTTCGGTTTCGGGTGACGGCGGCCTGTCCATGCTGCTCGGCGAGCTCATCACAGTGGCTGCGCACCGGCTGCCGGTCAACGTGGTGGTCTTCAACAACTCCACTCTGGGCATGGTCAAGCTGGAGATGCTGGTGGACGGCCTGCCGGACTTTGGTGTGGACGTGCCCGACGCCGACTACGCTGCCGTTGCCCGTGCCCTCGGCTTCCATGCCGTCCGGGTCACGGATCCCGCCCGGATCGAGGACGCCTATCGTAAAGCTTTCGTCCATCCGGGGCCGTCGCTGGTGGAACTCATCACGGACCCGCAGGCATTGTCGATGCCGCCGAAATTAACCGGCTCGCAAGTCCTCGGGTTCGCCACCGCCATGTCGAAGGTGGTCCTGAACCGTGGCGCCGGGGAAGCTGTGAGCATGGCGCGCAGCAACCTTCGGAACATTCCGCGGCGGTAGGAGTGTGGGGCGGGCGGCAGGTTCCCGGGGACGACGGCGGGCCTGCCGGCCGTCGTCCTCACCCGCCGTCGTACGGGTTCGACGGCGGGTGGAATACGGCACTCATCGCTCCCGGCGCTCGGCGGCGAGTAGCGCCGCCGTCCGTTCGATGAGTTCGTAGGGGAGCGGCTTGCCCAGGGGGAACTTTAGCGTTCCCTTGGCCGAGTGGAACGGGGCGACCTCAGTCTGGAAGGCGTCGTCGCCGGACGGCACGGGGTAGACCGAAATGTGGTGCGCCCAGCCCGCGAAGTACACCACGTATTTGCCGCCCAAGGTGACGGTCGGGATGCCGTAGCTGATCATCTCGCCCGACTCGGGCACGGCGGCGTGGCACCTGCGCCGGACCTCTTGGAGGATGCCCTGCACATCGGCGGGAAACTGCGCGATGTACTCGTCAACGCTGTCGAAATGTTGGGCCATGCCGCGCGCTCCTCCACCATCAGCGGTGATGCCTCGAGGATACCCCCGGGCACGAAATGTGTGCGTGATGGATGAGACCAAACCGACGGCAAACCGTAATCGGCCAGGCATCGATACTGTCAGCGCCCGCTGGTTGACTGTGGACATACGGTGTTCTCCGGATGAGCCGAGGACGGCAATGAACAGGATTCGAATGGCCAAGATAGTGGCGGCCTCGGCCGTGGTCGCACTCGCAACGGCGTGTTCGGCGCCGGTGCCGGAAATGTTGAAGGCCGACGGCGTGGCGCGGGCTTCGGTGGACGGGACGGCGTACGCCGCTGAGTTCCGCGAGTTCCGGGACTCGGCCATGGGACTTGGCCAGGCACTGCTGGCCGATGGCGGAAATGGTTCAGGCCGGAACGCCGTGTCCTCGCCCGGAAGCCTCCTGATTGCGCTGGCCATGCTTCGAGCCGGCGCGTCCGGGGAAACGGCTGCAGAGTTGGACAGCGTTGTGGGTTTCCCCGAGGAGAGGCGCGACGAGGCCATGAATGCGCTGCTTGCGTCCCTGGCGAAGTTCGACGGCGACCCCGGCGCCGTGGACGAGGACAACCCGCCGCGAAAGCCGGTAATGCATGCCGCCAACGCATTGTTCGTGGACAAGGCGGTGCCAACCGGAGAGCCGTTCCTCACCACGCTGGCACGCCACTACGGAACAGGCGTATTTCCGGTGGACTTCAGCGACGAGGGCGCTACCAAGCCCGCGATCGATGCCTGGGTGGACAGGAACACGGGTGGCCGGATCAAGGAAGCGCCCGCCAAGTACGACCCCCGGAACACCTTCAGCCTGCTCAACGCCCTGTACTTCGCGGCGGCCTGGCAGGACCCGTTTGATCCGGGCTCGACGTCGGATTTGCCCTTCACCCTCGCTGGCGGCGAGCAAATCGACGTCCCGGCCATGCACAACCTGCTGGAGATGAAGTACGCGGCAGGGACGGGCTGGCGTGGTGTGGACCTCCCATACGCTGAGGGTTTCGTGATGCGTCTGCTCCTGCCGGACGCCGGGGCGGATGCCGTGTCCAAGGCGTCACAGCTGACGGAAATCGCGGATGCTCTGGACGCGGCGCCGCGCGAGACCGTGCAGATCCAACTGCCGCGCTGGGACCACAAGTGCAGCTTTGACCTGCGCAAGGTGTTTGAGTCGCTCGGCCTGCACAAGACCCTCACCACCACAAAGGACTTCAACGCGATCCAGCCGAAGATGATCATCACGCAGGCGGCGCAGGCTGCCAACATCACGGTGGCTGAGAAGGGAACGGTGGCTGCCGCGGTAACCCAGATCAACGGCATGGTGACGAGCGCGCCACCCCGGCCCCAGCACACCATTGATTTCGACCGGCCCTTCCACTACCAGATCGTGCACGTCGACACCGGGCTGCCTCTTTTCATGGGAAGAGTGGCCGACCCCCGCTCCTGACCAGGACCTTTCCTCGGTTCCTGCGGCCGAAACCGGGACCCTTCCTCACCGCGTGAGGAAGGGTCCCGGGTTTACGTGCGAAAGGTGAGGAAGGGTTAGCGCGTGCCGCCCTGCCAGAGGGCGTCGAACGGGGCGCCGGAGGACACGCGGTTGCGGATGCCGGCGGTCACGAAGTCCTTCGCTGTCCGGGCTGCCTCCAGCGGCGATGCGCCCTTGGCCAGCTCGGCCGTCACCGCCGCAGCGAGCGAGCAGCCGGCGCCGGAAACGGCCACCTCGCCCACCTTCGGTGCGCTGAGGACCTCGAGGGTCTCGCCGTCGTAGAAGACGTCGACGGCGTCGGGACCGGACAGGCGCACGCCGCCCTTGGCCAGCACCGCAGCTTCGCTCAGCTCGTGGATCCGGACTGCCGCGGCCTTGAGGGATTCGACGTCGGTGATCTCCAGGCCGGACAGCGACTCGGCCTCAAAGTGGTTGGGTGTGACGAACGTAGCCAGCGGCAGGATCTGTGCCTTCAGCGCCTGGTCCGTGTCCAGGGCATGGCCCGGCTCCTGGCCCTTGCAGATCAGCACCGGGTCCAGGACAACGTTGCTGAACGCGCCTGAAGAAAGCGCGGAGGCGACGGTCGAAATGGTGGCCGGGCTTCCCAGCATGCCGATCTTCACGGTATCCAGCACGGAGGGTGTGCCGGAAGCGGAACCGTAGGCCGCCGTCGTCGCCTCCAACTGGTGCGCGATGACCTCCTGGTCCACCGGCATGAAGCGGTGGTTCCAGTCATTCTTCGGATCGAACGAGACGATGCACGTGAGGTTGGCGATACCGAAAACCCCGAGTTCCTGGAACGTCTTCAGGTCGGCCTGGGCTCCGGCGCCGCCGGTTGCCTCCGAGCCGGCGATGGTCAGGACGACGGCGGGAGCGGCCGTGGTGGCGGAAACGGCGCCGGACGCCAGGGCAGAAGAGTCGAACGCGGTGGAAGTCATGTCCCCATCCTGCCACCGGCCGCGCAGCGCCCGCATTGTGCTCATGAACAGTATGACCAAAACGCCGGGTGGCTCCAGTCACAGGCCATAGGGTGACGGGCGGCGTTGCTTTCTTTCCACGCCGAATCCAGGAAGGTTCACTGATGAGCACCCAACTGTCAGAAGCAGCACAAACCCGCCGCGCGGTCGGCAACATCCTCAAAGGCTCCGCCGGCAACCTCGTGGAGTGGTACGACCTCTACGTCTACACGGTCTTCGCGGCGTACTTCCAGGCACACTTCTTCAATTCCAAGGACGAGCTCCAGGCCGGGCTCGAGGCGATGGCCGTCTTCTCGACGTCGTTCCTCATGCGCCCCATCGGCAGCTGGTTCTTCGGACGCTACGCCGACCGCAACGGGCGCAAGGCTGCCCTGACCCTCAGCGTGACCCTGATGTCCGCGGGATCGTTCGCGATCGCCATCCTCCCGACCCAGGACGTCATCGGCATCTGGGCCCTGGTCCTGCTGATCCTCATCCGGGTTCTGCAGGGCTTCTCCGTGGGCGGCGAATACGGCACCAGCGCCACGTACATGTCCGAAGCCGCCACATCCCGGCGCCGCGGCTTCTTCTCCAGCTTCCAGTACGTGACCCTGGTGGGCGGCCAGATGCTGGCCCTGCTGGTTCTGGTGATCCTGCAGAACACCCTGGGCGACGGGCTGCTGAAGGAATGGGGATGGCGCATCCCGTTCGCCATCGGCGGTGTTGCGGCGCTGGTGGTCCTGTGGCTGCGGCGTTCGATGGAGGAGACGGTTTCCGAGGAGCAGGTCCGGGCGGCTAAGGCCCCTGCCGGTGCCGGCCAGGCCCAGCCCGGCACCCTGCGGCTGCTGTTCACCCAGCACTGGAAGCCGCTGCTGATCTGCATCGGCGTGACCCTGGGCGGCACCGTGGCCTTCTACACCTACACCAACTTCATCCTGAAGTTCATGAACGATACGTCCGGCATCGCCAAGACGGACACGTCCGTGATCAACTTCTGGGCGCTGTTCATCTTCATGCTGCTCCAGCCCGTCTACGGCATCATTTCCGACAAGGTGGGCCGGAAGCCGCTGCTCCTCTGGTTCGGGATCACCGGTGTGCTCTTCACCTGGCCGCTGCTCTCCACCCTGGCCGGCACCAAGGATTCGTTCACCGCGTTCCTGCTGATGATGGGCGGACTGCTCATCGTGGGCGGCTACACCTCCATCAATGCGCTTGTGAAGGCCGAGCTCTTCCCTGCTTCCATCCGCGCCCTTGGCGTCGGCCTGGGCTATGCCATCGCCAACTCGCTGTTCGGCGGCACTGTTCCGCTGATCGGCGCTGCGCTGCAGAAGTCGGGCCAGGTTGACCTGTTCTTCACCTACGTCACCATCGCCATCGGCCTGTCCCTGCTGGTCTACATCTTCGCGCTGAAGAACAAGAAGACCACGCACCTGGATCGCGAGCAGGGCGACGCCTGGTCGACTGCGGCGGTTGCGACCGGCACCCTGGCGGACGCGGACGGCGTCACGGACACAGGCCGCAGGGACGGCGACGAGGACCTCATCGACGCCTCGCGCCGCTAGGCGGCGCGCCGTTTCGACGGTTCCAGTGCACGCACGACGATTCGTAGCGCCGTGTGTGCACGGAACCGTCGAATGGGGGAGGACTACGGCGGGCGGCCGGGTACTGGACGTCAGGTCCCCGTACCGGGCGCCCCCCATACCGGACGCCCGGTGAGAGAATGGAGGGCGGTTCCGGCGGCCAGTCGGCGGGACCCGTCCAGTGCTAATACAGCCGGCTGCCATCTCCCTTCGCAGGGACGCAGGCAGCCGAGCGAACCACTACGAATGGATACCCATGACCACCGCCCAGTCCTCCATGCCGAAAGCAGCGCCAAAGTTCGCCTCGGTCGGTTCCCCTTACTTCGGCATCATGCTTGCGGTCATGGCCGTGGTGCTGATCCTGTCCAACATCGGTGCCTCCAAGGGCGTGGCGCTGGGGCCAATCGTCACGGACGGCGGCTTCTTCCTGTTCCCCTTGGCGTACATCCTGGGCGACGTCATCAGTGAGGTCTACGGCTTCAAGGTGGCCCGGAAAGCCATCGTCACCACGTTTGCCCTGTCCGTCTTCGCCTCGCTTTGCTACTGGCTGATCATTGCGCTGCCAGGCTTCGACGACGACTTCGGAACCGCGAAGCAGGCCGCCCTCGAAGGCGCAATCGGCCCGGTTCCACAGATCGTGCTGGCCTCGCTCCTTGCGTTCTTTGCCGGGCAGACCATCAACTCCTGGATCCTGGTCCGGATGAAGGCCCGCACCGGTGAGAAGTCGCTGTGGGCCCGCATCATGAGTTCGTCCGTGGCCGGGGAATTCGTGGACACGCTGATTTTCTGCAGCATCGCGGCCTCGGTGATCGGCATCAGTGATTTCGGCATGTTCGTGAACTACGTGCTGGTGGGCTTCCTCTACAAGACCCTCGTGGAGTTCCTCTTCGTGCCCGTGACCACACTGGCCATCGGCTGGGTCAAGAGGCGCGAACCGAGCTACGGGGCGACGACCCAGCCAGCGTAGGAGGCGCCCGCCGTCATCCGTTCTCACACCAAGCTGGTGCCACTTCGACGGTTCCTGCCCCGCTCGACGCTTGGCGACGCCGAACCTGCAGGGAACCGTCGAAACGGCAGGAGGGCCGGGACGGGGAAGTCAGGCGGCCGGACCCCTGCCGAGCGCCCGGAGTACGCGATACTTGAATTCCGCCTCGTTGAACAGGTCCTTCCACTCGACGCGAAGGAAGGTCCAGCCCTGCTCCATGAGCGCCTTCTCGCGCCGGCGTTCGGCAAAAAGGACTTCTCCGGTCGGTTGATAGTCGAAATACTTGACCTTGCCATCGAATTCGAGTGCCACTTTCCTCCTCGGCCAAGCGAAGTCCAGGCGGTGCTCGCCAAGCGGAGTGTGCACCACGAATTGGGGCTCGGGCGCCTCGATCTTGAGTCTGTGCAGCAGTTCCCTGGTCAGGGATTCCCCGGGCGACTCGGAGCGAGGATCCGCCAGTTCGACGGCGCCGCGCAGTGCCATGACACCGTTGCGCCCCGCCAGTTCGGCGCAGCGGGACTGGAGGATCTCCAAGTCAGCGCCAAGTCGACAGGCATGGTCCACCAGAATAAGGGACTGCCGAAGATTGAACATCAGGCAGCAGTCCACCACTGTCCGTTCAAGTGACGTGCAGGGGAGGCCGTCTACGAAGCTTGCGTCGCCCCGTCCCAAGGTCCGGGTATGGGCAACGACGTCGGCGCCATGCGAAATTCCGGATGGGCACGTTACCTGGGTCAGGTGGATCCGATCATCGACCTTCCACACGTAGAGCCTGCGCAGCCGGGCAGCCGAGGTGTGGCTGTAAACAAATGCGCCCATCGACGTCGTGAGCGTCCCGTGTGAGTGGGCGTGGATCAGATACCGGCTGCGCGTGACCGGTTTCAGTCCATTCCACCAGTTGCCGCGGACGTAGCAACCGCGTCGCGGACGCACCAAGTCACCGCTCCGCACCATCCGGGTGATGGCACGGGGCCGCACGCCAGTGCTGAGCAGTTCCTGGGTGCGCCACATGTTGCCGGCGGGAAGATAAGGATTCGGCTGGGCCATGGTTCCAGCGTCGGCTTCCCAAAGAACGGGTTCCAGACCCGAGGCTGGCTATGTGGATATCCCGTTCGACGGTTCCCTGCTGCGCTCGATGCAGCCGTACGTCTAGCGCGCAGGGAACCGTCGAAACGGGCCGGGAAAAACGGGCGGGAACCTACGAGTAGTACCGGCCCAGGGTCTCGGCCTTGAACTCGAAGAAGTCGCCGGACTCAATGGCCAGCCGGGCGTCGTCCACCATCTTCACCACAAAGCGTTCGTTGTGGATGGAAATCAGCGTGGCGGAGAGCATCTCCTTGGCCTTGAACAGGTGGTGGATGTACGCCCGCGAATAGTTCAGGCACGCGTAGCAGTCACAGCCGTCCTGCAGCGGGCCGAAGTCGCGCTTGTACTTGGCACCGGAGAGGTTGAAGCGGCCGTCGGGTGTGTAGAACGCCGAGTTGCGGGCCACGCGGGTGGGGGAGACGCAGTCGAAGGTGTCGGCGCCGTTCTCGATGGCCGTGAAGATGTCGTCCGGCTCGGAGATGCCGAGCAGGTGCCGGGGCTTGTTCTCGGGCAGTTCCTCGTTGCACCAACGCACGATGGTGCCCAGGTTCTCCTTTTCGAGGGCACCGCCGATCCCGTAGCCGTCAAAGGCCATGGCACCGAGGTCGCGGCAGGCCTTGCGGCGCAGGTCCTCGTACTGGGCGCCCTGGATCACACCGAACAGGGCCTGGTACGGCTTGCCCGCGCGTTCGTCAGTGAGCCGGAAGTGCTCCTCCAGGCAGCGGACCGCCCACAGCCGCGTGCGTTCCAGCGACTCCTCCTGGTATCCGCGGGAGTTCTGCAGCGTGGTGAGCTCGTCGAACGCGAACATGATGTCCGCGCCGATCTGGTGCTGGACCCGCATGGAGATCTCGGGGGAGAAGCGGTGGCGGTCACCGTTGAGGTGGCTCTTGAACCACACGCCGTCGTCGTCCACGTGGGCCAGTCGTTCCTTGCCGGCGGCCACGGCGTCGTCGGGCAGGGTCTGGTCTGGGGATGGCGCAGTCTTCATGTCGATGACCTTCTTGAACCCCGAGCCCAGGCTCATCACCTGGAAGCCGCCGGAATCGGTGAAGGTGGGGCCCGGCCAGTTCATGAAGGCGCCTAGGCCGCCGGCCTCGTCCAGGATCTCAGGGCCGGGCTGCAGGTACAGGTGGTAGGCATTGGCCAAAAGGGCCTGGGCGCCGAGCTCCGCCATGGATTCGGGCAGCACCGACTTCACGGTCGCTTTGGTTCCGACGGCGATGAAGGCCGGCGTCTGGATCTCGCCGTGCGGGGTGGTGATGGTGCCCGTCCGGCCCAGGAACCCGCCTCCGTTGGCGGCCACCTGCTCGGGACCGGGGCTGCATGTTTCCGTGAGCCGCTTGCCCACGCGGAAGGAGAACTCCGACTGGCGGGCGGCCGGTACCGGTGCAGAAGGGGAAAGCGGTTCAGGATTGGCTGGCACGGTTCAAGTGTGCCAGCTGACAGCGGCGAACCTTCACTGGATGGGTTCTGATGTGGGGTAGTTCTCAGAGCGCCAGTCGTCCCAGAGGGAGCGGATGGTCTCCAGGCTGTGGGCGCCCAGATCGTAGGTCGAGATGATGACCATGGAGCCGCCGTCGGGCCTTTTCTCGGGGATCACGGGCTGGTCGGCCACAATCAGCAGGCCCTCTCCGTGCTCCGCGTAGCTGTGGACGGTGAGCCCCACCTGGTGGTTGGTCTTGTGCCAGACCCTGCCCGAGACCTCCTCGCCGGTGCCCAGGGTCAGCGAATACTCTTCGCCGGCAGCGGGGATATCCTTCAGGCCGAGTTTCTCGATGGCGGAGCCGCCCGAGCCGGGAACGGAGAAGTAGCAGGTGCGGCGCTTGCCTTGGGGATGCCGTTCCAGCGCGAACCGCAGCTGCTGCAGGAAGATCAGCCATCCCTGGGTAATGTCCTCGTCCCACGCGGCCCATTCCGAGTTGTGGTCCACGCCGGCGCGGGTGACGCTGACCTCGGTTCCGGTGGACACGGGCTTTAACGTGAAGATGTCGCCGTTGTTGACCGTCAGCGTGGTGTGGTCCGCCCCTTCAACCACGTTCTTGCTGAAGTAGATCTCGTTGATTTCCGCGGCCAGCTCGTCGGCCTCCCAGCCGTGCCACTGCGCGACCTTCGAGGGTTCACGCAGCATCGTCCAAACCTGGGGCGCGTCCGAATTGATCACAACGCTCAGATTGTTCGTCATGGCCTGAATCTACAACTTGGGGCGCAACCCGGGCTAGGGGAGTTTCCGGCGGGAAACACGGCAGCAGTACAGCAGGGCCGCCTAGCCCCGCACGGACTCCAGTTCGTTCGCTATCCGCCGCTCGAGTTCGGACGGGCTGATGGTCTGAGATCCGCCGTGGGCGCGCAGGAACAGCAGCGATTCCAGCCGCAGCAGCCGCCACTCGCGCTCGGCCTCGTGGTTGGAGTTGTCGATGGAGCGGAAAATCTCTTTGTCGTACAGGTTCGGCTCGTTCAGTGAGCGCTGGCGGACCCGGGCCTGCATCCGCGCCTTGAACGGATCCGTCTCCTGGTTGTCCGGCGCCCGAAGCAGCTTCTCATATACGGCGGCCCGGTCCTTGTGTCCCGTCTGCCGGCACACGTAGCTGGACAGCGCGAGCGAAGCCTCCACCGACCCCCAGCGCCCCGGATTGCCGTCGAAGGGCAGCACGTTCAGCAGGTCGGCCACGCTCAGCGATGCCTCGGCGTCCTTGAGCATGATAAACAGCTCATGCGCGAGGTCGCTCAGGTCCTTCAGGCAGCTGCCGGACTTGGTGTTTATGCCCTTGACCAGCTTGTCGGCCAGCAGCTGCACCCCGACGGAGTCCGGATGGGCCTCCGCCACGGCTTCCACCACAGATTCAGGCGTCCCGGAGGGCTCCGGGATAAGGGCCAGGTCCTCCGCGCTGGGTCCGATCACCACCGGGGTGGTGGACGGCAGCGGAGGGACGACGACGGCGGCAGGCGCCGTCCGGGCAGGCTCCCCAGCTGCTTCGTTCCCCACCACGGAAAGGGGAACGCCGGCGTCGGACGCCTGGGCGTCTGCCTTTTGGGTGTCACCGTCCGCCGTTCCGGTGGCATCTGCGGTGGCAGCACCTTCGACGACGGCAACAGTCTTTACAGCCGCAGTGGCGGCGGCTTCCGGGGAGGGCAGGCCGTCAGCCGCGGGTCCCGGGATCCGGACGGAGGAGCCGGCAGCGATGCGCAGCGTGCCGCCGCCGGTGAGGGTCGCAAGGACGATGGCAGGGCTGCCGAAATCATCGGTTTCGACTTCCACCGAGTGGATTTCCGCGGTCCGCTCGCCGTCCGGCAGGAGAAGGTGGTCGCCCGCCCGCAGAGAGCCCGCCTGCTGTTCACGATAGGTCTTGGCAGCTGCAGGGTGGTTCATCGGGAGTCCTTAAGTTCTCTTGCGGTCCGCCCAACAGTCTACAAAGGAGAGGGTGCGAAGTCGGGGAGGCGCGGGCGTCCGGGCGTCAGCTCCCTACGCCGGCGTAGGCCAGGGCCTGCCGCACCAGGGCACCGCGGCCGCCGGTGAACTCAAGCTGCACGCCGTCGCTGAGCACTTCCTGGGGTGTCATCCAGGTCAGCTCCAGCGCGTCCTGGCGGGGTTCGCATTCGCCGGTCACGGGGATGATGTACGCCAGCGACACGGCGTGCTGGCGGTCGTCGGTGAAGCCAGTGTGCGAGGGGGCGGGGAAGTATTCGGCCACGGTGAACGGCACCGGGCTGATGGGGAGCTGGGGGAACGCCAGCGGGCCAAGGTCCTTTTCCATGTGCCGCAGCAGGGCGGCGCGGATGGTCTCGCGGTAAAGTACCCGGCCGGAGACGAGGGACCGGACCATGGTGCCGTCCTCGTCCGCCTGCAGGAGCGTGCCCACCTCATTCACGAACCCGAGTGGATCCAGCCGGACCGGCACCGCCTCCACGTAGACCATCGGGAGCCGGCCTCTGGCTTCGAAGAGATCCTCGTCCGAGAGCCAGCCGGGGTTGGGGTCAGGGGTGCGCACGTTCATGAGTCATTTTTACCCCATCGCTACAGGTCCGGCCGCCGAAACGTGAGATCCCGACGCTTAGCGGTGGCCAAAGCGACGAGATCTCGCCACTCGATTTGGCCGCTGCGGGCGGGCGCGGCGCCGTCGTCACTTAGGGCTACGACGGGCGCCGGGCGGAGATCCAGAGCTGCGCCCGCTGCGCCGCCGCGCCGTCGCTGTCCGGGTGCGGCACATGCAGCGTGCGTCCGAAGGCCTCCTCGGTCAGCGTCACGTCGTGTCCCGCGGCGGTGAGTCGGTCCCGCAGGGCGTCGAGGTCCCCGGCGTACTCGAACCCGAGTCCCGCGTGCGCCGCGCCGGTGCCCGGCCGCGCCATCAGCACGCCGCCGTTCTTGGCCGTGAAGTCGGCAGTTTCGTCGTCGTCCGGGACGGGCCGGAACCGGGCTCCGATGTCCCGCAGCGCCTGGGCAGCAGCTGTCACGTCCTCGCTGAACCACACCTCCACCACGGCCAGCGCCGGATCCACTTCGGTGGAGCTGGTCCCGGGCGCGGCCTTGTCGGCGAAGAAGCTGAAGCCGTCTGCGCCGGTGATGCGGCAGGAGTCGCCGTGGTCCGCCCGGACGAGTTCGGCAGAGGAGGAGTCGGATTCCGCGCCGGACTGGTTAGTGCGCCGGGCAAACTCCTCGAGGTCGCCGACCTCCACGCCAAAGTGCGTGACGCCGTCCTCCGCAGCGCCCGGCTCGGCTTGGTGCAGCGCCAGCCGGCCCGCCCCGGCGTCGTACTCCCGCCAGGAACCCTGGTCCGTGGACTTGATCATCCCCAGGTCGGTGAGGAGCCGCTCCCAGGGTTCAATCCGGGACGTGAAGTGGATGGGGCGGACACGAAGCATGCTCTCTCCTCGAACTCGAAATACCTGGATCCCGAAAACGGCGCCGACATGGCCATGATGCCACGTCTTGAATCGCGTGGCACCGGGTTGAATAACCCGGCACCGGGGGCAGAATAGGCGCATGGCTGTGGAACTCGAGGAACTTCTGGTGGCCAATGCCGCGGCGTGGCGTGCGTGGCTGGAATCCCACCACAACGACAGCCCCGGTGTGTGGCTGGTCCTGCACAAGAAGGGCGGCAATGTCACCGAACTCGACTACGACGCCGCCCTGGACGAGGCGCTTTGCTTCGGCTGGATCGACGGCCAGGTTAAAAAGCGCGACGCCGACAGTTACCTCCAGCGCATGACCCGCCGGGGTCCCAAGAGCCCCTGGTCGGAACGGAACGTAGGCCATGTGGCCCGGCTGGAAGCGGAAGGAAAGATGACCGCTCCCGGCCGTGCCGCCGTCGACGCCGCCAAGGCCGACGGCCGCTGGGAGGCCGCCTATTCAGGACCGGCGACGGCGGAGGTCCCGGCGGATCTGGCCGCTGCCATTGCCGCCGTGCCCGAGGCGCAGGCCATGTTCGAGGTGCTGACCTCGGTGAACCGTTACGCACTGATTTACCGCACCAATTCGGTCAAGCAGGCCTCCACCCGGGAGCGGAAGATCGCCGGATTTGTCCAGATGCTGGCCCGAGGCGAGACTCCGTATCCGCAGAAGAAACGCCCGGCCGGCCGGGACTGAATATCACCGGGCTAAATCCGCCGTCGGGCAATCCTGACCACAGGCATCCCACCGCGGGGCATCCTGCGGGGCAGCGAAAAGGCCGTCCGCGCTAAAATTGGTGCCAACTCCCAACATGAACGGCGAACATGCAGCGGTTTTCCCTACGCACGCTCGGACCCCGCGGGCGGTGGATTGCGGTGGCGGTGGCCCTGGCTCTGGTGCTGGCCGCGGCGGCAGTGATCGGCCTGGCCGGCCGGCAGGGCGACGGCGGAACGCAGGGCGGCGCCGGACCCCAAGGCAGCGGACCCCAGAGCGGTAGCAGCCAAGGCAGTGCCACTCCCAGTGAAGCCCCGGCCGCCCCGAAGTCGTTCAGCAGGCCGGAGGGCGCCTCGCAGTTCCGGCCCTCCTACCACCTCACTCCTGCCAAAGAGTGGATGAACGACCCGCAGCGGCCGTTCCTGCTGGACGGGGTATGGCACTATTACTACCTTTACAACGCCGACCACCCCGAGGGGAATGGCACAGAATGGTTCCACGTCACCAGCACCGATCTGGTGCACTGGAAGGACGAGGGCGTTGCCATCGAGAAGTTCAAGAACGGCCTCGGGGACATTGAGACCGGCAGCGCAGTGGTGGACCAGGACAACACCGCCGGCTTCGGCAAGGGCGCAGTGGTGGCCGTGATGACGCAGCAGGACAAGGGCGTGCAGCGGCAGTCCCTGTTCTACTCCACGGACAAGGGGTACACGTTCAAGGCCGCCGACGGGAATCCGGTCATGGACAACCCCGGCGCGGAGCACTGGCGTGATCCGAAGATCATCCGTGACGAGGCCCGCGGACAGTGGGTCATGGCGTTGGCCGAAGGGGAAAAGATCGGCCTTTACACCTCAGAGGACCTCAAGAACTGGCGCTACGCGTCAGGCTTCGAGCGGAAGGGTCTGGGGATCCTCGAATGCCCCGACCTCTTCCAGCTGGACGTCGACGGCGATCCCGCCAAGCGCACCTGGGTCCTGGCGGCCAGCGCGAACGGCGCCGCGGAGGGCCGGACCACCGGGGTGGCGTACTGGACAGGGACCTTTGACGGCACCTCGTTCACCCCCGCGGAGGACAGACACCAGTGGCTCGACGCCGGTGCCGACTTCTATGCCGCCGTCACCTGGGATGATCCCCGGCTCCCGGAAAACGAACGGATGGCGTCCCGCCACGCGATCGGCTGGATGAACAACTGGACGTACGCCCGGCAGCTGCCCACCACGGACTGGCAAGGCGGTGCAGACTCCATCGTCCGGGACGTCCGCCTGAAGACCGTGCAGGGCCGGCCTACGCTCGTCTCCACGCCCACCGCCGCCCTCTCTGCGCTGGACGGCGAGGCCAAGGCCGCCGGCAGCAGGGCGCTCACCCCGGAGGGCGGCGGAGAGCTTCCCGCACCCACAGGCGGTGCCTACCGGCTGGATGTGACCCTGGAACGTGCACCGGACGACGACGGCACGGAAGCCCTGCTGAAGCTCGGCAACGGCGGGAAAGACTACGCCACGGTGGGCTACAACTTCGAGGCAGGCACGGCGTGGGTGGACCGGGCAGCGGTGGTCCCGGGCGCGGAGGCACTCGGGCCGATTTTTACCGACCGGAGGAGCGCACAGAGCCCGCCCCGCAACGGCAGCGCGTCGGGCAGGGGCAGTGTGGACCTGACCATCTTCGTTGATTACTCGTCAGTGGAGGTCTTCGTGAACGGCGGCGAGCAGACCCTGACGTCCATGGTGCTGCCGCGGTCCGGGCAGCCGGCGGTCAGCGCCGCCACGTCCGGAGGGAAGCTGACGCTAAAGTCGTTCAAATACACCCCGCTGGCCACCGTGTTGAACGCGCGCTAGATGCGCCGGACACGAATACGCCGACACGGATGCGCTGACCGAGCGCGGTCCGAAGGCAGCCGTCAGTCGGACTCGAGCGGGAAGGCCACGGCTTCCCCCACCACGCGCAGGCACAGTTCCGTGCCTGGCTGGGCGATGGACGCGTTCCAGTGCCGGATGGTGATCACTTCTCCGCCGCCGGGATAGCGGTGGTCGGGCATGGCACCGGCCAGCTTGGGCGGTACGGCGAGTTTCAGCCGTACGGTGGTTTCCGGACCGAAGTAGTCGGTATCCACCACCACGCCGCGGATGGGCCCGTCCTCGGCGATCCGGATCTGCTCCGGACGCAGCATGAGCTGGACGCGGCCCTGCGCTGGCGGACGCCGGACGGGGATGCCGCCGAGCGAGCAGGTGGCCAGCGAGCCCTCCATCCAGGCATCGAGAATCACGGCGTCGCCCAGGAATTCGGCGGTGGCGCGGTCGGCCGGCCGGGTGTACACCACGAACGGGTTGCCGATCTGTGCCAGCTTGCCGCCCCGCATGACCGCCACCTGGTCCGCGAAGGAGAGTGCTTCGGCCTGGTCGTGGGTGACAAGGATGGTGGTCACCCCGGCCTCATTAAGGACCTTGGCCACCGCCCGCCGGGTGGCGACGCGCAGCCCGGCGTCCAAGGCGGAGAACGGCTCGTCCAGCAGCATGAGTTCAGGCTCGCGGGCGAGGGCCCGGGCCAGGGCGACGCGCTGCTGCTGCCCGCCGGAAAGCTGGTGCGGCCGGCGCTTGGCCATGGCGGTGTCCAGCGACACCATCTCCAGGAGTTCATTGACCCGCGCATTAACCGCGCGCCGGCCGCCGTCGAGCTTTGCGGCACTGAGCCCGAACGCGATGTTCTGTCCCACGGTCAGGTGCGGGAACAGGGCACCGTCCTGCGCCACATAGCCGACGTGGCGTTTATGCGCCGGCTTCCACACGCCGTCGCCCGCCACCGGGGATCCGTTCAGCGAGATGCTGCCGGTGGCGGGGTGCTCGAAGCCCGCAATCAGCCGAAGCAGGGTGGTCTTGCCCGACCCGGAGGGGCCCACGATCGCGGTGGTTCCGCCCTTGGCCACGGACAGGTTCACGCCCTTGAGGACGGCCTGCGAGCCGAAGTTCTTCGTGACGGCGTCGATCTCCAGATGGCTATTGGTGCTTGGCGCCACGGACGGCGAAATCCGCGGTTCCGGAAGCCTGGACGGGGATTGTTCGGTCACTGTCCCGCTACTTTCTTGGACTGCTGGAAGAGCAAATAGGTCATGGGCGCCGAGATCACGATCATGAAGAGGGCGTACGGTGCCGCGCCGGCGTAGTCGATTTCGCTGCTCTTGCTCCAGAACTCGGTGGCGAGGGTCTTGGTCCCGTTGGGGGACAGGAGCAGCGTGGCGGTCAGCTCGTTGGCGATGGCCAGGAAGACGAGGGCGGCGCCCCCGGCCGCGGCGGGAGCCGTGAGCCGCAGTGTGACGCGGATGAACGACAGCAGCGGAGGGCTGCCGAGTGCCTGGGCCGCCTCGTCCAGCTCCTTGGGTGCCTGGGCAAGCCCCGCCCGGATGTTCACCAGGGCGCGCGGCAGGAACAGGAGGACATAGGCGGCGATCAGGACGCCGGTGGTCTGGTAGACGCCCGGGACCAGCCTGATGCTGACGGTGACGAAGGCCAGGGCAACCACGATGCCCGGCAGCGAGCTGGTGACGTAGTTGGACAGTTCCAGGCCCTTGCTGAACCAGCTGGGGTGCCGGACGGCGAGGTAGGCCATAGGGAAGGCGACGACAGTGGTGGCGGCGGCGCCGGCCAGCCCGTAGAGGAGGGTCTGCAGCAGCGCGGGAACGAACTCGTCAGCGGCCCAGATTTCTGTTCCGCCGGCAATGATCCAACGCAGCACGAACAGCAGCGGCAGGCCGAAGGCAAGCAGGGTCAGGCCGAGCAGGGCCAGCTGGGCCGGCCACTGGTAGGCGTGCAGCGGCAGGCACAGTGCC
This sequence comes from Arthrobacter sp. CMU6, assembly GCF_059090205.1. Lineage (NCBI taxonomy): Bacteria > Bacillati > Actinomycetota > Actinomycetes > Micrococcales > Micrococcaceae > Arthrobacter > Arthrobacter sp. CMU6. The sequence goes on from NZ_JBNHFL010000043.1 coordinate 20,053, forward strand.
TTGGCCTGTGCACCTGAACCGACCCGGGCGTAGCGCGCGGTGCCTCGGCTGCGGACCTCGACGACCAGCAGGATGAGGCAGATGAACACCAGCACACTCGCGAGCATGTTCCCTGCCGTGCCGTTGAACGTGGACTGGTACTGCACCATGATCGCCGTCGTGAAGGTGTCGAAGCGGATCATGGCGAAGGCGCCGTACTCGGCCAGGAGGTGCAGCCCCACCAGCAGGCCGCCGCCGGTCATGGCGATCCGCAGCTGCGGCAGGACCACGCGGAAGAATGCCCTCCAGGCGCCCAGGCCCAGGGACGCAGCCGACTGCTCAACGGCGGGATCCAGCCGGCTCAGTGTCGCGGCAGCGGGAATGTAGACCAGCGGGAAGTAGGACAGGGTGGCGATGAGCACCCCGGAAAACAGGCCGTGCAGGGAGGGGACGGCGGAAACCCAGGCATAACTGTTGACGAAGGCCGGGATAGCCAGGGGAGCGGCGAGCAGCACCGCCCACACCTTCTTTCCGCGCAGCGTGGTGCGCTCCACAAGCCATGCGCCGCCGACGCCCAGGATGAGGCAGAGGGGAACGGTGATCAGCATCAGGAGCACCGTGTTCAGCAGCAGTTCGCCGACGCGGGGCCGGAAGACCAGTTCGAGGGCGGTGTCCCAGCCCGTGGCCGCGGTCATGTACACCACGTAAGCCAGCGGCAGGAGCGAAAACAGGGCGATCAGCACCGCCGCAACGGCTACCGCTGAAACGCCGAAAGGCGGGCGGGGGCGCTTGCCCCGGCCCGCCGTCGTCGTGCTTCCGGATTCCTCCGGAGACGATACTTGCGTGATCACAGAATTAGAGCAGTCCTGCCTTGGTCATCAGCTCGGTGACCTTCGCGGAGTTCAGCTTGGCCGGGTCCACGGTGGGAGCCTGAAGTTCCTTGACGGGAACCAGCTTTTCGTTGGCCGGGACGCCCGAAGCGATGGCGTACTCGAAGGAGGTGCCCTTCTGCAGGATTTCCTGGCCCTTCTTGCCGGTGATGAACTTCAGGAAGGCCTGGGCGTTCTCAGCGTTTTTCGAGGATTTCAGGACGCCGCCGCCTGAGACGGACAGGAACGCGCCCGGGTCCTGGTTCTTGAAGTAGTACGGCGTGACGTTGTTGGAGTTCTCGCCGGTCTTCGCCTGGTCACCGTAGTAGTAGTAGTGGTAGATCAGCGCGGCATCAACCTCGCCGGCGTTCACTGCCTTCATGGCGGTGTTGTTGCCCTTGTAGGCGGTGAAGTTTTCCTTCATGCCCTTCAGCCATTCCGCAGCAGCGGCTTCGCCCTTGAGTTCGACCAGGGCAGAGACGATGGCCTGGAAGTCGGCGCCGCTGGGGGAAGCGCCCCACTTGCCCTTCCACTCCGGCTTGGCCAGGTCAAGCATGGACTTGGGCAGCTTGTCCTCGGAGATCTTGTTCTTGTCGTACACCAGGACGGTGGAGCGGGCGGCAATGCCGGTCCACTTGCCCGTGGACGGGCGGAACTCCGCCGGAACCTGGGCGATGGTGTCCTTGTTGACGTCGGCAAACAGACCGGCGTTCTCCACCTGCGCCATTGCGGGGGAGTTTTCGGTGAGGAAGACGTCCGCCGGGGAGGCCGCACCCTCCTGGACGATCTGGTTGGACATCTCGGTGTCCGAGCCCTGGCGCAGCGTGACCTTGATGCCCGTTTCCGTGGTGAAGGCGTCCGCCCATTCCTTGGTCAGGCTTTCATGCTGGGCGTTGTAGACCGTGATCTCGCCCTTGGCGGGGTCAGCGGAGGGCGAGGCAGCGGGAGAGGTGCTGGAGCCGCAGGCCGAGAGGCCGAGGGCTGCGGTGGCGGCGATCGCGATGCCGGCCAGCGCGTTGATGCGGATCTTCATCGGGGTGCTTCTTTCTGCAAAGTCTCGTGGGCGAGGCCCTCGTGAGCTGGGGAAGTTAGGTGAAGCTCACTTGAAAAACTGTAGGTTAGCCAAACCTAAGCACCAAGCGGGAAGGAGCTTAAGTGATGAGGATCACATCAATTACGGCACTGTTGCGTGTCCTAATTGCGGGTTCCCTGAATGCCCGTTGCCACGGACGCGGCCGGCACGGACGCCGCGGCCTCCAGCGCCAGCCAGGCCTGAAGCTGGGTGGAAAGTTCGACGGCGGTACCCGGCGGGTACGTGCTGCTCGCCGGGCGCTTCGGGTCGGAAGAGAATATGGGGTCCCCGGTCCGGCCATGACGGGCCAGCGGCTCGCCCGCCGCAATTGGCCGGCGGTCGGACCACAAGGCGCCGGCAGTGCCGGTGACCAGCCCTGCGGCGGTGGTCCGGACGTCCCGCGGCAGCCGCCGGTCGTTGGCGGCCAATGCGAGGTAGCGGGTGAGGATACCGGTGAACAGTCCGCCGTCACCGGTGCCGTCGCAGCGGAGAACCGGGCTGTCGGCGGGGCCGGCTCCGGGGCCTGTGCTGCTGCCCGGGTTGCCCCCGGCAGCCTCCGGCAGGGTGAGGTGTGTGGCCACCGCGCGGACCACCGTTCCGGCGCGTTCCAGGTTGGCGGTGCCGCCGAGTTCCAGCAGGGCGCCCAGAACTGGCCCCTGGTTGTAGGTGTAGATCGCATCCTCCAGCACGGTTTCCCCGGTGCTGCGGACGCGGATCCCGTCCAGGTAGAGCCCGCGGGCGGGGTCGAACAGCCGGGCATCCAGCCAGTCGAGCAGGGCCTGCGCCTTGGTGGGGTTGCCCGTGCGCGCAAAATACAGCGCCACCGGTGCCGTGGCCGGGGTGTTCTTGAAGTCCCGCTTGGTGCTCCAGAATGTGCCGCCGCCCAGGTCGTCGGTGGACGCCGAGTCGAACTGGAGCGTCAGGCTCCTGCGGATTCTCTCCTGCCGCCGGGGGCTGGGCCTGCGGCTCTCTTCGGCCAGCCGCTCCAGCCGGTGCGAGGACAGGGCCAGCCACGCCATGTCGTCGTAGTAGTGGTTGACGAACGTCAGGGAATTCCGCAGCCGGATGCCCGTGACCAGGCGCGACGCGAGCTGGCCGGCGCTGGGGCGCGCATCGCCGTCGAACCTTTTGGACGGCTGCCCCGCCCTCCCAAGTTCACGAAAACCCGCGTCCACGAGGCAGTCCAGGTAATGCGCCTGCCACCAGTAGTGCCACGGGCGGCGGAGGTTCTCGATGCGGCCGGAGGGCCGGGCGGTGGCGGCGATGTGCGTTCCGGGCAGGAAAAACAGCCGCTGGCCGAACAGATGCGTTACCGACCGTGCAGCCTCGTCGGCCCGCTCTGCCCAGGGCGTTGCGGAAGCGGTCATGGCATCTGGGGTGGCGTCAGCATCTGGCTGTGTCATGCGGCCAGCCTAGCTGGGTAGAGGCCGTACGGCCGTGCGGTGTGGGGCGCCGCCCGCTTGGCGAACCGTGCGCCGAGGGATGCGTCCGCCGCACATTTCCGTTAACATTCACTAACTAACGTTCGCGGCCGGGATCCGGATCCGCATCGGCCGGTTCCGCATCAAGGAGGATGTATGGAAATCGAGGGTTCCGTCGCGCTGATCACGGGCGGCGCATCCGGCCTGGGCGCCGCCACGGCCCGGCGGTTGTTCGACGCCGGCGCCTCAGTGGTCCTGGCTGACCTCGGCTCCTCGGCGGGCGCCGCGTACGCCGAGGAGCTGAACTCCGCCGGCCCGCAGAACCTTGCAGGCCATCAGTCGGCAGCGCCCAAAGCAGTTTTCGCTGCCGCGGATGTGACCAGCGAGGAGGAGGTGCAGGCCGCCGTCGAGGCCGCCGTGGGCCTGGGACCGCTGCGGATAGTGGTGAACTGCGCCGGCATCGCCACGCCGGGCAAGGTCCTGGGGCGCGACGGCGTGCTGCCGCTGGAGACCTTCCAGCGCGTCATCCAGATCAACCTGGTGGGGACCTTCAATGTTGTCCGGCTGGCCGCCGCCGCGATGGCCGGCACTGAACCTGCAGCTACCGAGCTCGGCGGGGAGGAACGCGGAGTCATCATCAACACCGCCTCAGTGGCCGCGTTCGACGGGCAGATCGGCCAGCCTGCCTACGCTGCGTCCAAGGGAGGCGTGGCCGCCATGACCTTGCCGCTGGCCCGCGAACTGGCCCGGTCCCTCATCCGCGTGGTGACGATCGCGCCCGGGATTTTCGAGACCCCGATGATGGCCGGACTGCCCCAGGAAGCCCAGGAGTCACTGGGCCGGCAGGTGCCGCACCCGTCCCGCCTGGGCAGGCCCGCCGAGTACGCGAACCTCGCCGCGCACATCGTGGAGAACGCCATGCTCAACGGCGAAACCATCCGCCTCGACGGCGCCATCCGGATGGGCCCGAAGTGAGCGGGACCGGACTGGGCGGCACCAGCGTGGGCAGCGCTAACGTTGGCGGCGCGGCGGTGGGCGGCACCAAACTCAGCGGGACCGGGCAGGCGGTGCCCGCCGTCGACACCCTGCCCACCGCTGACTTTTTCGGCTACGAGTCCCTGCTCAGTGCCGCCGAGCAGCGGAAGCTGGGCGAGTTGCGCGAGTTCATGGCCGCGGAGATCGCGCCGTTCGCGGGGGACTGGTGGAACAGGGCCGAGTTTCCGGCGCACATCCTCCCCAAGCTGGCCGCCCTGGAGCTGAGCACGCCCGCCCAGCGGGGCTACAGCCACCTGTTCGCCGGGCTGGTGATCGCGGAGATGACGCGGGTGGACACCTCGATCGCCACGTTTTTCCTGGTCCACCACGACCTTTTCGTCGAGTCGCTCTACCGCTTCGGCTCCGAGGACCAGCGCCGCCGGTACCTCGACGACGCCTCGAACCTCAGGACGACCGGCGCGTTTGCCCTGACCGAACCCGAGCACGGGTCGGATGTCGCCGGCGGTATGGAGACGCGGGCGCGCCGGATATCGGGCCGTACGGGAGAGTCCGACGCCGGCGGGGACTGCTGGGTGCTGAACGGCTCCAAGCGGTGGATTGGCAACGGGACGTTCTGCGACTTCATGCTGGTGTGGGCGCGGGATGAAGCCGACGGCGCTGTACGCGGCTTCATTGTGGACGCCAGCTTGCCCGGGGTGAGCCGGAGCCGGATCGAGAACAAGATCGCCCTGCGCACCGTGCAGAACGCGGACATCGTTTTCGAGGACGTCAGGGTTGCGGAGGCTGACCGTTTTGCCGGCATCGGCAGCTTCGAGGACACCAATGAGCTGCTCCGCGGTTCACGGATCATGGTGGCGTGGCAGGCGGTGGGCCAGCAGCTGGCCGCATTCGACGTTGCCCGGCAGTACGCCGTCGAACGCCAGCAGTTCGGACGTCCGCTCGCGAAGTTCCAGCTCATCCAGCAGCAGCTGGTGTCCATGCTGGGCAACGCCGTGGCGAGCATGGGCATGATGGTCCGGATCGCGCAGCTGCAGGAGCAGGGTGCCGGGATGGCGCAGGTGGCGCTCGCCAAGTCCTACACGTCGGCGAGGATGCGCGAAACCGTGGCGATGGGCCGGTCCATCCTGGGCGGCAATGGCATCGTCACGGACTACCGGATGGCCAAGATTTTCGCCGACGCCGAGGCCATCTACACCTACGAGGGCTCGTACGAGATCAACACGCTGATCGTGGGCCGCGCAGTCACGGGCGTCTCCGCGATCGCCTGACGCAGTCCCGCGGTTCGCGCTCAGTCGGCAAGGGCGGGTTGCTTTTCGCCGGCTTCGATCCGGGCGTCCAGGCTGTTGTTCTTCACCGGCATGGGGCAGGTGCCGTAGGGCGTGAAGGCGCTGGGGTAGTTGATGGCGCGGTTGAAATCGAGGATGACGGTTCCGTCGGGCCTCGGCCTGGTCGTGGAGACCTTGCGCCACTCGTCAGTCATTCCGCCGTTGGTTTCGTCGTGGAACGTGACCGTCAGGGCCCCGAGCTTCTCTTCCTCGGCGTGCAGCCGGTACTCGTGGTCCTTCCCCGGCAACCGGAACACCAGTTCGCCGACGCTGCGGTGCACCCCGTCCACCAGAGGGTTCGCGGTGGCAATCGGAACGTCCTCAGGCTCGGGAAACGCCTCAAACCTCGCTTCAATCACCAGGTCAGGGCGGTAGTCAAAGGTGGGCACGCCGTCGAACCCAGTGAACACCGGTGATTTCGAATCACGGGTTCGGATGGCATATTTGTCGGCCCGCATTGCCAGCTCCACCACCACCTGTTTGCCGTCCGCGCCGCCAAACTGCACCCACATCAGGGACTCCTCATCGGCGAGCTGCGCCGTGATGGTGCCATCCACGGGCTCTCCCGTTTCCACCAGCGTGAGGCCGTCCGATGCCGCGGCGGTGAGCGCCGCCGTCGTGCCGTCCGTTGACCACAAACCGGGAGCGAGGTCGACGGCGGATGGCTGGCTTTCCAGCCACTGGAACGACGTGAGCGTCAACCAGCCGTAGTCCGCAGCGAGAGCGGTGTTGCGGCTGTTGCGGAAGCGGCGCCAGCGTTCCAGCTGGGCGTCCGGTGCAGTGCTCATGGTTCCTCCAGGATGGGTCTCGATCCGGCCAGCTAAGGGGTCAACCCGTCGCGGCCGAACTTCATTCCGCAGCTGGTGCCTGCCCGGGGCTGCCGGGCCGCGGGCGGCTGGCGTAGCCTTGGAATTGGGCTTTTACCCGCTCGCGATCGGGTTGCCCGTGGCTCATTACCGCGCCCGGCGGGAGGAGTTCAAGGGCATGACAGCATCTGAGACATATTCCCGGACTGCGGCCGGCTGCGGGTAACATTCCATAGGAACAGTAACCCGGCTCACAGTATCCAGCGCAGTGTACGAGCCAAAGTCGAACACTCGAAAGATAGTTTCAATGGCTGACACTGCAATGAATTCAGAAACAGATCTCGCCGCCGAACTGCGCGCGGACGTCCGCCGGGTCTCCACGCTCCTGGGCGAATCGCTGGTCCGCCAGCACGGCCCCGAACTCCTTGACCTCGTGGAGCAGGTGCGCCTGCTCACCAAGGAATCCAAGGAAGCCGCCCGGGGCGGCGCGGACGCCACCGGCCCGTGGAGCGCGCACGACGTCGTTGCCCAGGTCCGCGAGCTGCTCGCCTCGCTGCCGCTCGAGCAGGCGACCGACCTGGTCCGCGCCTTCGCGTTCTACTTCCACCTCGCCAACGCCGCCGAGCAGGTCCACCGGGTCCGCCGGTTGCGCACCCGGCAGGAGAAGGACGGCTGGCTGGCCAAGGCCGTGGAGGACATCGCGGGGCAGGCCGGCCCGGCGGTGCTGCAGGAAGTCGTCAACGAACTGGACGTGCGGCCGATCTTCACCGCGCACCCCACCGAGGCCTCCCGCCGTTCCGTGCTGGACAAGATCCGCAAGCTCTCGGACGTCCTGGCCCAGCCCACGGAGGAGGGCACCAGCGCCCGGCGCCGGCAGGACCGCCAGCTGTCGGAGATGATCGACCAGATGTGGCAGACGGACGAGCTCCGCCAGGTCAGGCCAACTCCCGTGGACGAGGCCCGCAACGCCATCTACTACCTCAACAGCATCCTGACGGACGCGCTGCCGGAGATGCTCACGGATTTCTCGGAACTCCTCGGCGAGCACGGCGTCACGCTGCCGGCCCACAACGCCCCGATCCGGTTTGGCTCCTGGATCGGCGGTGACCGCGACGGCAACCCGAACGTCACCGCGGCGGTGACCCATGAGATCCTGCAGCTCCAGAACCAGAACGCGGTCCGCATCAGTATCGCCATGATTGACGAGCTCATCTCGATCCTCTCCAACTCCACTGCCCTCGCCGGCGCCGACCAGGCTCTGCTCGATTCGATCGACGCCGACCTGGAGAAGCTGCCCGGACTGGACCGCCGCATCCTGGAGCTCAACGCCCAGGAGCCCTACCGGCTGAAGCTGACCTGCATCAAGGCCAAGCTCATCAATACCGGCAAGCGGGTCGTCGCCGGATCCAAGCACCAGGAAGGGCGCGACTACACCTCCACCGAGGAGCTCATCGGCGAACTCGAGCTGCTGGAACTGTCCCTGCGCAACCATTCGGCGTCCCTCGCCGCGGACGGTGCGCTGGCACGTGTCCGCCGGGCCATCGCCTCCTTCGGCCTGCACCTGGCCACCCTCGACATCCGCGAGCACGCAGACCACCACCATGACGCCGTCGGGCAGCTCATGGACCGCCTCGGCGGTCCCGGCATCCGCTACGCCGAGCTGACCCGCGGCGAGCGGCTCGAGGTCCTGAGCGCAGAGCTCGCCTCCCGCCGTCCGCTGTCCGGCCATCCGATCAGGCTCGACGGCGCCGCTGACGGCACGTACGACGTCTTCCGGGAGATCCGCCGTGCCCTGCGCACTTACGGCCCGGATGTCATCGAGACCTACATCATCTCCATGACCCGCGGCGCCGACGATGTCCTGGCCGCCGCGGTCCTGGCACGCGAGGCCGGCCTGGTCAGCCTCTTCGGCGACGCGCCGTATGCCAAGATCGGCTTCGCGCCGCTGCTGGAAACGGTGGAGGAGCTGCGGGCGTCGGCGGAAATCGTGGATGAGCTGCTGTCCGACCCGTCATACCGCGAGCTGGTCCGCCTGCGCGGGGACGTCCAGGAAGTCATGCTCGGCTACTCGGACTCCAACAAGGAATCCGGCGTGATGACCAGCCAGTGGGAAATCCACAAGACCCAGCGCAAGCTGCGCGACATCGCCGCCAAGCACGGCGTTCGGGTGCGCCTCTTCCACGGCCGCGGCGGTTCCGTGGGCCGGGGCGGCGGGCCCACGTACGACGCCATCATGGCGCAGCCCAACGGCGTCCTCGAGGGCGAAATCAAGTTCACCGAACAGGGCGAGGTCATCTCGGACAAGTACTCCCTGCCGGAACTTGCCCGCGAAAACCTGGAGCTGTCCCTCGCCGCCGTGCTGCAGGGGTCGGCGCTACACCGCACGCCGCGCACGTCCGACGACCAGCGCGAGCGCTTCGGCCACGTCATGGAGACCATCTCCGACGCCGCGTTTGCCCGCTACCGCAGCCTGATCGACCATCCGGACCTGCCGGCGTACTTCCTGGCCTCGACGCCGGTGGAGCAGCTCGGTTCGCTGAACATCGGGTCCCGCCCGTCCAAGCGCCCGGATTCCGGTGCGGGCCTCGGCGGCCTGCGCGCCATCCCGTGGGTGTTCGGCTGGACCCAGTCGCGGCAGATCGTGCCGGGCTGGTTCGGCGTGGGTTCCGGGCTGAAGGCGGCACGTGAAGCCGGCAACTCAGCCCAGCTCGTGGAGATGATGCACGGCTGGCACTTCTTCCGCTCTGTGCTCTCCAACGTGGAGATGACCCTGGCCAAGACGGACATGGAGATCGCGGGATACTACGTTGACACCCTGGTGCCGGCGGAACTGCACCACCTCTTCCGCGCCATCCGTGACGAGTACGAACTCACCGTTTCCGAGATCCAGAACCTCACCGGTGAGAATGTGCTCCTGGATGCCCAGCCCACGCTGAAGCGGTCGCTGGAAATCCGCGACCAGTACCTCGACCCGATCAGTTACCTCCAGGTGGAACTGCTCCGCCGCGTGCGTGGTGAGTCTGCCAGCATTTCCGGCGGCGAAATCGACGAGCGCCTGCAGCGGGCCATGCTCATCACCGTCAACGGGGTGGCTGCCGGCCTGCGCAACACCGGATAGCCCTCCCGGGCACCGAACGCTTCCTCACTTTTTGAACTGCTCCCCGGAAGTTGGACTGAAATATTCAGTTCCGTTTTGTGGGGAGCAGTTTTATGCGTGCGTCTAGTTCGTTGTCAGAGGTCCAGCGC
>NZ_JBNHFL010000044.1:0-29679 GCF_059090205.1 Arthrobacter sp. CMU6
TTGGTTCTATCTGCTGGAACGGCGGGGAGTCCGGGCCGTGTGGAGTCCCCGCTCACGAAAAGCCCGAATTCCTGCCGGAATGCCCCCGTTGCCGCTCAAACGCAAGCATTCGCGCCGGGTGCGCAACGGATGGACGGGGAGAAATCAGGAGTGGGAGTGGCCAATCGCCGCGGAATCGCCATCGTTGGACCCGTATCCCGCCTTGGCGAGATCAAGGGGATGGGCGAAACCCTGACGGCCGACCACCGCCCAGATGGCGATGCAGTCTTCACCGGAAGTGTTGCTGAGACGGTGCGGCACGTTCGAATCGAAGTTCATGCTGTCTCCCGGCCCGAGAACATCGCTGTCGAAGGCGACCTGGACGTTCAGGTGGCCGGAAAGGATGTGGATATACTCCCACCCGGGGTGACGCATCAAGTCGCCGGCGGCGCAGGACTCGCTCCCGGGGGCGTAGGTAACGCGCAGGAACTCGACCAGCGGGTCTGCCCGTTCCGTGAGCCGCTCCCAGCGGACGCCTCCCATGTTGATCTCGGGACGGTCCCCAGCCCTCTGGACTCCCGGAAGCGCTGAGCCTGCAGAAGCGGTGAAGGCAGAATGGCCGGGCAGCCCGGTAGCGGCTCCATCAGAGCCCGCGCCATCGGCTTGCGGCGCGGGGGTCGAGTGCTCACCGCTCATCAGCGTGTCCAGCGAAAGCCCCAGCTCCGAAACGATGGTGTACAGGGTTCCGATGGAAGGGACGGCACGGCCCAGCTCGACCTGCGACATAAAGCTTGCGGAGATTCCGACCCTGCGGGCGAGCTCCCTGAGGGAGATTTTCGCCTTCGTCCTGGCAGCCCGGAGCTGACTGCCCAGCTGGGCGCGACCCTCTTCGGTAGCCGGTACCGTGTCTTGAATACTCATTCTGGGCCTTTCCGGCGCTCCATCCCGCCATGCATGCGAGCTGAGCGCTGATATGTCTGTCCACCACACGGCCCGGCAAGCTGGCCGCAAATGTACAGTGTGCACTCACACCAGTTTACCTTCTTCGGACCATCATGCCCATACTTCGCGGTTTCTAATGGCTGAAACCGCCCAAGGTGATCCGGGTCTTCAGCCTGTAAACCTACTTGTGCTGTATTACTTGACAGTGTGCGGTGTGTCACTTTACATTTGAGGAGTGATGAAGCCGCTGGCCAACGTGGAGGAATTCCCCCCGGCCAGCGCGTCCGCCAAAGCTTTCGGAAGCGCCGGACTCGAAGCCGAGGATGGACCGCACCGGAGCAAGAAGAGTTCCACGTGTATATCTACCTTCTGACTAGGAGCAAATGATGGTGCAGGATCGCAAAGGCGCCTCCGCATTCAAACCGGGCCGCCGCCACATGGGTGTCGTCGTGCTTACTGGCGCCGCATTGGCGCTCTCTGCCTGCGCCGGGGGTGCAGCATCCGGGGGTGGTGACACCAAACCCACCGTGGGATTCTCAGCCGGTGTCCTCGACAACCCCTTCACTGCAGGTCTGGTGGATTCCGTTGTTACCGAGGCCAACTCGAACGGCCTGAACATGCTCCCGGCATCCAACGCCGAGGGCGACCCCGCCAAGCAGGTGACCGACATCAACACCCTGATTTCCCAGGGCGTGAAAGGCCTCGTAACCATCCCCCGGGACAGTGATGCCATCGTCCCGGCCATCCAGGCCGCGAACAACGCGAACATCCCTGTCGTGACCGTGGACACCGCAGCCAACGGCGGCAAGATCTACATGAACATCAGGGCGGACAATGTTGCCATGGGCACCAGCGTCTGTGAACAGATCGGTAAGCTCACCGGAGGCAAGGGCACGGTGCTGGAACTGCACGGCGCGCTGTCCACCACCTCTGGTTTCGACCGCGACAAGGGTTTCAGCGAATGCATGAAATCGAAGTTCCCGGGCATGCAGATCATCAAGAAAGACACCAACTGGGAATCCGCGAAGGCCGTGGAGAACGCCCAGACTGTCCTGAGCACCTCCAAGATCGACGCCGTCTTCCTCGCCAGCGACTCAGTGATGCTCTCCGGCGTTCAGACCGTGATGGAAGGCCAGGGCAAGTGGGCACCTGCCGGACAGCCTGGCCACGTTCCGCTGGTGACGATTGACGGTTCGAAGGGATCCCTGGAGGCGATCCGGTCCGGCCACGTTGACGCTGTCGTTTCCCAGCCCGTCGACCTCTACGGCAAGTACGGGGTCCAGTACCTCAAGGACGCCATCGCCGGCAAGGAATACAAAGTCGGCCCGTCCGAACATGGCAGCGAGATCGTCGAGTACAAGGGGAACCTGGCCGACATGCTTCCTTCCCCGGTTATCACCAAAGCCAACGTTGATGACCAGAACCTCTGGGGCAATAAGAAGTAGCCTCCCTCTTTCCCAGCCTGGGGCCTGGGTGAAGTCTGAATTTGAGAAAGGGTGACATCGTGGTCACAGCCAGTACGCAAAATGCCATCGAGATACGCGGGCTCCAAAAGTCCTTCGGATCGACCCAGGCGTTGACAGATGCCAACCTGATCGTCCGTTCAGGTGAATCCCGGGCCCTTCTGGGGCGGAACGGCGCCGGAAAGTCCACTTTGATAGCGATGCTCACCGGCCTGGTGACTCCGGACGCCGGCACCATCCACATCCAGGGCGCCGATGGTGAAGTCACCGAAGGTCCCGGGTCCGATGCCATCGCCTGTGTGTATCAGAAAAGCACCCTGGTGCCGGAACTGACGGTGGCAGAAAACATCAGCCTGGGCGCCTACCCCCGCAAGCGGTGGGGGAGCGTGGACTGGCCGGCCATCCGCAAGACAGCCACCGACCAGCTCAAGGACTGGGGCTACGAGCGCATCGCCGACAAGACCGTCGCCGACCTTGAGCCGCTGGAAAAGAAGATCGTCGAAGTGTGCCGTGCATTGTCCCGGGGACCGCGGATCCTCCTTCTGGATGAACCCACTGCCGGGCTGGATGAAGGGGCATCACATGAACTCTTCGCCCAGATCGACAGCCTCCGCCGGCGGGGAGTCACCGTCATCTACGTGTCCCACCACCTGGAGGAAATCTTCAAGGTCTGCGACTCCGTCACCATCCTGCGCGACGGACGGGACGTCATGACAGCCCAGACGGCAGACCTTACCGTAAACCGGATCGTCAACGTCATGGCAGGGGTGAGCGAAGAAGAAGCTGCCGCGGCAAAGAAAGAAAGTGCCACTGAACACCGGCGGCACGACCAACTGGGCGAGACGCGCCTCACCGTGACCGGAGCCGCAGTCGGCTCCCGTGTCCTGGGAGCCAGCCTGACAGTCCGGGCCGGCGAATGCGTTGGGCTGACAGGTCTCGATGGGGCCGGCCACGTCCAGCTCGCGCAGGCCATCGCCGGCCAGCTGGCACTGGATAAGGGCAGCGTCGAGCACAACGGCCACAGCCTCGGCCAGGGAAACGTCATCAAGACCATCAACGCCGGCGTGGGTTTCGTTCCCGAAGACCGCCACGTCAACGGCTACGTTCCGGAGATGTCGGTAGAGGAGAACGCCACCCTGACCATCGTTGACCGGCTCCGCGGCCGTGGCGGCCTCGTCAGCTCAGGCCGACGCCGCAACCGCTTCACGGAACTTTCCGGAGCTTGGGCCATCAAATGCGACGGACCCACCCAGGCCGTCGAAGAGCTCTCCGGAGGCAACCAGCAGAAAGTCGTGCTCGCACGGGCCCTGGCGTCCGACCCGGACACCCTGGTCCTCGTCCATCCCACAGCCGGTGTGGACGTAACGGCCAAGGAGTCCATCTACGAATCACTCCGGGCGCTGCGGGACAGCGGAAGGTCCCTGCTGATCGTCTCCACTGACGACACCGACCTGGAAATCTGCGACCGGGTGATCGTCATGTACAAGGGCGAAATTCACGCCGAACTCAACGCCGGCTACGAAGAGTGGGAACTCGTAGGCGCCATCCAGGGAGCGGAGGCAGCGGCATGAAAACACCCACCACGCCCCTTCAGCCCACACCCACAGAGCCAAGAATCCAAGGAGAACCTCCCATGTCCACGCATACCCCGACCGTTGCGGGTACGCCGACCAGCCGCCGGCCCCTCAATATCATTGGTCAAGCCCGCTCGTCCGGCTGGGCACGTGAGCTCGCACTGCTGCCGGCCATTATTCTGGCGATGGTGGTCGGGGCCGTCCTGTCCCCGCAGTTCCTCACGGCGAACAACCTCCTGAACAACGTCCTTGTCACCTCTGCAGTCCTCGGAATCGTGGTGATCGCTGAAAGCATCATCCTGATCTCCGGATACTTCGATCTCTCTCTCGAATCCGTCGTGGGCCTGGCCCCGATGCTTGCAGTCTGGCTGGTCCTGCCCGCCGCGGTCGGCGGCTCCGGTTTTGGGTGGTCGCCCTGGGCCGCAATCGCGGTCATGTTTGTCCTCAGCATTGTCATCGGTTTCACGAACGGGTTCCTTGTCGGCAAGCTGAAGCTCAACGCCTTCATGGTCACCCTCGCCATGCTCACTCTCCTCCGCGGCCTAACCATGGGCCTGTCCGGCGGCAAAACCCTCTCCGGGCTGCCCGCTGAGTTCCTGGCCCTCGGCAACACCAAGTGGTTCGGGATTTCCATCCAGATCTGGCTCTTCGTGATCATCCTGATCGCTGCCGCCGTCTTCATGCGCAGCCACCCGGTCGGCCGCAAACTCTACGCAATGGGCGGAAACAACGCAGCGGCAGCGGCAGCAGGCATCAAGACGCTGCGCCTGACCATCGGAGTGTTCATCGCCGGCTCGGTCATCGCCGCCTTCGCCGGTCTCATGCTCACCGGCCGCATCGCGTCCGTGACCGCCAACCAGGGCGACGGCCTCATCTTCACCGTGTTCGCCGCGGCAGTCATCGGTGGCATCAGCCTCAACGGCGGCAAGGGATCGATGGTCGGCGCACTGAGCGGCGTACTGCTGCTGGGCATCATCCAGAACATCCTGGTCCTGTCCCAGGTGCCCTCATTCTGGATCAAAGCCATCTACGGCCTGATCATCCTCAGCGCTCTGATCTTCAACTACTTCGCCGGTTCCCGGAGTACCCGCCGCGTCGTCTAACCAGTCCCGCCATCCCTTGAAAACAAGGAGCACACAGTGAGTTCACCATCCTTTGACGGAAAAGTTGCCATTGTCACCGGCGCCGCCAGCGGCATCGGCTACGCAACCGCCACGGCGCTGGCATCACAGGGAGCAACCGTCTATGGAGCCGACATAGCTGTCCCCACCGGTGAGAACGCAGACGGAGCCATTCAGTGGCGTCGCCTCGACGTCGCCGAAGAAGACGGATGGAAGGCGCTCACCGCAGAAGTGCTCCAGGAACATGGCCGGATCGACGTACTGGTCAACAACGCAGGCCTGGTCGGCTCTTATGACTCCATCACGGATATCGACATCCAGGACTGGCACCGGATTATCTCCGTCAACCAGACCGGCGTCTTCCTGGGCATGCGCTCGGTGGCTCCGTCCATGCTGACCCAGGAATCCGGGGCCATCGTAAACGTCTCATCCATCTGGGGACTCGTCGGCGCAGCGGGCGTCGCCGCGTACCAAGCGTCCAAAGGGGCGGTGACCATGATGACGAAAAACGCCTCCGCCACATGGGCGGCGCAGGGGATCAGGGTGAACTCAGTCCACCCCGGCCTGATCACAACTCCGCTGACGGAAAACCAGGATCAGGCCATCTCCGATGAACTGATCGCCAAGACTCCTATGCACAGGGCAGGACAGGCAAGCGAAGTCGCAGACGCCATCATCTACCTCGCCTCCGACCGGGCGTCCTACATCACCGGCGCCCAACTGGTTGTCGACGGCGGATTCACCAGCATCTGAGCCGGCACCAGCTTCACGCTCCAGTTTCCCAGGAAGGACAACATCATGAGCACCGACCTCGGCCCCGCGACACTCACTGCCGCGGTAATCGACAGTTTCCGCAGCACCCCCGACGACCGGCTGCGGACCGTCCTGACCAGCCTCACCACCCACCTCCACAACTTCGTCCGGGACATCGAACCGACGATCGAAGAATGGGAAACCGCCATTAACTTCCTCACCGCCACGGGTCAGAAGTGCGACGCCGTCCGTCAGGAGTTCATCCTCCTCTCCGACGTGCTGGGCGTGTCCATGATGGTGGAAACGATCAACGACGCCGAAACCCCGGATGCCACCGACTCCACAGTTCTGGGGCCCTTCCATATGGTCGAGTCACCGAAGCGGGAGCTGGGCGAGAACGCCTCCCCGGAGAGCGAAGGCGACATCTGCCTGGTACGGGGCCGCATCTTGTCCGTCACCGGTGAACCCGTCCCGAATGCCTCCATCGATATCTGGCAGGCCAACACCAAGGGCTTCTATGACGTTCAGCAACCGGGCATCCAAAGCATCGGCAACGGCCGCGGTCTGTTCACGTCCAACGCCGCCGGAGAGTTCTACTTCCGAAGCGTTATCCCCAGCTATTACCCGATCCCGACCGATGGGCCCGTTGGGGACCTGCTGCATGCCACTGCCCGGCATCCGAACAGGCCCGCGCACATCCACTTCATCGTCAGCGCCCCCGGTTTCCGGGAACTGACAACCCACATTTTTGTTGGCGGCAGCGACTACATCGACTCCGACGCCGTTTTCGCCGTCAAGAAGAGCCTGATCGCCGAATTCGTGCCCAACACCTCGGAAGCGGACGCAGCCCGCTACGGGCTCACCTCCCCGTTCATGGAGGCAGTGATCGACATCGTTATCCACCCCGACCTCGTCGACCCCGACATCATCCAGAACGCAGTGATGTCCCCGACCACTGCACGGATTATCGAAGCACAGGAGAACACCCAATGAAGGATTTTCAGTACCAGGCACTTCCGATGCGCGTCCGCTTCGGAGCGGGCTCACTTGCCACCCTCAACGATGAGGTCGTCAAACTTGGCCTCAAGCGGGTCCTGGTGCTGGCCACCCCGTTCCAGGCAGACCTGGCGGAGAAGGTTTCCGCGCAGTTGGGCGAGCTCAGCGCAGGCGTGCATGCAGAAGCTGAAATGCACGTGCCTATCGAATCCGCCCACAAGGCGCGTGAAGTAGCCGCAGCGGCCCAGGCCGACGGATACGTTGCCGTGGGCGGCGGGTCGACGACGGGCCTGGGCAAGGCCATCGCACTCGAGTTCGGCCAGCCCATTATCGCGGTCCCCACGACCTACGCCGGCTCCGAGATGACGCCGGTGTGGGGGCTGACCGCCGACGGTGAAAAGAAGACAGGACGCGACCCCAAAGTTCTGCCCACCAGTGTCATCTATGACCCGGAACTTACCGTCAGCCTCCCGGTGGCCATGTCCGTGACCAGCGGATTCAACGCCATCGCCCACGCTGTGGAGGCCTTGTACGCTCCCGACGGTTCACCGATCATTTCCCTGATGGCAGAGGAAGGCACCCGTGCCTTGCTCGAGGCGATGCCGAAAATCGCCGAAAACCCGTCCAGCATCGAAGCACGCTCTGACGCCCTGTACGGCGCCTGGCTCTGCGGAGCAACCCTCGGGGCAACCACCATGTCCCTGCACCACAAGCTCTGCCACACACTCGGCGGCACGTTCAACCTTCCACACGCCGAAACGCACACCGTCGTCCTGCCCTACGCACTGGCCTACAACGCCCAGCACGCCCCGCGCGCCATGGCGGCCCTGCAGCGAGCAACCGGTTCAGATAACCCCGCCGCCCACTTTAAGAAGTTGAGCGTAGCCCTCGGCGCACCGTCGTCACTGGCTGAACTGGGCCTGAAGGAGTCCGACGTCGACAAGATCGTCGAAATCGCGACCAAGAACCCTTACGCCAACCCGAGGGAAGTGACGCCCGAGGGCATCCGGGAACTCGTCACCGCGGCTCTCCACGGCAGCGACGTCTAAACCAACGAACCCGTTACTACCCGCTGCCTGAACCCACAGAAGGAAAACATCATGTCTGAGACCGTCAATGACGTGCGGCCGGCATCCGCAGTACCCCCTCTGGCTACCGTCCCAGCCGTTCTGGTCCGCAAAGACGCCGGCGGCACCATCACGGTCGAGCCAGGCACTGCAGCCGTCACATCGCCCAGGCCCACCGAACTCCTTATTCGGCCCGCCTACGTGGGCGTGTGCGGAACCGATATCGAGATCCTGCACGGCAGCATGCCCGAATCCTTCAAGATCAACTACCCCCACGTCATGGGCCACGAGTGGTCAGGATTCGTCGTGGAAGCCGGCGCTGACGTTGAAGGTTTCCACCCCGGGGACCGCGTCCTCGGACACGGACACCTGGGCGGAAATGACTGGTTCGGAGTCACCCACAACGGAGCCGCCGCAGAGCTGTTCACTGTCCCGGCAGACATGTGCTTCCACATCCCCGCCGAGGTGGACATGCTCACGGCCGCCGTTATCGAGCCGTTCGCCTGCGTATTGAACGGACTGACCAAAATTGGCGGCATCAGCGCTGCCGACACCGTCCATGTGCACGGACTCGGAGCCATCGGCCTGAACGCCGTCCTCCAGGCAGTCACTGCAGGCGCGGAAGTCGTCGTGTTCGACCCCAGCCCGCTTCGTCGGGACACTGCGATGAAACTGGGCGCTGCCGCTGCCGTGAATCCCTTGGAGAACCCGGACACCACTACAGCAGCAGCACAGGCAATCGGACGGCCCTTCGCGGACGTGGTCATCGAAGCTTCCGGCAACTCGGCGGCGCAAGCGGCCGCGCTCGAGAGCGCTGACCACAACGGACGGGTCCTGCTGATGGGTGTCTCAACTCCGAAGTTCGCACCCGCACGGTTGGGCCTTGTCCAGGAACGGAACCTTACAATCACCAGCTCCACCGGGGCCCCGGTGGCAGTATGGCCCGCAGCAATCCGCTATGTAGCAAACACACACCTCAACCTGGCTGAAATTGTCTCCACTGTCGTCCCCTTCTCCCGCGGAGACGAAGCCCTGGAGCGGGCACAGGATTCCAGCCATGAAACGAAGGTCATGCTCGCCCCGGACGACACTGCGCTCGACGGCGTGCCAAGCTCCTCGACCCACAAAGCCAACTAACAAAGGACGAATGTGAACGACACGAACATCATTCAAAACCGGGACCTGCTGGCCTCCTGCTGGACCTGGGCAGGAAACGCAGCGCCGCTGCGCGGCGACGAAACGAGTCCCATTGACGTACGGACCCGTGTTGAGGCCGCCGCCAAAGCCGGCTGGAAAGGCCTGGGATTCATCCACGCCGACCTTCCACAGATCAAACAAACCATTGGCCTCAAGGGACTCCGCCAGCTCATGGACGACAACGGCATCATCCACGCCGAGATGGAATTCCTCGCTGACTGGTGGAAGACCGGCCCCGAACGCGAAGAATCCGATCGCTGGCGCAAGATCCTGTTCAACGCCGCGGAGATCCTCGGCGTCAAGACCATCAAGATCGGCGCCGAGCTCGCCCTCGAAGGTGAACCGGCTCCCGTCGATGAAACCGCATTCCACCAGGAATTCGACCGGCTCGCCACCGAGGCCGGCGAAGTAGGCACCCGGGTCGCCCTGGAACCGATGCCGATGAACAACCTCAAAACGATCGAAATCGGCGCGAAGTTCATCAACGAGGTCAACAACCCGCACGGCGGCCTCACCGTCGACACTTGGCATACCAGCCGAGGGGGAACCCGCTACGAAGATCTGGCCGCCATCCTGCCGATGGACAAGGTCTTCATCGTCGAAATCGATGATGCCCGCAAGGACGTTGTGGGTTCGCTGTGGGAAGACACTATCAACGAGCGGCTTTACCCCGGCGAGGGTGACCTGGACACCGTCAGCTTCGTCAAGGCCATCTACGAAGCCGGCTGGCGGGGTCACTGGGGCGTGGAAATACTCGCAGAATCACACCGCCTCCTGCCCCTGGAACAGGCCCTGGCACGCGCCCATGACACGGCGGCGGCAACACTCGAGGCCGCATCCCAGCTGATCGCCGCAGAACAGTCCGAAAGGGTCTGAAGCGGCTGACCATCCGTTAGCCCTGGCCCACGCGCTGCCCGAAAGAGGCAGCGCGTGGGCAAACACGACAAGCACACCCTAAAGAAGCGGAACACCATGAGCGCACCAGCCCCCGCGGCACGATCGGACGGCGCCATACAGCTTGGCATGCGACTCCGGGACGCTCGGGAAAGCGCCAGGCTGTCCCTGCGCGAACTTGCACGGCGCGTGGACGTCTCCGCCAGCCTCGTTTCGCAAATCGAACTTGGCCGCACGTCACCGTCCGTCGGAACCCTTTATGCTCTCGTATCAGAATTAGGCCTGTCACTCGACACCCTGATGCAGGATGGGGCCCTGCTGACGTTTCCGTCTCCAGGTACCAATCTCCGGGTTATTGAGACCGCAGTCGCAACCGGGAACGCGGGAACGAAATCCGTGGAGAACAACCTGGTCACCACTGCGATGGCCTCCACAGCGGTCAACCCACTCCCAGGGCTACTTGAAGCGAAGGACCGTCCAAAGCTCCGCGTCGACGGTGTCCTCTGGGAGCGCCTGACCGCCGAGAACGACCCCAGCGTGGAGCTGCTCCGCGTTACCTATCGAAGCGGCACAGAATCCTGCCCGCCGGACAACCTCATGCGGCACGGCGGGCACGAGTACTTCCACATCCTTGAAGGAAGACTCCAGGTGGAGGCCGGACCCTCATCAGGAACGCTTAACGCCGGGGACAGCATCAATTTCAAATCGTCCGTCCCTCACCGGCTCAGCAACCCATTCACCGAAGACTGCGTTGCCATTTGGGTGGTGGTCGGCCGGCGAAGCCAGGGCCCTGACAACCCAGTCTCACCAGTCGCGTAAGCCGGCGGATACTGTCCGTGCGCAGCTGAATGCATCCTTTGTCTCTGCCTGCATACAGCCCAAAATCGGCAGCTAAAAAGAGAGTGACCACATGCACTCACGGAATATGGAACGGAGTCTCAGTTGAATTCGTCATCCACTCGCTACCGTTGGCGAGGACCTGCGGGTGAGGCGCAGCCAAGCACTGCGACCACTCCAGCCCATTGGACCGAACTGAGTCCGGGCGACCTTGTATTGCTGCTGTCCGGGAAGACTTCGCACACCGGAACTGTCGACACCGTATCCGCTGATGGCGAGTACCTCTGGTTGCTCCTGAGCGACGGTACGGGCCGCCGCTTGTTCACCAAAGCCGAGGTTCACACAACTTATGTCGATCCGATAGACCTCGCCAAGCGCTCAGGAGCAGCCCGTTGAACGCACTCACTTCACCTCGGGGAGAACGATGATAATGCTTCTCAACCTTGTTTCGGTTCTTGTCGATGGGGCTGGTTACGGAGGCGACCGCAGCGCATCGTCCTATGACCCTAGTGAGGCGGGGTTCCCGCAGGGAGTCCTCGCTTCATTTCCTTGGGAAGGCTGGTGGCAGGAGGGACCGGACGAAGACCCGGCGCCTGGCGCGAACTCGCACCCTCCCACACTGCACTGAAATCATCTCCTCAAGGAGGGCACCTCGCCTGGAGAAAAAACCCCCGGCAGGTCGCGCAGGCAAGCCCCCAGATCCACCGGCCACGCCTCCAAATCGAAGTCATCACGCCCTTCAACATTCCCCACGGATCTGAGCCTGCCGTTCAGCCGCAATTTGTAAGAGGCGTCGCGGAGACACAATCAGGTGCAAGGGGGTGCATGGCGTGTCAAAGCGGTCTAGCAACGGCATACGGCCCGGTTTCCTTACGGACGTTTCCGCGGCTCAGAGACGGAGGAGTGTCGTACTAAGCTCAACCTGACGTTTGTCGCCCTATTTCTTTTTTCTTGTCGGCGCGCCTCCTGTCATCGGCTTTGAACGCTTCCCATTTAAACGCCGATAATGAAGATTCCGTCAAGCTAGGGGAGTGCGGCGATAAGGCCTCCAATTGCAGATGGCGGGTCATATGAGGGCCTCCATTTCTGGGGCACCTCGGACAGGCAAGTTGCGTACCAATTGTTTCCCAGAGGATCGGTCACTGCTGAGCTCATGTGCTTCCGCAACCCATTGATCCGTGTCTGACTGGCCGATGATAACCATGAGGGGTTCTGGGCAACGTGCTGAGGCATGCCGGGCGATGCCGTACAGGGTTTGCAGGTCACGCGTGCTTGGAAGTGGGGTGGCCCCAGGGTGGGTGTGCCAGTCCCCGAGATAGGCCAGGCGTCGACCGGACGCTGCGTAGAGCTGGGCAATTTGTTGGGTCTGCCAGCCAGCGTCGGGCTTAAACGAGGTTCCAGTATGATGCGCAGCTGGTCCGGGGCCGAGGATGTTGGTTACGCATATATGCCCAGGGGAGCGCCACCCCAATAGTACCCCGCCCGTTTCAAGGGGTGCCCATTGTTCGGCCTGGTACAGGAGTTCCTGTGCGATGCCGTTGCCCAACCAAATGGTTGTCATGTGTGAGAGCAGTGCGGATGTAAGCCGATGGATGCCGTTTCCCATCGGGGGAGATCGGCACCTGAAGGATGGTCCAGAGACAGGATGGCCGCATCGTAGGTCGGCCGCGCTGTAAGGGCTGCGACTGCTGTCCGAACAGCATGGAGAGATACTTCGTTCAGATCGTAGGCGGATCCGATAAAGGTTGGTTCCGCGCACCCGACGGGCTGCGTCACGGGGGCGGAACTAGCTGGAGGTTGCAGCACTTTGTTGTCTAGGCGGGACCATTCGAAACAGGAGAAGCACCATTGGGCGGTAGCGCCTATGTGTACAACGGCACCGCCGCGGGCTCCGTTGGTTCCCCATGCACCGATCCAAGGCTTGGATGCCTGGCGAGCAAGGGCGGAGGTGAGGCGTTGGACACCGACTTCAGCGGTGGCGTCGATGATCAGGTCGGCGGCGTCGTATTCACGGGACAGAAGGTCGCGCTGGGCCGCTCCCAAAACGATGCTCCCAACCGCGAGAGTCACTGGCTGGACGTTTACGTAGGGATTAATCTGGCTAGCCAGAGCCGCGGCCGCGCTGCTCTTGTGGGCTCCAATGAGCGACAAGTTTCCGGCATGCCGGACGAGATTTCCCGGTTCAAGGATGTCTTGGTCGATAACCGTCAACGAGCCCGTTCCAGCGCGGGATAGCTGCTCGGCAATGACGCTTCCAATGGCTCCAGCCCCTATTAGCAGCACGCGTTTTGATTCCAACGAGGCTCCATCACCCCGGCGGGCTGTCATGTCCTCCCGCCCGACACGGCCTGCCCTAACCAGATACGTGGTTGGAGGCGACCGCCGCGGAACACGCTTCGCTGGGTTGCCTGACTTACTGTCCTTCTTGCTGACCTGTTTCCATTGCCCCAACTCCCGAACTAGGAAGATCCAGCCCGTTCCATTGCCATTCAATGAGTGCTCTTCAGGATAGGACACTAGGCGGAGTTCGAAGTCGGTGCCATTGCACGCCATTGGATGTGGATGCGGCCCAGCGAACGCTTCCACGGCCTCCCAAAGTTCCTCCGGTTGTGCAGCCTTGATCGGCTGGGGCAAGTGGGTCCAGTGTGCCTCCCACTCCGGCGTATGCCGATACTGATCGGTGACCGGTTCGGCCATGGTGAACAGCGAACTTCCAGCTGCATTCCTAACTGACTGCACTACGAATAGGCAGTGCGAGTCCGTTCGCATCGGCATATGCCCAGTGACACGTACGGTGGCCATCCCCAAAGCCGCGCCGGCAACCGGCGCCCAGGAACTGTCCACGAGCAGCATGGTGTTGGGTGCGTAGGTGTTGTAGTACTCCGAGAACGGCTCGCCCTGGTTCTCTTCGTCCCCGCCACGTTGAGTCGAAACGCCCAGAGCCAGGGCCTTGCGGAGTTGCTCACGCACCAGCCAAGCGAGGTCATTACCCGTGTCCCAAGCGGCGGAGGCGCGTCCGATCAGGCACAGGTTCTTCCCGAACGGGTGCTGGTGGTGGGCCATGTCCAGATCCGGGGCGCTTACGTCGGGACGAAGGAATGGATACAACTCGGGAAAAGTTGCCACCAACTGAACGTCGCCTTGGCCGGTGTAGCGGTCAGGAACGACGAATGCCCATCTAATGACATTCGCCACCCGCGCTTGGGTATCTTCGTGGACAGTGATCCCGAGAGACTGTAAAGCTGCGCGTTCATGCTCCAGCCTCCCGGGAAACTGCTCCCACCATGGCAGGAATTCGACCATGTGATTAGCCGACAGGCCTGTTTCCCGGCGGGTTTGGCGGGTTTGGCGGGCCGGGTGGTACATCCGGCTTTCCTGGGTGTTCAGGATGGACAGGATGTTCCGGGTGCTGAGGCTTATTGGGGTTGTCCGCTTTCTCATCCGGTTTGGCCAACGGACACCTCCTTTCTGATATTTCAAAGGAGAGTTTCTCCTGCATAAGACACTGCCACACCGGACAGACATTTTTTGCCAACCGGGATGCATTCTCCACTCCCCCGGCCTTGCGACACCAACTGTCCGCTCAACAGTTACTCGTGAGAAGGACCGGATTCGCCACGGAACAGAAGTTCTCGCCGCTACTTCTACTCCCGTGGTTTAGAACGCCGACAATTGATATTCTATAAAGCTGGCGTGGTTGCTGCTCGTCAGAGGCCCTGCACGCAGTGTGGCCGATGCCAGGATCACCGAGCGCTCCGCAACCGACCAAGCCAAGCGTGCGCTCAAGCCTTCATTCTGAATCGGCAGTGGGACGGCGACATTCACCCCGAACCCTTGCTTGCTCGCCAGGAGAGTTTTGGCCGAATGACGCCAGAGGGGATTCCCGAACGGCGGCTCCGGAAGAAGATGCGGAGCCTGTTCTTGCCCCACCATCGGGGCCAGCAAACTCACCTTATGAGAAAGAGTGCCGTAGATTGGATGTCACGGGGGGCGTGTACATCCTAATCTGCTTTTACAAGGCTGCCGCGTTCATCTGTCATTTGGAGTTGCAGCCGTCTGGTCCTTTACGCTTACGAGAGCGCGTTGATTTCATCGATAAGTTTTGCGGCCGACTGCTTCCAGCTCACTAGATCGGTGATTGACTGCCGCAGGACACCCGCTTGTGTACGGGCAGACTCCGGGTCATCCAAGACCCGCTGAATTGCGTCCGCCCAAAGATCTATAGCCAAGTGTGCGACGGAGTTGCGAGTGGGAATGATCGACGACGGAAACGTGTCGATACCTGAATCCCGCAGGAACTGGGCGAGACCCGAGTCGGAGCTAATGAGTACGGGCACGCCACTGGCAATTGCTTCGTAGGCTGCGAGCCCGAAGCCTTCGTGCCGCGATGGCATTAGTACCACGCGGGCCTGAGCTAGGTCCTGTACAACTTCAGCTTCAGAGTCCGAGTGGGGGCGGAGGTGATACGTGACTCTTCCCTCGAGAATTGCATCCAGTTGTGACTTGACCGCGGTAGCAGCTTCGTCCGGCACGCCTCTGATTACGAGCACCGGAGGGTGTGGCTTGGACGGCGCCCAATGGTCGACAATCCGTAGAAGTGCTTCGGCGGCGATGTCGATCCCTTTCGAATGGAAGTCGTCAGCTCGCCCAACGAGTACCACGCGGTTTTTAACAGGGGGGTGCGCACTGGCGGCGTCAAACGTCGCGCGAAGTCCTGGAATAAGGCAGATAACCCGCGATGGTGGCCCTGGACCGATAAGCTCGTCGCGAATCGTCTCAGTTAGGAGTGGACCGACCCCGACCCCGACGACCAGATCGGCCGATCGAGCGAGGTCGCGTTCGAGGCCTCGACGAATGTCGGCGTTTGTCATGTGCGAATCACCGCCCTGCGTCTCCTTCGCTGCCTCAAGCTGCTCGGCGTCAGTGTGCACAAAATGTACCCGCCGGGCTTGTGGGAAGAACTGCTGTTGGGCGGCCGCATATGGACCGAGAAGCCTACCGTGGCCCACTATGACGTCGGGCTCCCAACCCTGATCGGCGAACACGGGTCGTAGAAGGAGCGCTTCTCGGTCACTCAGTCCCGGAATCCTGGCGGGGGCCACGAGTGCGACAGCTGAGTCGGAGGCGGAACTTACATCATCGTCCGACGCATGGGGCACCATTACGGCGGCGTCAACACCAGCGGCAGAAAGCGCAATAGCCAGCTCCCTGTTGACCGTTGAGATTCCCCCGCGTCCTGACGCCCACTCATCCGCGACGAGCAGGATGCGTTGCCCACGAGAGCCCGTTTTCACGGGGCTGCGCCGGTGCTCTACCGATCTCTGCGCCCGCAGGAGGTTAAGCGCATCATTCGTCGAGTGCAAAGCTTGGGAGTCGTGTTCGGTGGCGTCCGGTACGGAGGCCGCGGCGATGTATCGCCACTGGAGTTGGCTACCTGCCGACCCGAGGAGAATTGAGTCATATCCGACGCCATCATCAGAACGAAGCAGTCGGCGCACTATCGGGGGTACGGAGTCAAAGTATCCGAGCTGATCCCTCTTTGCGTCCGTAACCAGAAGGATTGCGCTGAGCGTGACTTCGCCACGGAACGAGCGCCGCGTTTCCACTGCGGCAGCCAGTAGCTCCGCCACTCGGTTGTTGACGTTTTTCCGCCAGGATCGATCGCTGAACACCTTAAGTTCGATGGCAATCGGGTTGTCGTCAGGCCGTGGAATCAAGATGTCTGGGCCGCGCACGGCACCTCGAAGGTCGTGCTGCTGTCCGCCGAGGAGCCCGGCAATTAGCCGCTCAATAGCCAGATACTGCGGCATTGCGCCGGACTCTGTGTCTTGGGTCAACGCCTCGTACAGTTGTTGCTCAGCCGAGTTCTCCATGTGCATAAGCGTACGGGTCACCCGGATACCATCGCTCGACTATCAATTGTGAGTAGCCCGCGTGCAACGGATGAAAAAGACGCCCCGCCCCTAACCAGGTCGGCTTGCCGAGGACACGAGAACAGGTGCCTCGAAATCCGTACTAGGCCGCGAGCACGGCACTAACCGGGAATCGCAGACGGGTAGGACAAGCTCGCCGACGTTGCTGACCACTCTTGGATACGGGGATTTTCCCTGTGCATGACCGATGCAAATCGTGTCGATGGAAGAAACAGGTCAAGAGAAGCACTGTGAGGGACGATACGATCAGCAGGTTCCCTCGGCGACTCTGAATTGGACAGTATTGAACGACTACCTTGATCGGCTGAAGGCCGCAGTCTCCTCCAAGCAAGCAATCTTGATTCTCGGCACCGGAGTAAGCAAGGCCCTTAGTGGGGGAGCAGGGACGGCTGATTGGATAGGCCTCCTTAGGGATGGCATCAAGCGGCTTGGAAACCGCGCCGAACTGCAATCTTGGGGCGCCCTCCAGGAGATGGCTCTTGACGATGCTATGGAGCGCGATGACTTGGACGGACTGCTTGGTGTCGCTAGCCAGATATCAGCCAAGCTTAAGGCGTCCGGAGCCCAGGCGTACTCCGATTGGTTACGAGACTCTATTGGAAGTCTGCGCGTAGTGCGCCCCGAGCTAGCGATATCGCTAGAGCAACTCGAGTTGCCAATCCTCACGACTAATTATGATCAGCTCATTGAAAAAGCGCTGCGGCGGAACTCAATCGACTGGACCGATGCGGAGTCGATGCGTGAGGTGTTTAAGGGTGAAACTTCTTGCGTTGGCCATCTTCACGGCGTCTGGAATCGCTCTGACACGGTTGTCCTTTCGGAGAGCGATTACACCAAAGTGATGCATGACCAGCCAGGGCAGTTCGTTCAGCAGGCGCATTATTCTACGAAGTCGTTTATATACGTAGGCTTTGGAAGTGGATTGCACGATCCAAATTTTTCACGTTTACTGAAGCGCCACAATGCACTGTTTCCCGATTCGCGTGGTGACCATTTCAGACTCTGTCTGTCTAGCGAATTATCACAACTGGAGTCCGCCCATGCCGAGCACGATATTCGCGTAATCAGCTATGGCGAGGAGTACCAGGATCTCGCACTGTTCATAGATTCACTACGAGGCGGGTCTTCCTCCGCTAAGACATCCACGCCAAAGCGCGACAACCTTGCCTTTGCCAGGGAGGCTATCCTCGAGCCGATTCGCAGCGAGACGGTGGTGGGATCTCATCTTGATGACGTGACCGACTGCGATCTGGCCGACCTTACCGTCCCGCCGGTTCTACTTCCTGTGCCGCATGAGCAGTTTGCGTCAATGCAGGATCTTGACGACGATTTGAAGCCCCGAAGGCTGGACGTCGAAGCAGCTTATAAGGAGTCGAAGCTGCTGATTCTCGCAGGTGAGGAACTGTCCGGGCTATCGACGGCTTTACGCTGGGTTGTAGCGAAGGCTTCGTTCATGCGTCCCGGTGTGGCGCCAGTATTTGTTGACTCCCGCAATTGCACTCAGGGAAAGACTCCTCTGGAGAATCAAGTCCGCCGCGAGTCACTGCTGCATAGGCTGATTGACCATAAGAAGGACGCCCTACCTGATCACGTACTAGCAGTTGACAACCTGTTGCCACGAGATTCGACGACCTACCAACAAATACTCGATGACCTCCTAGATTCTTCGGCAGATTTCATTGTTATCGGCACGAAGCAGGGGGAGGAACAGCGCCTGGCGCAGGACCTTCAGGCGCATAGACTCAGGGTGGAGATCGCATATGTTGGGAAGCTAGGTCGCCCGGAGATTCAATCCCTCGCCCAGATTGTGGCACCAAAGCGCTCAGAGACTATTGCCGATGGCGTCTGGGACGTTCTTCGCCGGGAGCATCTTTCGCGGAATCCTTTTACCATCTCTCTCCTTGTCTCGTTGTTTGTTCAGATAGGGGGAGCAAGTACGCACTCATCAGAGACCGCTGTCTTGGATGACTATGTAAGCCTTCTCCTTGGGCGTAATGGGCCTTACCTAGATGCTCGCTATTCCCTCAATCCACAGAATCGCGAAACGGTACTGGCGGAACTCGCGAAGGAGTTTGTTAACCAAAAAAAGGGTGCCCTGACGCAGGATGATGCCCTGCGCAGCATCGCGAACTATTTTTCAAGCGTTGGATGGAAAGAGAACCCTATTGAGGCTCTAGAGAGCTTCCGAGATATGAGAGTTCTGCGCATATCTTCTGGGTTAGTACAGTTTCAACAGTCGAGCTATCTACACTTGTTCGCCGCGAAAGCCGCAATCCGCGATGATGCCTTTCTCTCCAAGTTATTTGAAGACCCGGTGTTCTATGCCCCTATAGTCCGGCACTATGCTGCCTTGGTCAGAAATAGTGAGCGCGCAGTACAAAGGATCGAGCAACTTTTGATTGATTGGCCGCCGCAAGCACCAACTGGTCACATATTTGGTCAAGTAGAAAAGTCTGCAGCGCCAGAGGAACTTGGCAGACTGTTTGAAGGTCCGGTTCCCTCGGAAGATGTGGAAGAAGACACCGGTACACACGGAAACACTGATGTGGAAGTGGCAGCGGAGGATGACTACGATTATTCGGACGACACGGACATGGTGCCATTTCCGCTCGAGGATCAGTCCAAGCTGAGTAGGTCGCAACGCATGGTTGGCGTAGTGGACCTAGCCTCACGGGTCCTTCGGGACTCAGACCAGATGCCGAACTTGCGATTGAAAGGCAACGTTCTGAGACAAATCTTCCGCGCGTGGGGTGCCACTTTGGACGCGCTCGAGGCTGACGCTATTTTCGAAGAACCTGCACGGGCGATTGTCGATGGCGTTGTTGCTGAGGGGAATATCAAGCCCGAGAAGACCGATGACATGGTCGCCCGTATAGCGATGTTCATTCCATCTTTTGTTATCTTTTCTGGTGTTTCGACCTGCCTGTCATCGCGGAAGCTGCTGGTTACGTACGAAGATGTTGTTCAGGATGAAGAATTCAAAATGGATGAATACGGACTGTCAATGGCGGCCATGTTCGCATTTGATGTACAAGAACGAGGATGGGCTAAATACCTTCCGGAACTTGTCGAACTACATGGTGATCGATGGATTGTTTCAGAATTTATCGGGATGCTTGCAACAATCGCCTTTAGACAGCAGGAGCTGACTCCATACGATGAAAACGATGTAAGGAAGTTTCTCCGCGAAAGGACTCTCCGCCGCTATACGTTTGATTCCGACTCGGATAGGACGAGACGCATAGCAAAGTATGAGCAGGACCTGGTTCGAGATCGTGCGCTGCATCGACGGCAACGATTGGCACCAGGGATGACAATCGCTGAGAAGGTGCTCGAGGGCCCAGCTTGAGATTAAAAGTTGAGGCTTGGAATAATTTACTTTAAATAATAGTTACTTTAATTAGTGCCGGCCCAGCTTAGCCTCAGGGAACCCGGCTTGGGGGCGGGCGCAATGGACCTCGGCTGCAGCGCAAGGGCTGTCTGCAACAGGTTGTCGGGAGTATTCTTGGAAACTTTCAGCCGCAGCTTGACATAACGTCCGCTATCAGCCGTCCGTCGAGGCATTCTGCTCCGGAGGGGAGAAGAGGGAGGATGAGCCGCCTGGTGTAGCTTTCTCGTGTGAACCTCTTTGCTGTGGATGATTCCCAAATCGGCTCGTTCCTGAGCGTCCGGCTGAGCGTCCGGCGAGCGTTGAGTTCGCCGGAAGACCGCCTGGTAGAGCAGTGGAGTGCGGCGCTCTATCTATCTGACAAAGATGATGAGCAGGTCATAGGTAACGCGCATATCGTCCGGTGTCGAATTGGCGATCCAAGGGTTTTCGACCTTTTGGACGGTGATCTATCTGCGGTCGCGTCTGTTGTCCTGGACCCATTCTCAGGGGAGCCCGCTGGGCCGGTGGAAGACGTGATCGAAGGCTTCGGTGAGAACTTTTTGATTCTTGACCGCGTGGAGATGCTGCCCGGTTGGCGTGGAAGGGGCCTCGGCCGCTGGTTCGCTGCGGAGGTAATCGAAGTCTTGAGCGACGGGGGTACTTTCGTTGCCGCCTACGCCGCGCCAATGGATGAATCGGAAGGAAGCGAACGGCGCCGGGCCGAGTCCAAGCTTAAAGGGCGTCTGGGGTGATATTGGCTTCGAGCCCATTAGCGGCAGCGTGATGGTCCTAGACCTTGCCCTGGTGACTCTGTCGAACAGGCTCGCAGAACTGCGCGGCAACTTTGGGGTGCACTAGCAAATCGCCGGGAACGAAAGCAAAATACTTGAAGCTTCAATCAAGTTACTTGACATAAGGTCCGTTATCGGCGTTCCGAAACAATGAGAAGCACCTGTTATCGGCGCTCCGCCGTGCTGTTCTTTGATGAGAGAAAAGTGCAGCTATTGCACGAAGCGGATACGTGAGCTCACGGGCCATTGACTTCAAGTCCGTCACGGACTTAGCAACGATCCCAGGTAGCTCCGACGGCTGAAAGTCCGCATTCCCCGGCAGGGTGTTGGGCGACAAGTGCCTTGGCTACGTTAGGGCCTCGGTACCACCTGTGAAGCGAGGGTTGCAGCGGAGATGAGTTCCTCCCGTGGGGCCCCGGAGGCCGCTTCAACGCTCAGACCATAAACCGCGGCCATAACGTAGCGTGCCAGGGCCGAGCAGTCGGTACCGGCTGGCAAATCGCCCTCTGCGAGAGCCTTTTCGAACCGATCGAGCACAGTTTGCCGCATCTGCTCGCGTGCGGCGGTGAGGAGATCGACGATTTCATGGTGCGGCTCTCCGGAAGCAAGCCCAGCTTGGACTGTCATGCAGCCGAAGGGTCGACCCGGGGCAGTGAACACTTCCGCTCTTCCCGTCAGGAGGTGCAGCACCGCCTCGTGCGCGGTGGGCTGCGCCATCGCTTCCTTCAGTTGGACGCTGCGTTCGCACATGTACCGGTCCAGGGTCTTCTCGAACAGGTCCCGCTTGCTGCCAAATGCAGCGTAGAGGCTCGGCGGGTTGATGCCCAGGGCCTTTGTCAGGTCAGCGACGGATGTGCCTTCGTATCCCTGGCGCCAAAACAACTCCATGGCCGTCTGCAAGGCCCTCTGATCATCAAATCCGCGCCTCCGGCCTCCCGGCATGTCATGCCCTCCTGGTCTCAGCAAACTCTGCCATTTGCTTTTTCTGTAGTAACCATTACAGTATAACTCACGAGTTCTTTAGTGATCACTACAGAACGCTTGGTGAAGCCGGTCCCCCGGAGCTCGTCCGCCCAGCGACGCATGACCATCATCCACAGAGCGGCTGATGCCAAACCCTGGGCCAAAACCCCACCTGCCCTAACCAACAAAAATGAAAGAGGAGCCCATGTCTGCACGATCAACAACCACTTCCGCGTTCCAAGCCGATGTCCTCCAGAACGACCTGCCGGTCCTGGTGGATTTCTGGGCGCCGTGGTGCCCGCCGTGCCGTGCCGTCGGGCCCGTACTCGATGAGCTGGCCCAGGAGCAGGCCGGGAAAGTCGAGGTCATCAAAGTGAACGTCGACGAGAACCCCGAGCTCGCGCAGCAGTATGGCGTCACCTCAATTCCCGCTTTCCGGGTGTTCAACAACGGTGACGTCGTCGGTTCGTTCCTTGGTGCCATGCCAAAGGAAACATTCGAAGACCGGCTTGCCCCCTACCTGGGCGCAGCAGCCCGCAACTGATGCCTCTGCAGCCCGGTAGCCAAGACCGGGGCTGCACCTTCCACCCGCAAGTACACCTCCTGCACGAAGGAAAAAACTATGGGCTACCACGAGCACACAGACCACCGCTACCTCCGCAACCTCAGGAACGCTGCCCCTGACGCCGTGAAATCGTTCCTGGCATTCGACCAGGAGGTGCTGAACGGCGCCGGCAAGGTCATCTCGCGCAAGAACACCGAACTCATGGCAGTCGCCGTGGCCCTCACCACACAGTGTGCGTACTGCATTGAAGCGCACGTCAAGGCCGCCAAGGCCGAAGGTGCCACCGAAGAGGAACTTGCAGAAACCGTCATGATCGCTTCAGTACTGCGGGCGGGCGGCAGTTTCGCCCATGGCTTCATGGCAATGAAGTTCTTCGAAGGTGCACCGAATGCCGCGGCAGCAGCACACACGCACGCTGCGGCTGGAGTTTCCTAGGCTCCGCCGAATACCAACGGTTCAGGCACAAGGGTGCGAAGACGTGGGGGCATAACTGGTGCCCCCAGGTCGGCCATCTAGTGACTACCACACTCCACCGCGCGCTTTTGAAAGGCAAAATACATGCTGTTTTCCCCTATGACCCTCGGCGAGCTTGAGCTGCCCAACCGGTTGGTGATGGCCCCGTTGACCCGCACACGCTCCGGAGACGAAGGTATCCCCGGCCCGCTGATGGCTGAACACTACCGCCAGCGGGCTTCCCTGGGCCTGATCGTGAGCGAGGCCACCTACCCGGGCCTCGCGGGACGCTCCTGGCCTGGCCAGCCCGGACTCCACACCACAGACCAAATTTCCGGCTGGAAAAAAGTCACCGACGCAGTTCATGCCGAAGGTGGCCGGATCTTCGCCCAGATCATGCACGCTGGCAGGGTCTCCCATGAGGACATCACGGGCGGCCACCGCATCGTAGCGCCCAGTGCCCTCGCTATGGCAGGTGAAGCCCGGACGCCGGAGGGCAAGAAGCCGTACCCGGTCCCGCACGCCCTCACCATCGAGGAGCTGCCCGCAGTGATCCAGGAGACCGTCACTGCCTCACTCAACGCCATCGAAGCCGGGTTCGACGGCGTTGAACTGCACGCCGGCAACGGGTTCCTCCTGCACGAATTCCTGTCTCCCAGCACCAATGTCCGCACCGACAGCTACGGCGGCACCCCGGAAAACCATGCCCGTTTCGTGGTCGAGACCGTAGAAGCGGTAGCAGCAGCGGTAGGGGCCCAGCGCGTCGGTATCCGTATTTCCCCCGAAAACGAACAGCACGACATGGACGAAGCCAACAACGCCACTGCGCGCGCCACCTACCAGGTGCTCGTGGACAGCATCGCTCCGCTCAAGCTCGCGTACCTGAGCCTGCTCCACCACGACCCGTCAGGTGACTTTGTCCAGGATCTCCGTGAGCGGTTCGGCGGGCCTTTCCTGGTCAACAGCGGCTTCGGCGTCGTCACCACCCGTGACGAGGCAGTCTCCCTTGTCGCTGACGGGCATGCAGATGCCGTTGTCGTTGGCCGGCCCGCCATCGCCAACCCCGACCTTGCCCTCCGCTGGAAGGACGGTCTTCCACTCAATGAACCGGATCCATCCACGTTCTACGGCGAAGGCGCCACAGGCGCCAAGGGCTACACCGACTACCCCTTCTACCAGGAATCTTTCTCTTAAGAAGGCGTTCCTCGAGAGGCTGACCGGCAACGCGCCTCAGCTGTGGAAGGCCTGATGGACAACATCAACATACAAATGAAAGGAAACACTATGACCGAAATGAACACCCTGCGCACAGAGGCTTTTGCTGACCTCGCGGCCATCGAAGCGACAGTGGCAGCCGTCACAGAGCAGCGTGAGCTTGGCAAGGTCAGCTTCAGTATGCTCAGCGAGTCTGCCGGGGGGCTCACCGCCGAGACCATCACCGGACCCCTGACCCAGGCAGGCATCGCCGACGAATCGCGCCGCGGTAAGTTCACGCTGCACAGCGATGAGCCGGTCTCCCTGCTTGGTACCGACACTGCTGTCAGTCCAGCTGAATACATTCTCAAAGCCCTGGCCGGCTGCTACATGGTCACGCTGGCTTCCCTGGCTGCAGCCCGGAACATCCCGCTCGAGCACGTCGCACTGACCCTGGGCTTCGACATCGATCTCAGCGGCTTCCTCGGAATTGACGACAGCGTCCGCAAGGGTGCCCAGCAGATCACTGTGGACGTCCAAATCGACAGCCCCGGCACGTCCCGCGAGGACCTGGAAGACCTGATCGGCGCACTTGAAGCGAGCTCACCGATCCGCGACACTCTGGCCAACCCCGTCCCCGTCATTACCCGCCTCGGCTAACACCGGCCGCGCCCGACCAGGGCCTACATTTTCAATGGAAGGAACATCATGGCGACGACCAACATCACTGGAGAACAATTCACCGCGACGATCGAGGGCAACGACATTGTTCTCGTGGATTTTTGGGCAGCTTGGTGCGGACCCTGCCGCCAATTCGGCCCGATCTTCGAGAAGGTCTCGGAAAAGTATGACGACGTCGCTTTCGTGAAGGTAGATACAGAGGCCGAACGGGAACTCTCTGGAGCCGTGGGAATCACTTCAATTCCCACCATCATGGGCTTCCGCGAGAACGTCCTGGTGTTCTCCCATTCAGGCGTTCTCAGCGAACCCCAACTGGGCAACATCGTCGAGGCCATCGCCGCGCTCGACATGGCCGAAGTCCACGCCAAACTCGCGGCTTCACCGGCCCAGCTCTGACCGCATTTCAGACTTGGTTAGAGCCTGAGTGGCTGGGTCGCCCTGCGCCTCAGCCACTCACTGCGACGGCAATCAGACAACTCTCGATCGGTCTTCACCAGAGAGGTGTGATGGCGGGGCACCGGGGTCCACGGGCCCCGTTCAAGGGCTGCCGACGAAGGCAAAGCAAGGAAAAGTGCATGGCGGAGGCCTCAACACGTCCTCGCTAATTGGCCAGCTGGGGACATCGAGTGGGAAAGTCCCGGACCCGCAGCGTTAGACGAATGACAGCCCCTCTGGCGCTGTATGCAGATAAGGAGAACAAATTTGAGGCAGATCGTAATCATCGGCTCGGGCCCGGCGGGCTATACCGCGGCCGTCTACGCAGCACGCGCCAATATGCGCCCGCTTCTCATCGCATCGTCCGTGGAGGCCGGCGGTGATCTGATGAACACCACTGAGGTGGAGAACTTCCCCGGATTTCCCGAAGGGATCATGGGTCCGGATCTGATGGCAAAGATGCAGGCCCAAGCGGAAAGGTTCGGCACCGACGTCCTCTATGAGGACGTCACAAGCGTTGATTTGGCCGGTCCGGTGAAGAGCGTCACCCTCGGGTCAGGTGCGGTCCACGAAGCACTGAGTATTGTCTTTGCCACGGGTTCCGCCTATCGGAAACTCGGATTGGCTGATGAGGACCGTCTGTCGGGTCGAGGAGTTTCGTGGTGCGCCACGTGCGATGGCTTCTTTTTCCGCGATCGAACGATTGCTGTCGTCGGCGGCGGGGACTCAGCCCTTGAGGAGGCGATGTTCCTCACCCGCTTCGCTGAGAAGGTCTACCTGGTTCACAGGCGTGGCAGCCTGCGGGCATCCAAGATCATGCAGGACCGCGCTTTCGCTAACGACAAGATCGAATTTGTCTGGAACTCCGAAGTCGTGTCGATTAACGGCGAGGATCAAGTGGAAAGCGTCACAGTCCGTGATACCGGTACCGGCGGGCAACAAAATCTGGCGGTACGGGGCCTGTTTATTGCGGTCGGGAACGACCCCCGAGTGCATTTGATCCACGGGCAACTTGATCTGACGCCCGAGGGTACGATCGCCGTTGAAGACCGCAGCTCCCGGACAGCCCTTCCTGGGGTCTTCGCAGCCGGTGACGTCACCGACCCGACCTACCGCCAGGCAGTCACCGCGGCCGCATCGGGGGCCGTAGCCGCCCTTGACGCAGAGCACTACCTTGCCACGCTTTCGCCGGACCTGTTGGGCAGCGCCGCGGGGGACTCCTCCCGCAGCCTCGCAACAACAACTGCCTAACGGGTCCTGGGCCGCCGCCCCTGTAGACCCGATTGCCTTGGAGTATCGCGTCGTGCGGCCTTTGCATTCGTGCGGCCTTTGAATCGTGGATCTTCACAGGCTTGCTGAAGACTGCGTCCGTCAAAGGCCAAGGTCTAGCCAACACGGGTTGAGCAGGTGCCCTCGAATGCGTCTGGCACCCGAAGAATGCTGGCCACCTCCTGTCCTGAGGCGCTGCGGTTTGGGATTCAAGCTGAATTACAAGGCGAAGGACCCGCGTTGCTCGTCAGCCCGTCCAGCAACCTGACTGGCCCAGCGCGGTTTCAAAACAGCTACTGGCGTGTGCCAGGAACTGCCCCCAAGAAGAGAATGGTCCCCGAAGCTACGATCAACTCTTGGTTTTTATCTGTCCTGAAGCGGAAAGGAATTCCTCCATTGCACTCAACACCCGTTCGGTGACTTCTCGAGGCCCTCCAATTCCGTTGATCTGGAGTAGTATATTGCGATCAGCGTATGTCGAAATTATAGGCCGAGTTTGTTCCTCGTAAAGTCTGATCCGACGCCGGATAACCGACTCATTGTCGTCGCTGCGGTTCGACTGTTTTCCTCTCTCCACTAGACGCTGGACAAGTTCTTCGGCGTTGACCTGAAGTTCGATTGCCATGTTAAGACTGCAACCAGACTTGGCAAGGAACGCGTCAAATGTGTCTACTTGCTCCATGGTGCGTGGGTATCCATCAAGTAAGAAACCCTGCTGAGAGTCTGTTCTGCGCAGGCGCTCCATCACCATTTCGTTGGTGATTTCATCCGGGACGAAGTCCCCTTTATCCACATGCTTCTTTGCTTTGCGACCTAAAGCGGTTTTGGCGCCTATGTTGGAGCGGAATATTTCTCCGGTTGATATTGGCACTATTCCTAGGTGCTGTGATAGCTGTTCGGCCTGCGTGCCTTTCCCAGAACCGGGAGGACCAATTATAAGCATTCTTGGCATGGCGGTCTTTCTATTGGTTTACACCTTATGCGCGAAAATATTGAAGATCACCTTTTAATACGGCAATCATTGAGTTTTCCGAACCGCCGACCCTATGGGAACAGTGGAACTTGCCTCGGACCTACCGGTGAATGAATTGAGTCGCTGTGACAAACGCCGGGCACTAGATCGCGGCGAACTGTTGGGGGTTCAGAGTAGGGCCTGGCTTTGCTGTCCTGTGTACCGCTCTCTTTGAGCGGTACACAGAACAGGGCCGGTGATGGTGCATGCAAAGCACACATAACCGTGTCGCGGCTGGCCCTGCCCCCGAATTTCGGGGTTCCTGTTGCGTTGGATGCGAGGCTGGCCGACGTTCTATTACGCCAAGTCGACCAGGTCCGGGGCCGGCACTTCATGCGCATCAGTGAGGTAGCGGGCGTAAGCGGGGAGGGTCAGGAAGGACGGGAAGTCGTGGCCCAGGGTGACTTCTTCGAAGATGTCGCGGGCGTCTTCGAACCGGTCGCCGTCAAGACGCTTCAGGGCGCCAAACTCCTTGTCGACCAGCTCGTTAACCCATTCATGGCTGACAATCCGGCCGTGGTCGGTGATGGCCTGCGCCGAGATCCATTGCCAGAGCTGGGAGCGGGCGATTTCGGCGGTGGCG
Organism: Arthrobacter sp. CMU6; assembly: GCF_059090205.1. Classification (NCBI taxonomy): domain Bacteria; kingdom Bacillati; phylum Actinomycetota; class Actinomycetes; order Micrococcales; family Micrococcaceae; genus Arthrobacter; species Arthrobacter sp. CMU6. The sequence goes on from NZ_JBNHFL010000044.1 coordinate 28,073, forward strand.
GCGTCTTCCATGAGGTTGTGGATGGCGACGGCGCCGTTGCCGCGGAGCCAGGATTCGATGTAGCGGATGCCGACTTCGATGTTGTTGCGGATGCCTTGTTCGGTGATGGTTCCAAGCAGGGAGGCGATGTTGATCAAGGCCCGGTCGTCGGGGGTGACGTCCTCGCGGGTGCGGTCCAGCTGGTTGGGCTTTTCGCCCAGGATCGAGTCGAACACTTCGCGGCAGACGGGCACGAGGTCGGGGTGGGCCACCCAGGATCCGTCGAAGCCGTCGTTGGCCTCACGGGTCTTATCCGCACGCACCTTCTCGAAGGCGTTGGTGTTCGCGTCGGGGTCTTTGCGGTTTGGCACAGCGGCTGCCATGCCGCCGATGGCCATGGCGCCGCGCTTGTGGCAGGCCCGGACCAGCTGTTCGGTGTAGGCGCGCATGAACGGGGCCGTCATGGTGACCTGGCCGCGGTCCGGCAGGACGAAGCGCGGGCCGCGGGTGCGGAAGTTCTTGATGAGGGAGAAGATGTAGTCCCAGCGGCCGGCGTTCAAGCCGGAGGCGTGGTCGCGCAGTTCGTAGAGGATTTCCTCCATTTCGAAGGCTGCGGTGATGGTTTCGATCAGCACGGTGGCGCGGATGGTGCCTTGCGGGATGCCGAGCAGGTCCTGGGCCTGGATGAAGATGTCGTTCCAGAGCCGGGCTTCGAGGTGGTTTTCGATCTTGGGCAGGTAGAAGTACGGCCCTTTGCCCTGGGCCAGGAGCCGGCGGGCGTTGTGGAAGAAGAACAGGCCGAAGTCGACGATGCCGCCGGCGATCGGTGTGCCGTCGATGGTCATGTGCTTTTCGGGCAGGTGCCAGCCGCGGGGACGGACCACGATGGTCGGCAGGTCCCCGGCGGCCTTGAGCTTGTATTCCTTACCCTCGGGGGTGGTGAAATCGATCCGGCGCTCCAGTGCGTCCGTGAGATTCAGCTGGCCCTGGATGACGTTCCGCCAGGTGGGGGTGGAGGAGTCCTCCATGTCCGCCAGCCACACCTTGGCGCCGGAGTTCAGGGCGTTAATGGTCATCTTGCGGTCCACCGGACCGGTGATTTCCACCCGGCGGTCCTCCAGCCCGGGGGCCGGCGGAGCGACCCGCCACGACGGGTCATTGCGGATGTGCTCGGTTTCGCGCAGGAACCGGGGATCGGCGCCTGCGGCGATTTCGGCATGCCGGGTCCGGCGGGCCCGCAGCAGCTCGTGCCGCCGGTCGGCAGTGGCCCGGTGCAGTTTCGCGACGAAGTCCAGCGCATCCGGAGTCAGCACCTCGTTCTGCCGGCACACAGGCTGGGCGGTCAACGTAATGCCGTTGATGGTGAAGCTTTCGGTGAAGGTGTTCATGTCAATTGCTCCTTGCGCAATGCCCAACTGGGTAGCAGTAGGTGTCGTTCTGAGCCTCCAAAACGACACTTAGTGCTATTTACCCGGGAAAGATTTAGTGGAACTGGCCCTCTTCGGTGGATCCCACCAGGGCGAGGGTGGATGCGTTCGGGTTGAGCGCGGTGGAGATGTCGTCGAAGTAGCCGGTGCCGACTTCGCGCTGGTGCTTGGTTGCGGTGTAGCCGCGGGACTCGGAGGCGA
>NZ_JBNHFL010000045.1:0-26627 GCF_059090205.1 Arthrobacter sp. CMU6
GTTCGACGGCGTCAGCGGCCTTGAGCAGCGCGGCGGACCGGGCGTCGTGGCCCAGCGCGGCCCACCCTGGCTGGGCGGCCCGGGCGGCGGCTACCGCGCGTTCGAGGTCCGCAACGGTGTGGACCGGCGCCTCGCCCACCACACCGCCGGTAGCGGGATCGAAAATGGTCCGGCTGTTCTCGCCGGGCGTGGCGGTAATGCTCGCAAGCAGTGAATCGTAAGTTTCCAAGAGGTACTCCACTTCGAGTAGGAAAGTGCGCTCAGCCGGGCGGCGAGGCGGGCATACCCAAGTGTTGTCCGCGGGCGGGGCCGCTGGCTTGTCTTTGGGTGCAGAACCCTTGACTTGGGGCGAACTGACTGGCTGACCTGCGTGCGCGAACTGATGACGCCCGGGCAAAGCCGGCTGGCCGGAGCGAACCAAAAAAGGTCCGCTCCGGCCAGTGCTGCGTGTCGGTGTGGAGGCAGGGTTACACTCCGGCGGGCGTCTTTGCCGTGTCGGCCGAATCCGCCCGGCGCCGGTCGAAGACAGTGGCACCGACCTCCTGCTCGGCCTGGTTGTTGATGCCCAGGTCGATCCCCTTGCGTTCCCGGATCACCAGGACAGCGGCCGCCGAAACGAGAGCCACAATGAGCAGGTAGACGGACACGGAGGCTGTTGTTCCGGTGGCCTGGACCAGGGCGGTGGCGATCATCGGAGCGAACGCGCCGCCGATGATGGCGCCGAGCGCGTAGGAAATCGCGACGCCGGAAAACCTGACCGAGGCGGGGAACAGTTCGCTGTAGAGGGCTGCCTGCGGGCCGTAGGTCAGGCCGAGTCCAACTGTGAACAGTGCAAGGCCAAGGAACAGCGCCCAGATGTTGCCGGTGTTCACCAGCCAGAACAGCGGGAACACCGTGACGATGAGGCAGCCGTAGCCGATGAGGTAGGTCTTCTTGCGGCCAATGCTGTCGGCCAGGTAGCCGGAGACCAGCGTGAAGATGAACCACAGGGCAGCGGAGCCGGTCACTGCGACGAGCACTTCCGTGCGGTCCATGGCCAGTCCGGCGGGATTGGCGGCATAGCTGAGGATGTAGCCGCCGGTGGTCATGTAGCCGGCGGCATTGTTGCCGGCGAAGACCAGGGCCGCGATGACGACAAGCAGCCAGTGCTTCCTGAAAAGTTCGACAACCGGGACGCGGGTCTGCTGCTTCTTTTGGGCGATCTCCTCGAAAACCGGGCTTTCCTCCACGCTGCGCCGGACCATGAAGCCGACGACGATCAGGACGAAGCTGAGCAGGAATGGAATACGCCAGCCCCACTGCACAAAGGCCGCACCGGGGGAGACCACACCGGACATCAGGGCCAGGACGCCGGAGGCCAGCAGCATGCCGAGCGGAACGCCGAGCTGGGGAAAGGCACCGAACAGGCCGCGTCTGCCGCGGGGCGCGTGTTCGACCGCCATGAGGACGGCACCGCCCCATTCGCCGCCGGCCGAAACGCCCTGCAGGATGCGCAGAATCAGCAGCAGGATGGGCGCCACGACACCGGCCGTCTCGAAAGTCGGCAGCACGCCGATGAGGGTAGTGGCCGCCCCCATCATGATCAGCGTGATGACCAGCATGGCGCGGCGGCCCAGGCGGTCCCCGAAGTGTCCGGCCAGGAACGCGCCCAGCGGACGGAACAGGAAGCTGAGTCCCACCGAGGCGAAGGAGATCAGGATCCCGATATTGTCGCCGGCCGGTTCGAAAAACAGCTTCGCGAACACCAGGCCCGCGGCGTTGGCGTAGATGAAGAAGTCGTACCACTCGATGGTGGTTCCGATGATGGTGGCGAACGCTACGCGGCGGTCCGTTGCCGAGCTGCGCTGCCCGTGCTGGGAAGTGCTCAATGTTTTTCCTTGCTGTCGGGACACGTCATTGTGTGTGCGGCGTTGTGTGGATCCGTCGTTGCGTCAGTTCGTGTAGGGGTCGGCGATGCCGATGTACTGGGTGGTGGTGTATTCGGCGATGCCCTCCGAGCCGCCTTCGCGGCCGAGTCCTGATTGCTTGACGCCGCCGAACGGCGCCGCGGCGTTGGAGATGACGCCGGCATTGAAACCGACCATGCCGAATTCGATCTGCTCGGCCACGCGCAGGAGACGGTTGAAGTCGCGGCTGTAGAGGTAGGAGGCGAGGCCGTACTCGGAGGCGTTGGCCAGTTTGATGGCGTCTTCCTCGGTGGTGAAGGTGGTGACGGGGGCGACGGGGCCGAAGATTTCCTGGCCCAGGATCGCTGCGTTGTTGGGGACGTTGGCGAGGACGGTGGGCTGGTAGAAGTAGCCGGGGCCGTCCACGGGGGATCCGCCGGTGACGGCGGTGGCTCCGGCGTCGACGGCGGCGGTCACGAGGGCGTGGACGTCGTCCCGTGCGCCGGCGTCAATCAGCGGACCGACCTGGGTGGCGGGTTCAGTGCCGCGGCCGGTGGCCAGGGCGCCCATCGCAGCAGCGAACCTCCGGGTGAATTCCTGTGCCACTGATTCGTGGACGAGGAACCGGTTCGCTGCGGTGCAGGCCTCGCCCATGTTCCGCATCTTGGCGGCCATGGCACCTTCGACGGCGGCGTCGAGGTCGGCGTCCTCGAACACGATGAACGGGGCGTTCCCGCCGAGTTCCATGGAGGTCCGCAGGACGTTCTGGGCGGCGTCGGCCATGAGGCGTTTGCCGACAGGGGTGGAGCCGGTGAAGGAGATTTTGCGCAGGCGTGGGTCGGCCAGCAGCGGCCCGGAGATGCCGGAGGCGCTGGAGGAGGCGACGACGTTGAGGACGCCGGCCGGGAGGCCGGCTTCCATCATGGTCTGCGCGAAGTACCGGGCGGTGAGCGGGGTGAGTTTCGCCGGTTTCAGAACCATCGTGCAGCCGGCCGCGACGGCGGGGGCGACTTTGCGGGTGGCCATGGCCAGCGGGAAGTTCCACGGTGTGATCAGCAGGCAGGGCCCGACGGGTTTGTGCTGGACCAGGATCTTGTTCTTGCCTTCGGGGGTGGTGAGGTAGCGGCCGTAGTCGCGGACGGTTTCCTCGGAGAACCAGCGCAGGAACTCGGCCCCGTAGGTGACTTCTCCGCGGGCCTCGGCCAGCGGCTTGCCCATTTCCAGGGTCATCAGCAGCGCGAAGTCTCCGGACCGCTCCGTCACCAGGTCGAAGGCGCGGCGCAGGATCTCGGCCCGAACCCTGGGTGCGGTCCGCGCCCAGGAGGCCTGGGCGGCGTCGGCGGCGTCCAAAGCGTCGAGGGCGTCCTCGCTGGTTGCCGAGGCGAGGGTGGCGAGCACCTGCCCGGTGGCGGGGTCGTGCACGTCAAACGTGCCGCCGTCGGACGCGTCCCGCCACTGGCCGTTGATGAGCAGGCCGGTGGGCACGGACGCGAGCAGTGCGGCTTCGCGCTCGGGAGAGACGGAGGCCGGCGAGAGGGCAGGGGAGAGCGAAGTGGTCATGCGGGAGTCTCCTTGGCAAGGTGTGTGGGTTTCGACAGGCTCAACCAGCGGGGATTTGACCTAGTAGCTGGCCGGGGCGTCGCCGTCTGCGGCCGGGATGTACTTGGCGGCGAGTGCTTCGGAGCCGCGGGCGAGCAGGGCGACGTCGGCGCCCACCAGTACAAACGAGGCACCGTTGGCGAGGTAGTGGCGGGCGGTGTCCGGGTTGAAGGCGTTCACGCCGGCGGGTTTGCCGGCCGCTTGTGCGGCGGCCAGGCAGTGCTCGACGGCGGCGCGCACCTCGGGGTGTTCCTGCTGTCCCAGCAGCCCCATGGAGGCGGCGAGGTCGGAGGGGCCCACGAAGATGGCGTCGACGCCGTCGACCTTCAGGATGTCCTCCACCGCCTCCACGGCAGCGGTCGACTCGATCTGGACGTTGACGCTGATTGTGTCCGCTGCCCGGGCCAGGTAGTCCGGGACCCGGTTCCAGCGGGCCGCGCGGGCCAGGGCCGAGCCGACGCCGCGGACCCCGTGCGGCGGGTAGCGGGTGGCAGCCACCGCGGCCTCGGCCTCGGCCACGGAGTTGACCATCGGAACCAGGAGGTTCTGCACGCCCAGGTCCAGGTACTGCTTGATGAGGACGGTGTCGTTCACCGGTGGCCGGACCAGGGTGTGGACCGGGTAGCCGTGGGTGGCCTGCAGCTGGGCGAGGAGGGATTCGAGGCCGTTGGGGCTGTGCTCGGCATCCACCAGGAGCCAGTCCAGGCCGGACCCGGCACAGAGTTCGGCAATGAGCGGGCTGCCGGAGCACACCCACATCCCCGCGAGCGGCCGGTCCGCCGCCACCAAAGCAGACCGGAAGGTGTCTTCTACTCGAAGCGGCATGTGACGCTCCCGAGGGGTCCGTAGTCGGCGTGGACGGTGTCGCCCTTGTATACCCAGAGCGGGCGGGTGAAGGAGCCGGCGAGGATGATGTCGCCGGCCTTCATGCTGTCCCCGTGCACGGCGAGCTTGTTGGCCAGCCAGTGCACCCCGTTGGCCGGGTGGTCCAGGACGCCGGCGGCGACGCCGGTTTCCTCCACGGTCTGGTTCTTGTAGAGGATCGCTGAGACCCAGCGGAGGTCTACGGCGTCCGGTTTCACCGGGCGGCCGCCCACCACCATGGCGCCCATGGCTGCGTTGTCGGAGATGGTGTCCACGATGGTCCGGCCCTCCATCTCGATCCGCGAATCGAGGATTTCCAGGGCCGGAACCACGTAGTCGGTGGCGTTCAGGACGTCGAAGATGGTGCAGCCCGGGCCCTTGAGCCCGTCCTTGAGGACGAATGCCAGTTCCACCTCCACCCGGGGATGGGTGTACTGGTCCCATTGAACGGAGCAGCCGGTTTCCAGGACCATGTCATCGAAGATGGCACCGTAGTCCGGTTCGGTGATGCCGGTGGCGGCCTGCATGGCCTTGGACGTGAGGCCGATCTTGCGCCCCACCAGGGTCCGGCCGGCGTCCTCGTTGCGGCGCCGCCACAGCTGCTGCACTGCGTAGGAGTCCTCCACCGTCATCTCCGGGTACCGGGCCGTCAGGCGGGGCACAGGGGTACGGGTCCGGCCGGCTTCCACCAGCTCGTCCGCGATGGCCTCGATCGTCTTCGCGTCCAGCATGGTTTAGACCTGGGCTCCGAGCTTGAAGCCCGTCCGGTCGTCTTCGGAGGACCCCTCTTTGCGGGTGTAGGAGAAGCCGTCGGCGCCGACGGTCACGGCCATTTCGCTCTTTTCCTCGCGTTCGATGACCGGCTGCGGGTTGCCGTCGAGGTCCAGGACCAAGGAGGCTTCGGTGTACCAGGACGGGACGACGGGGTTGCCCCACCAGTCGCGGCGCTGGTTGTCGTGGACGTCCCAGGTGATGGTGGGGTTGTCCGGGTCGCCGGTGTAGTAGTCCTGGGTGTAGATCTCGATGCGGTGGCCGTCCGGGTCCAGGATGTAGAGGTAGAAGGCGTTGGAGACGCCGTGCCGGCCGGGGCCGCGTTCGATCCGGTCGCTGATGCGCAGGGCGCCCATCTTGTCGCAGATCTGGATGATGTTGTGCTTTTCGTGGGTGGCGAAGGCGACGTGGTGCATGCGCGGGCCGTTGCCGCCGGTGAGGGCTGTGTCGTGGACGGTCTGCTTGCGGTGCATCCAGGCGGCGTAGGTGACGCCGTCGGAGTCCTTGATGTCTTCGGAGACGCGGAAGCCCAGGTCCTCCAGGTACTTGCGGCCGCGGGGAACGTCGGGGGTGACCTGGTTGAAGTGGTCCAGGCGCACCAGTTCACCGGCGGAGTAGAGGTCGTACCGCTGGGTGAGGCGCTCGACGTGCTCGGTCTCGTAGAAGAACTCGTAGGGGAAGCCCAGCGGGTCCTCGACGCGGACGGAATCGCCGATGCCCTTGGTGAAGCCTTCCTTGCGGCGTTCGGTGCGGCAGCCCAGTTCCTTGTAGTAGGCCTCGGCGGCGTCCACTTCGGCGGGGGACTTCACCCGGTAGGCGAAGGCTGCGACGGCGGCGATGGGTCCCTGGCGGAGCACCAGGTTGTGGTGGATGAACTCCTCCAGGGAGCGGAGGTAGATGGTGTTCTCGTCCTCTTCGGTGACGTGCAGGCCCAGGACGCCGACGTAGAACTCACGGGACTTGGCGAGGTCCGTGACCACGATCTCCATGTAGGCGCAGCGGACGATGTCCGGTGCCGGGACGGTGGGGGTGGGAACGAAGTTGGTCATGATGGTCTCTCTTCTTTGAGCAGGTAAGGGGGAGTAGTTCTTAGCCCTCGTTGGCAGCGGAGGCTTCGATGCTGCCGAATTTGGGGGTGTGGACTGAGCCGAGCGTGATGTGGACGGCTTGCTGGTCGGTGTAGAAATCGATGGAGCGGTAGCCGCCCTCATGGCCCAGGCCGGAGGCCTTGACGCCGCCGAACGGGGTGCGCAGGTCGCGGACGTTGTGGCTGTTCAGCCACACCATGCCGGCCTCCACGTTCTGGGAGAAGTTGTGTGCCCGGGTGAGGTTCTGGGTCCAGATGTAGGCCGCCAGGCCGTACTTGGTGTTGTTCGCCAGGGCGAGGGCTTCGTCGTCGTTCTCAAACGGGGTAATGGCGACGACGGGACCGAAGATCTCCTCCTGGAAGATCCGGGCGTCGGGGGACACATCGGCGAAGACAGTGGGGGCGATGTAGTTGCCCTCCGTCAGGCCCTCGGGCCGCCCGCCGCCGGCAAGCAGCCGGCCCTCGGACTTGCCGATCTCCACGTAGGAAGCCACCTTTTCGTAGTGCTCCGGGTGCACCAGGGCGCCCACCTGGGTCTTGGGATCGTGCGGGTCGCCGACCACGATGTTCTTTGCACGGGCGGCGTACTTCTCGCAGAACTCGTCGTAGATGGCGCGTTCCACCAGGATGCGGGAGCCGGCCGTGCAGCGTTCGCCGTTGAGCGAGAAGACCCCGAACAGGGCGGAGTCGATGGCGGCGTCGAGGTCGGCGTCGGCGAACACGACGCACGGGGACTTGCCGCCGAGCTCCATCGAGAGGCCCTTGAGGTTGGCGGCGGCGTTGCGGAAGATGGTCTGGCCCGTGGTGGTCTCGCCGGTGAAGGAGATCAGCGGGACGTCAGGGTGCTTGACCAGGGCATCGCCGGCTTCCTCGCCCAGGCCGTTGACCAGGTTGAACACGCCGTCGGGCAGTCCGGCCTCCTTGAAGATGGTGGCCCACAGCGAGGCCGAGAGCGGGGTGAATTCGGCCGGCTTGAGGACCACGGTGTTGCCGGTGGCCAGGGCGGGGGCCAGCTTCCAGGATTCGAGCATGAACGGGGTGTTCCACGGGGTGATGAGCCCGGCGACGCCGATCGGCTTGCGGTTCACGTAGTTGATCTGGGAGCCGGGGACCTTCATCGCGTCGTCGAACTGGGCCACGATCAGGTCCGCGAAGAAGCGGAAGTTCTCCGCCGCACGCAGCGCCTGGCCCTTGGCCTGCGTGATGGGCAGCCCGGTGTCGAAGGTCTCCAGCTCGGCGAGCCGGGCCTCCTGGGCTTCGACGGCGTCGGCGATCTTGTTCAGGACGCGGGCGCGTTCGCGGGGTTTCATCTTCGGCCAGGGGCCGCTAACAAACGCTTCGCGGGCCGCGGCGACGGCGAGCTCGATGTCTTCCTTCTGGCCTGCCGCGGCAGTGGCGTAGTTTCGGTTGGAAACCGGGTCCAGGACATCGAACGTCGCCCCGCCCACCGAGTCAACGAACTTGCCGTTGATGAAGTGCTGGATGTGGGTGGGCAGGTTCTCGGGAACGTAGTGCTTGGCTGCTGTTTCTACAGGGGTCGTCATCGTTGAAGTCCTAACTGTGCGGTCTTAAGGAGTGGGGTGAGTTTGGGAGAGGTAGGCGTCCAGGGTGGCGCTGCGGTGGAGCCGTGCTGCTTTTTCGATGGTGTCGGCGTCGGCGCCGGTTTCAATGAGCTTCAGGAGGGCCTCGTGTTCGTCCACGGACTCGTGGGCGCGGCCGGGAACAAAGCGGAAGGTTGAGGACCGCAGTGATGCCAGCCGGTTCCAGCCGCGGTGGACCAGGTCCAGGATGTGCGGGTTGGGGCAGTGCTCGAACAGGACGCTGTGGAAGTCCTGGTTGAGCCGGGTGAAACGGACGGGATCGAAGTGCTTCAGGCACTCGCGCATCTCGGCGTTCACGGCGCGGGCCCGGGCAATGTCCGCTTCGCCGACCAGCGGCGCGGACAGCGCGGTGGCCGCACCCTCGACGATGCTCAGGGTCTGCATCGTGTAGAGGTACTCGGTGGGGTCGATACCCGCCACCGTGGCCCCGACGTTGCGTTCGAACTTCACCAGGCCCTCGGCCTCGAGTCGGCGGATCGCTTCCCGGACCGGGACCACGCTGAATCCGAGGTCCTTGGCAATGGCGGCCAGGACCAGCCGGTAGCCGGGGGTATAGGTGCCTTCCACGATCCGCGCCTTGATGGCCTGGTAGGCCTGCTCGGACTTGCTGCCGGCGGTGCCCTCAGTGATGCTGTCATCAGAGCCGGCGGTGGCAGTGGCTGTTTCAGTCATTGGCTTTGCCTGCTTTCCATTCCTCATACCGCGCCCGCCATGCAGCGTTGGGCGGGTAGAGCCCGTCCACGCTGTGTCCCTGCTCGACCATTTCGGCGATGAAAACCTCTTCGTGTTCCTGGGTGATGGAGTCGTTGGCGACTTCCTCGGCCAGGGCCGGCGGGATCACCAGGATCCCGTCGGAGTCGGCGACGATGATGTCCCCGGGCTGGACGGTGGTGCCGCCGCAGGCGATGGTGATGTCCGTGTCCCACGGGATGTGGCGGCGGCCCAGCACTGCGGGGTGCGGATTGGAGTAGTAGGTGGGCAGTTCCATGGCGGCCACGGCGGAGAAGTCCCGGACACCGCCGTCTGTGATGATGGCCGCCGCGCCGCGGACCTGGGCGCGCAGGGCCAGGATGTCGCCGATGGTTCCGGTGCCCTTCTCGCCGCGGGCCTCCATAACCAGGATCTCGCCCTCGTTGACCGAATCGATGGCGCGTTTCTGGGCATTGAAACCGCCACCGTGCGTCTTGAAGAGGTCCTCACGGTTGGGCACGTAGCGCAGTGTACGGGCAAGGCCCACCACGCGCTTTTCCGGACGGGTGGCGGTCAGGCCGTCGATGCTGACGTTGTTAAGGCCGCGCCTGCGCAGCTGGGAGGACAGCGTGGCGGTGCAGACGCTCTCCAGCTTCGCCTTCAACTCCGGGCTCAGCGCGGATTCTGCAGCGGGAAGGCCAGCTGCCTCCCGCGAGCCGTAGGCCTCTTCGCGCTGGAGGTCATCGGCCTTGGGCCGGGCACCAAAGTCGGCGAACGCCGTCGTGCCTTCCGTAACAGTGGTGGTGAGGCGGCCGGTGCTCAGCCCGCCGTCGGCCGTGCTGACCTCCACCTCCAGTACATCGCCGGGTACGGCGACGGAGGCGCCGGCGGGTGTGCCGGTGAGGATGATGTCCCCCTCCTCGAGGGTGAGGAGCTGGGACAGGTCCGCCACGAGCCGGGCGAAAGGGAAGAGCAAGTCTTCGGTGGTGTCGTCCTGGACCAGTTCGCCGTTGTGCCAGGTGCGGATGCGGAGATTGGCGGGGTCGACGGCGTCTGCCGGAATCAGTGCCGGGCCCACCGGGGTGAAACCGTCGCCGCCCTTGGAGCGGAGGTTGGATCCCTTGTCCGCGTAGCGCAGGTCGTACACGCCGAGGTCGTTGCTGGCAGTCACCGCAGCGACGTGGCCCCAGGCGTCCTCGACGTCGACGCGGCGGGCGGCCTTGCCGATGATGATGGCGATCTCGCCCTCGAAGCCGAGGAGTTCGCAGCCGGCCGGACGTTCGACGGCGGTGCCGGTCAGGGACAGTGAGGACGACGGCTTCAGGAAGTAGGAGGGCTGCGCCGGCGTCCGGCCGCGCTGGGCTGCACGGCTGGGGTAATTGATGTGCACCGCGATCACCTTGCGTGCTGCTGCCAGGGTGTCGTCGTTGACCTGCTCCAAAGCGTTCTCCTCATCAAGTACGAAATCGTATACGAAACATCTTGGACCGCTTCCGGCCCCGCGTCAACCCCCGTTTGGTGGAAGGGAAAGGCGCTTGTAACCCGGCTCATATGTGACGTACAGTACTGAAGCATAACCACGATTTCTAATATCGAACCATCTGTTCCGATATAGAACACAAGAGATTTGGCGAAAGCCAGCCACACATTGAAGTGAGGAAAGCCCGTGCAGTTCCACCACCACGGTTACGTTTCCGGTGACCCGCGCATCCAGCCGGCCGCCGGCGTCGGCATCAACCGCCCCGAAGAGCTGCCCGACGAAGTCGACGTGCTCATCGTTGGCTCCGGCCCCGCGGGCATGCTCGCAGCCGCCCAGCTCTCCCAGTTCCCGGACATCACCACACGCATCGTGGAGCGCCGCGGCGGACGCCTGGCGATCGGCCAGGCCGACGGCATCCAGGCCCGCAGCGTAGAGACCTTCCAGGCCTTCGGCTTTGCCGAGGAGATCACCGCAGAGGCCTACCGGATCACCGAGATGGCCTTCTGGAAGCCGAGCCCGGAAAACCCGAAGCACATCTACCGTGCCGCCCGCGCGGTGGACGACGAGATGGGCATCAGCGAGTTCCCGCACCTCATCGTCAACCAGGCCCGGGTGCTGGATTACTTCGCCCGGGTCATGGCCTATTCGCCGACGCGGATGACCCCCGACTATGGCTACGAGTTCCGCAGCCTCGAGGTCGCGGACGCAGGGGAATACCCGGTCACCGTCACCCTGGTCCACACAACCGGTGAGCTGGCAGACCAGGAGCGCGTCGTGCGCGCCAAGTATGTGGTGGGTGCCGACGGCGCCCGCAGCAGAGTCCGTGAATCCATCGGCTGCACGCTCGCCGGAGACCAGGCCAACCACGCCTGGGGCGTCATGGATGTCCTGGCAGCCACCGACTTCCCGGACATCCGCACCAAGTGTGCCATCCAATCCCACGACGGCGGCAGCATCCTGCTGATCCCGCGCGAGGGCGGCCACCTGTTCCGCATGTACGTCGACCTCGGCGTCGTGCCGGAGAACGATAACGGCGCCATCCGCAAGACCACCATCGAGCAGATCATCGCCCACGCGAACCAGATCCTGCAGCCGTACACCCTCGACGTCCGCAACGTCGCCTGGCACAGCGTGTACGAGGTGGGCCACCGCCTCACCGACAGGTTCGACGACGTTCTGCCCGCCGAGCGGGCCACCCGCACGCCGCGTGTGTTCATCACCGGCGACGCCTGCCACACGCACAGCGCCAAGGCGGGCCAGGGCATGAACGTGTCCATGCAGGATGGCTTCAACATCGGCTGGAAGCTGGGCCACGTGCTTGAGGGCCGCAGCCCCGAGTCGCTGCTCGCCACGTACTCCGCGGAGCGCCAGGTGGTTGCGAAGAACCTGATCGACTTCGACAAGGAATGGTCCACCTTGATGGCCAAGAAGCCCGAGGAGTTCGACGACCCCTCCGAGCTCGAGGACTTCTACGTGCGCACCGCCGAGTTCCCGGCCGGCTTCATGACCGAGTACGCGCCGTCGATGATCGTCGCCGAGGCGAAGCACGCCGGGCTGGCCACGGGCTTCCCGACCGGCAAGCGCTTCAAGTCTGCTCCCGTGCAGCGCGTCTGCGACACCAACCCACTCCACCTGGGTCACCAGGCAACGGCCGACGGCCGCTGGCGCATCTACGTGTTCGCCGACGCCGCCGAAGCCGGCGCCGCATCACCGACCACTGACTTCGCAAAGTGGCTGGAGAACTCGCCGGAGTCCCCTCTGGCGGCCCAGCCGCAAGGTGCCGACACCGATGCCTGGTTCGACGTGAAGGTCATCTACCAGCAGGACCACAGGGGCATCGACATCAACGCAGTCCCTGCCGTGTTCAAGCCGGAGGTAGGGCCGTTCAGGCTCACCAACCTCGAAAAGGTCTACGGCACCGACCCGAAGGCCGATATCTTCGAGCTGCGCGGCCTTGACCGCGGCGGCGTCGTGGTGGTGGTCCGCCCGGACCAGTACGTGGCGAACGTCCTGCCGCTGACCGCGACGGCGGAGCTCGCCGCGTTCTTCGCGCCCCTGCTGCCGTCCCGCCGCGGACTGGTGGGCAACCACGCCTGAGAGTAAGGAACTGCCGGGGAGCGCAACACCTCCCCGGCAGTTCTATTTTGGCCCTGCAGGTCACGACCAGTGCGCTGAGGCACAACAACTGATCGCTGCCAGACAAGCCCTATGCAGCCGGGACTGCCAAGCTGGAATTCAAGGTGCGAGGCCTTAGCCGGCACCCTTCTCCAGCGCTCATGACCGTTAAGAAGGATCCAATGAGTATTTCAAATTCCGAGTCCCGGACTGCAGAAGCAAATCCGTGCAAGGAGCAGTCCACCGCCCTCCGCGCGGGCAGCGTCGGCGTTCTGGGCATTCTCTTCTTCGTACTTTCAGCCCAGGCTCCGCTGACCGGCATCGTCGGTGCAGCGCCCCTGGCGGCTGCTCTCGGCAATGGCGCCGGGGCACCTGGTGCTTACCTCGTCGTTGGCATCGTCATCGTCATCTTCGCCGTCGGGTTCGTGGCGATGAGCCGCAAGGTGCAGGCCAATGGGGCCTTCTACGCCTACATCACCGCCGCCTTCGGCAGAAAGACAGGCACTGGAGCTGCGTGGCTGGCACTTCTGGCGTACAGCACGGTGCAGGCTGCCATGTACGGACTCTACGGCGCGGCCTTCTCCGGCCTGCTGGGTACCGCCGGGGTAACCATTCCCTGGTGGCTGCTCGCGGTAGTCACCATGGCAGGCGTGCAGGTGCTTGGCTCGATGAACATCGAACTCGGCGCCCGCGTCCTGGCAGTCCTTGTGGGCCTGGAAGTGGCGATTCTGCTGTTGTTCGGATTCACCGTCCTGTTGAAGGGTGGAGGCCCTGAGGGCCTGGACATGGCAGCCTCGTTCTCCCCTGAGGCGATCGCAACCGGCGCCCCCGGCGTTGCCATCATGTTCGCCGTTGCCTCCATGTTCGGCTTCGAGTCAACCGCCATCTACTCTGCCGAGGCCAAGGATCCCCACCGGACGGTGGCGCGCGCAACCTACCTCTCCGTGGGCATCATCGCCGTGTTCTTCGCCTTCATCACCTGGATGCTGGTGAGCTTCTACGGGCCCTCGCACGTCATCGATGCCGCCGGGGCCGCCCTGGAGTCCGGAGACGCGACCTCCTTCGTGATCGGGCCGCTTGTCGAGTTGTTTGGCCCCTGGGCCGGCGTGACTGCAGGAATTCTCCTGGTGACGTCCCTCCTGGCCGGCATCATCGCCTTCCACAACGGCATCAACCGCTACCTCCATTCGCTGGCGCTGCGAGGTTCCCTGCCCGCTGTCCTGGCGCGGACCAACAGGCACCGTGCCCCTGCATCCGCAGCTTGGGTCCAGACCACTGTCGCCGTGCTGCTCGTGGCGCCGTTCGCGGTGCTGGGAATGGACCCTGTGCTGACGCTCTTCTCGTGGTTCAGCGGGCTCGCCGTTGCGGCGCTGCTGGTGCTGTACATGCTCTGCTCCCTCGCCGTCGTCGCATTTTTCCGCCGCGAACGGGTGTCCGGACAGCTCTGGCAGACCCTCATCGCACCGGCCCTTGCCGCGCTGCTGCTGGCCTGGGTCCTCTACCTTGTGGTCAGCAACTTCACCTCCCTGATCGGCGGGAACGCCGAAACAGCCGTCGGGCTGCTGGTTGCCGTCCCCGTGCTGTTTATCGCCGGAGTGCTGGCGGAAAACGGAGTGGAGAAGCGTGGCCGCACCTCAAACCCCGCGTTCTCCGATGAGGCTGCTGTTCGCGCCGACTGACGGTTCGTCGCCCCGTCGGCTGCCCCGCCCTCCGTCCCACCGGGCGATGCCGCCGGCGAGCAGCAGCAGCAGCGCGAGGCACGCCGCGGCTCCGCCGGTCATTGCCGGGTCGCCGGGCCACTGCCCGGTGATCCCGAGAAAGGCCGGCACCGTTGCTGTCGCCTGGCTGGCCAGAACCAGGGACCAGCCGATCAGCGGCAACAGCCGGCTGTGGCCCAGTGCCAGCGAGAAGAAGAACAGCATCCACAGGTAGGACCAGCAGAGCCACAGCACCGCGAGCAGCGGGTCCGTGGGGAACCAGGCCGCGGCGAGCAGGAGGCCGCACCCGGCCACCATGCCGCAGAACCAGCCGAGGCCCCGTGACCCGAGCCCGAGCAGGAAATCCAGTCCCACATAAACGTAGGTCAGGCCGAACAGGAACATGCCGGACGCCGAAAGCAGCAGTTGCACGCTGCCGCCGCCGGTGTCCGGAGCTGGGCTGCCATCACGAAAGGTTCCTGAATACGTGACGGCCAGGTAAGCGATGCCCAGGAGCAGCTGGAGGCTGCCGATGGCCAGGCTCAGCACGGCTGCGTCCCGGCGGGGGAGGACCCCGAGGGTGGCGAGCCCGTTGATCAGCAGTGCGGCGCCCGAGAGGAGGAGGCAGACGTGGGTCACGGCAGCTTCGCCTCACCCAGGCTCCGACTGGCGGTTAGTTTCGTTTTCTGAAATGTTGGTATCACAATACGGAATGCTAACGACCGAACGGCGTGCCCGCGCGGGCGGGCCGGTCGCAATCCGTCGGATCAGCAGTTGGGGCGCAAAGCGGCGCGCGGTGCCGCCCGGGCGCCGCCCCGCCGCAGGCGCAGAATGAGGAGTGAAGTTCATGGATGCACGGCTGGAGGCGGTCAGGGACACAGTCCTGGCGCGGAACCCGGGCGAGGCTGAGTTCCATCAGGCGGTGGTCGAGGTGTTCGGAAGCCTTGGCCCGGTCCACGACCGGCACCCCGAATTCCTTGAAGCCGCCATTCTGGAACGGCTTTGCGAACCCGAGCGGCAGATTATCTTCCGGGTGCCGTGGACCGATGATTCAGGCCGGGTCCAGATCAACCGCGGCTTCCGCGTGGAGTTCAATTCGGCGCTCGGCCCCTACAAGGGCGGCCTCCGGTTCCACCCCTCCGTTTACCTCGGGATTGTGAAATTCCTCGGCTTCGAACAGATCTTCAAGAATGCGCTCACCGGCATGCCCATCGGCGGCGGCAAGGGCGGTTCCGACTTCGACCCCCGGGGCCGCAGCGACGCCGAAGTCATGCGGTTCTGCCAGTCGTTCATGACCGAGCTCTACCGCCACATCGGGGAGTACACCGACGTGCCGGCCGGCGATATCGGCGTGGGCGGCCGCGAAATCGGCTACCTCTTCGGCCAGTACAAACGCATCACCAACCGCTACGAATCGGGAGTCCTGACCGGCAAGGGCATCTCCTGGGGAGGTTCGCTGGTCCGGCCGGAGGCCACCGGCTTCGGCACGGTGATCTTCACCGAGGAGATGCTCAAGACGCGGGGTTCGTCCTTCGACGGGCAGCGCGTGGTGGTTTCGGGCTCCGGCAACGTTGCCATCAATGCCATCGCCAAGGCCCAGGCGCTCGGCGCCACCGTGGTGGCCTGCTCCGATTCGTCCGGGTACATCGTGGACGAGTCCGGGATCGACGTCGGGCTCCTCCGCCAGGTCAAGGAAGTGGAACGCGGACGGCTCAAGGACTATTCGCTGCGCCGTTCCGGCGTTTCGTACGTGGAGGCCGGTTCCGTCTGGGACGTGGACGCCACTGTGGCGCTGCCGTGCGCCACGCAGAACGAGCTCGACGGCGGTGCTGCCGCCCGCCTGGTCCGCAACGGACTGCTCGCCGTCGGTGAAGGCGCCAACATGCCCTCCACCCGCGACGCCGTGGCGGTGTTTCAGGAGGCGGGGGTGCTGTTTGCGCCCGGCAAGGCCGCCAACGCAGGCGGTGTGGCCACGTCGGCGCTCGAGATGCAGCAGAACGCGAGCCGTGACTCGTGGTCCTTCGAGCATACGGAAGAGCGCCTGACGGACATCATGGTGGGAATCCACCACCGCTGCGCCTCCACCGCGGACGAGTATGGCGATCCCGGCAACTACGTGCTGGGTGCGAACATCGGCGGCTTCGTCAAAGTGGCGGACGCAATGCTCGCGCAGGGGCTAATCTAGACGCCAGGCTGATCCAGACGCCGGATTGATCCACGTTCCGGACTGATCCTGGGCGCCGGCTGATCTAGGCGCCGCGCCGCCAGTCGCTGGGCGATTCACCGAAGGCTTCCCGGAACGTGCGGCTGAAATGCGCCGCGTCCAGGAATCCCCATCGTGCCGCCACGGCTCCCACGGAGGTGCCCGAGTGCAGCGGATCCCTGAGGTCCCGGCGGACCCGCTCCAGCCGGCGGCTCCGGATCCAGCTGGCAACCGTGCTGCCGGATTCGTGGAAGACGTTGTGCAGGTGGCGGGTGGAAATGAAGTGCGCCGCGGCAATGCTGGCCGGCGACAGCTGCGGATCAGCGAGGTTCGCCTCAATGTAGTCACGAATCGACGTCGCCAGCAGCGCCTGCGGCTTCATGCTGTCCGCCGCCAGGTCCAGTTCCGAATGGAGCATGGTGGAGACGAGATCCAGGGTGTTGGCCGCCAGCCGGGAACCGCTCGGTCCGCTGAGTGCCTCCAGGTTGCCGGCGAGCTGCGTGATGAATGGTCCCACAATGCTTGCCAGCCCCGTTTCGCCGGCCAGGCGGACTGCCGACAGCTGTCCCACGTAGTCCGGCGGCAGCGACAGCGAATCGTGCGGGAACATGACCACCATCATCCGGGCCTGCTCTTCGAACGCCAGCGTGTACGGGCGGTTCGTGTCATAGATGGCCAGGTCGCCGGGGCGGAGCACGGCCTCGCGGTTGTCCTGGATGAGGAGTCCGGTGCCCTCCAATTGGAGGTTGAGCTTGAAATAGCGCTGGCCGGACTGCGCCAGAAGTGCCGGTGTGCGATGGACGCTGTGGCCCGACGCCGAAACCTCCACGATGCACGTGCGGTCCAGCACTCTGGAGCGCATGCGGCCGCGGAACTGTTCGGGCCGGTCCGTTTCGGCGGCCAGTGGCACAAAGGACTGCGCCACGAGGTGCCTCCAGTGGTCAAAGGAGGTGGCCACGCTGGAGGTGAGGGTCTGGTCCGCGGGGCGGATCGTGGTTGCTGGCATGAACGTTCCTGACGCCGGTCGGCTGTCTGATGGCGGGTCCCCAACACTGTGTCCTGGGACACAGTCATTTCAGGTTAGCGGCGAAATTCTGCCCTGTCATCTTTTTTCAACATGTGGCGAAAAAAGATTCCGTCACCAGCAAAGGCCGTGCCCTTACTTGTTCTTGCCCCGGGCTGCCACCATCCAGCGGTCCACAAGCGCGCCGCCGCTGACCACTGCGACGTCGTCCACCAGGTTCATTGCGAGGCACACATGGTTGGGGACGACGCGCAGCCGGTGCCCAATGGCGGGCGCAGTGCCGGGACCGGGCCACTCGACAGTTGCGTGGTGCTCCGACAGTGCTGTGATGCGGGCGTCAGGGTGATCCAGCAGCCGTCCGAAGCCGCTGGCCCACGCCGGCCGGTCGCTGCCGAGAACTTTGCTGCCGGCGTCGATGATGAAACGCGCCGGTCCGTCCGCAGGGGTTTCGTGGTGGCAGTGCGATGTCCTCGGCGGCGCACCGTCCCAGCTCCATCTGCTGGGCGTCGCCAAAGACGTAGACGCCCGGGCGCACCTCGGTGGCGGCTGAGTTCCCGGTCAGCATCGCCGTCGGGGTGGAGCCGCCGCTGCGGCAGGTGATGCTGAATCCTGCCCCCGCTAAAACCTCGGACGCCCGGTTCAGGGCCCGTTGCTCCTGCCTGGCCGCCTCGAGCGGCATGCCCGGCGCGTAGCTGTGTCCCGGGAAGGTAAATACTCCGGCGACTTTCAGCCCCGCTCGCGCCGCTGCTTCGGCGACCGGAACGACGGATTCCGGATGGACGCCGCTGCGGTGGTGGCCGCTGTCGACTTCCACGAGGGCGCTGACGCTCCCCGCGGCGCTCCCCAGGCCGGATCCCAGCGTGGTTGCCCCCTCCACGGAGTCCACGCCTACGGCGATCTGCGCAGTCTGCGACAGGCGCCGAAGCCGCTCGGCCTTCTGCGGCGAAATCCAGAGCGGGTAGGCGATGAAGAGGTTGTTCACTCCGGCAGCCGCGAACACTTCAGCTTCGCCGATGGTGGCTACCGTCAGACCGGAGGCTCCGGCTGCGATCTGGCGGACGGCGATTTCGGGAATCTTGTGGGTTTTGGCGTGCGGGCGCAGGCTCAGGCCCCGTGCCCGGACGGCTGAGGCCATCCGCTCGATGTTCCGGTCGAGGACGTCGACGTCGATCATGATTTCCGGCGTATCGATTTCCTGCGGGATGGTCACTGCCGGCGCCTCCTGGCCGTAGGTCGGGTTCTCGCGGTCCGGGCGGGGCTGCGAGGCGGAGGTCCTAGGCTAGCGTGTCAGCAGGGAAAGGAAGCCCTCGAGCTGCGCGTCCAGTCCGAGCTCCGTCTGGCCCTCCGGAAGCAGAGCGGCTGCGATCTGGGCGCCCAGCAGCATGTTGAGCAGCTGGCCGGCCAGGCTGCCGTCGTCGACGGCGGTACTAACGTCCCCGCTGTCCCTGGCCTCCGCCAAATGGCGCCGGATGGCATCGAGCCACTGCTGCATTGATTCCCGGTGGATCTGTGCCTTGCCGGGATCGTTGATGGCCTTCTGCCAGAAGGGGATGACGATCCGGGCTTCGTTGATCCGCTCCTCATCCAGCGGGAGCACTTCCGCGCAGAAGGCCCGCAGGGCCGCCAGCCCGGAAAGCCCCGAGGTGACTTCTGCGATGCGCTCGTTGGTCCGGTTGAAGACGTGGCCGAACGCGAAGGTCAGCAGCGTGTCCTTGGTGGGAAAGTACGGCTTGAGGGCACCGTTCGCGAAGCCTGCCTCGGTGGCGATTTCCCGCATCGTGGCGCTTTCAATGCCCATCCGGGCGATGATCCGCCAGGTTGCATCCACGAGTTCCAGGCGGCGCTCGTCGTGATCAACAATCTTTGGCACGCAGCCGCTCCCCAGTAAATATTTTCGCCCAGACTCTTGTGAGCTATCTTACGTTCGCTTATTCTCTACAAGTATAGAAAATAAACAGCCGACCCGCCAGGGTCCCTGACAAAGGCCGCCATGACGCTCTCCATCACAGAAACAGCCAGCCCGTTCCGCCTTGCCTCAGCCGCGGACATCAGCGAGGTGCAGGGCATTCTCCGCTCCGGCGGCCTCCTTGGACCGGAGAAGCGCATTGCCTACCTGGGCCTCCTTGACCCGGCCCGAAGGACTGGCCCTGCCCGTGAAACTGTCTCGGCCCGCGGCGCCGGCAGCGAGGCGGAAGACCGGCGGTTCCGGGTCTTCATCCATGACGTCTCCGGCGCCCGGCCCCAGGACGTCACTGTCTCGGTCACCAGCGGCACGGTGGTCTCCGCCGTCGAACTCGATACCGCGGCAACCGGCGAACTGCCGGTCCTGGAGGAGGAGTTCGAGGTGGTTGAGCAGCTCCTGGCCGCCGACGAGCGGTGGCTGAAGGCCCTGGCCGCACGGAACCTGGACGTCAGCAAAGTCCGGGTCGCACCGCTGTCCGCAGGAGTCTTCGAATACGCGGAGGAGAAAGGCCGCCGGATCCTGCGCGGGCTCGCCTTCGTGCAGGACTTCCCCGAGGACAGCGCCTGGGCCCACCCGGTGGACGGGCTGGTGGCCTACGTGGACGTGGTCAGCAAGGAAGTCACCCAGGTCATTGACCTTGGCCCAATGCCGGTCCCGGCCGAGCACGGCAACTACACCGACCCCGGGCTCACCGGTCCGCTCCGCACCACCCAGAAACCCATCAGCATCACCCAGCCCGAAGGCCCCAGCTTCACGGTAACCGGCGGCAACCACATCGAGTGGGAAAAGTGGAGCCTGGACGTCGGCTTTGACGTCCGCGAGGGCGTGGTGCTGCACAACATCGCCTTCCGGGACGGGGACCGCCTCCGGCCCATCATCAACCGCGCATCGATCGCCGAGATGGTGGTCCCTTACGGCGATCCGTCCCCGGTCAGGTCCTGGCAGAACTACTTCGACACGGGGGAGTACCTGGTGGGCCAGTACGCCAACTCCCTCGAACTGGGCTGCGACTGCCTCGGCGACATCACCTACCTCAGCCCGGTCATCAGCGACGCCTTCGGCAACCCGCGCGAGATCCGCAACGGCATCTGCATGCACGAGGAGGACTGGGGCATCCTGGCCAAGCACAGCGACCTCTGGTCCGGCATCAACTACACCCGCCGGAACCGCCGCATGGTGATCTCCTTCTTCACCACCATCGGCAACTACGACTACGGCTTCTACTGGTACCTCTACCTCGACGGCACCATCGAATTCGAGGCCAAGGCCACCGGCGTCGTCTTCACCTCCGCATTCCCAGAAGGCGGCTCGGACAACATCTCGCAGCTGGCACCGGGGCTGGGAGCGCCGTTCCACCAGCACCTCTTCAGCGCCCGCCTGGACATGGCCATCGACGGCTTCACCAACAGGGTTGAGGAAGAAGACGTGGTCCGGCAGGCCATGGGCCCGGGCAACGAACGTGGCAACGCGTTCTCCCGGAAGCGCACCGTGCTGACCCGCGAGTCGGAGGCAGCCCGCGAAGCCGACGCCCGCACCGGCCGGACCTGGATTATCTCCAACCCCGAATCCCGCAACCGCCTGGGCGAGCCGGTGGGCTACAAGCTGCACGCCCACAACCAGCCCACCCTGATGGCCGACCCCGGGTCCTCCATTGCGCGGCGGGCCGCCTTTGCCACCAAAGACCTGTGGGTCACCCGCTACGCCGAAGACGAGCGCTACCCGACCGGAGACTTCGTCAACCAGCATTCCGGCGGCGCGGGCCTGCCGTCCTACATCGCCCAGGACCGCGACATCGACGGCCAGGACATCGTCGTGTGGCACACCTTCGGCCTGACCCACTTCCCGCGTGTGGAGGACTGGCCCATCATGCCGGTGGACACCGTCGGCTTCAAGCTCCGCCCCGAAGGCTTCTTCGACCGCAGCCCCGTCCTGGACGTCCCGGCTAACCCGAATGCACAGTCTGATTCCCACTGTCAGCCCGCCGGTGAAGCCCCTGGCCACTGTCACGGCTAGGCTCACGCCGTGACCGCCCTCCCGGGTTCGCGCCGCATCCTGCACTCCCGCACCGTCTCTGCCGTGACCGCCGCGTCATGCGGAGTGCACCTGTGGCTTGTCGCAGGGAACCACCACGGACCGTGGCTAGGCGCAGTGATGCTCGCGATGGTGGGGGTTTGCCTGCCGTGCGCCGTTCACCTGTGGCGCGGCGGCCGGGAGAAGGCCCTCCGCCAGGTGATGGGCTGCGCCCTGGCCATGACGGCGTTGCACGCTGTGCTGCTGCTGGGCGCCCCCGCCCTTTCCGGGAGTGGCACCTTCGGCCACAGCCTGTCCGGCCACGCCCACGCCGCAGTGCCAGCGCACGGCGCTGGCACTGCGGCAGCTTCAGGCGCCCAAGGCCTGCTGGCCGTCGTCGTCCTGGAAATTACGACGGCGTTCCTCGCCGCGACGCTGCTCGCCCGCCTTCGCTCCGTCCCCCGGGCGGGTGCGGTGGCGGCCCGCTGACAGAACGCCCCTTATTACTGTGCGTAGTGGCGTGCCGGAGGTTTACGGTGCCAGCCGGCGGAACTCCGAGCCGAAATGCACCAGCGGGTCCGGCGCCTCGGACGGTTCCGCGCCGCTGCCCATGGACACCACCTCGCCCACAACCAGCAAATGCGTGGCGGCAGGATGGACAGACACCGTGCGCAGCTCAAAGTAGGCGAGGCAGCCGTCGATAATTGCTGATCCCGTGGCCGGTCCGCGCCGGAAAGGGACCTGTGCAAGCAACCCGTGCAGCGGTGTTCCCGGACTGGCCAGCCACGTCGCCGTGCCCTCGTGCTTGCCGGAGAGCACGCTCAGGGCCCAGGTGCCCGCCTCCGCCACGGCTTCGCCAATGCGGGATTCCGCGTACAGGCTGACCAGCATGGTGGGCGGGTCGTAGGACACCGGGAGGACGCCGCTGACGGTGGCGGCATAGTCACGGTTGCCCAGCCGGGTGGAAGCCACCGCGACTCCGGCAGTGATGTCCGAACTCAGCCCGCGGTACAGGTCCACGTCGGCGTCCGACGGCGGGCCGTCACCCAGGCGGCGCGCGTCCAGCGGCCCTGAAGTTTCCATGAGCCCCATCGTGCCACGTGGGGCCCTTGTTGCGGCCGTTAATAGTGTGACGGAAGCACTACGACTGTGACGCAGCCAACGCAATGGCAACTCAGCATGTGTAAGCCAATGGCCCGCCGTCGTTAACCCTCCGTTCACCTTGGACCCCAAAACTTGTTACCTGCGGCCCATAACTTCAGTGAAGGTACAAAAGTACGCATCTCCCGTTCGGACGTCTCCGGTCCGCACCGCATCGAAAAACCCTGGAAGGGGTACATCCAGTGAAGGCACTCCGCTTCGGCCGCCACGCGGCAATCGCTGTTATCGCCGCTGGCGCACTCGCGCTCACCGCCTGTGGTTCAGACAATGCCACGAACACCGCCCCGGCAGGCAGCGCCTCCGCCGCCGGCACCAAGGTCACCGGTACCCTGACCGGCATCGGCTCCTCCGCGCAGGGCGCGGCCATGGATGTCTGGAAGACCAACTTCGCCTCCGCCAACCAGGGCGCCACGGTGCAGTACTCCCCGGACGGCTCCGGCGCCGGGCGCAAGGCCATCCTCGACGGTTCGGCACAGTTCGCCGGTTCCGACGCGTACCTGAAGGACGAAGAACTGGCTTCGGCCAAGAAGGTCTGCGGCCCCGAAGGTGCCATCGAGATCCCCGTCTACATTTCGCCGATCGCCATTGCCTTCAACCTGCCGGACATCACCGAGCTGAAGCTGGACGCCCCCACCGCGGCCAAGATCTTCCGTGGCGAGATCGCCAAGTGGAATGACCCCGCCATCGCGGCGCTGAACCCGGACGCCAAGCTCCCGGACCTCGCCGTCACCCCGGTGAGCCGCTCTGACGACTCCGGCACCACCAAGAACTTCACCGAGTATCTCTCCGCCGCTGCTCCCGATGTCTGGAAGGACAAGGCCGACGGCATCTGGCCTGCATCCCTGAAGGGCGAGAACGCCAAGGGCACGTCCGGCGTCGTCAAGACCGTCACCGACACCCCGGGTGCCGTGACCTACGCCGATGACTCCGCCGTCGGCGGCAAGCTGGGCATCGCCCAGATCAAGGTTGGTTCCGAGTTCGTCAAGATCTCCCCGGAAGCTGCCTCCAAGGCAGTCGACGCCGGCAAGCCTGTTGAAGGCCGCGCCGACACCGACGGTGCCATCAAGCTTGACCGCACCACCACCGAGGCCGGTGCCTACCCGGTGGTCCTGGTTTCCTACCACATCGTCTGCTCCTCGTACGACAAGCAGGAAACCGTTGACCTGGTCAAGGCATTCGAGACGTACGTAGTTTCCGAAGAGGGCCAGAAGGCTGCCGCCGAGTCCGCCAAGTCGGCTCCGATCTCCGCCACCCTCGCCGAGAAGGCCGTCAAGGCCATCGAATCCATCAAGGTCAAGTCGTAACGTTGACCTGAACGCCGAGGTTCCCCGCCCAGCCGCCAGGCAGGGCGGGGAACTTAGCCGTGTAAAGCGCGGTTTCAGCACGATTCACATTTGACGCATCAACAACACCGAAGGGCCGGGTATGACCACCACCTCCCTGACCAGTTCCCGAGGCGCCGGCCGCGCCGGGGACAAAGTCTTCTCCGGAGCGGCCCTCGCGGCAGGCTGCCTGATCCTTGCCGTACTGTTCGGCGTGGCGCTCTTCCTCGTCATCCAGGCAATTCCCGCCTTCACGGCCCCCGCGGCGGACATCCAGGGCGGCGAGGGCTTCTTCGCCTACATCTGGCCGATCGTCCTCGGCACCCTCATAGCGGCCATCATCGCGCTGGCCATCGCCACGCCGGTGTCCATCGGCGTCGCCCTCTTCATCTCGCACTTCGCCCCGCGCGGCCTCGCCTCCGGCCTCGGCTACGTGATCGACCTGCTCGCAGCGATCCCCTCCGTCATTTACGGTGCCTGGGGCGCTGCCTTCCTTGCCCCCCAGATTTCGCCCGCCTACGGCTGGCTCGCCGCGAACATGGGCTGGCTGCCCATCTTCCAGGGGCCGGCCTCTGCCACGGGCAAGACCATCCTGACCGCCGGCATCGTGCTGTCCGTCATGGTGATCCCCATCATCACTTCGCTGTGCCGCGAGATCTTCCTCCAGACCCCCAAGCTGCACGAGGAAGCAGCCCTCGCATTGGGCGCCACCCGCTGGGAAATGATCAAGATGTCGGTGCTGCCCTTCGCCCGCCCGGGTATCATCAGCGCCGTCATGCTGGGCCTCGGCCGCGCCCTGGGTGAAACCATGGCCGTGGCGCTCGTGCTGTCTTCCGGGGCACTGACCGCCAGCCTGATCCAGTCCGGCAACCAGACCATCGCCGCCGAGATCGCTCTGAACTTCCCCGAGGCCAGCGGCCTCAAGGTGAGCACGCTGATCGCAGCGGGCCTGGTCCTGTTCGTGATCACCCTCGCCGTCAACATGATCGCCCGGTGGATCATCAGCCGGCACAAAGAATTCTCGGGAGCCAACTAAATGACCTCCACCCTGACCCCGGTCCGCAAGCGGTCCGCCCTGACCAAGGGCCAGCTGCCCAAGTACGCCCCCTACGTGGTCCTGGGCGTCGCGCTGGTCCTCGGGGCCGCCATCCTTGCCCTGATCGGATTCAATGCCTTCGGCTGGGGAGTCGTCAGCGCAATCCTGTTCGCCGCCGGACTCGTCGGATGGAGCGCCGCCGTTGAGGGCGCACGCAAGGCCAAGGACAAGCTGGCCACCTGCCTCGTGGTGGGCGCCTTCCTGATCGCCCTGCTCCCGCTGATCTCCGTCATCTGGACCGTCATGGTCAACGGCATCCCGGGCCTGCTCAACCCCGGCTTCCTGGGGACCTCGATGAACGGCGTCACCGGCGTATTCGACAACCGGGCGGCAGATGGCACCGGACCGGTCCTCGGCGGCATCTACCACGCGCTCCTCGGCACGGTGCAGATCACCCTGCTGGCCACTGTCATCTCCGTTCCGGTGGGCCTGCTGACGGCGATCTACCTCGTCGAATACGGCAACGACCGCCCCCTGGCCCGAGCCATCACCTTCTTCGTGGACGTCATGACCGGCATCCCGTCCATCGTCGCCGGCCTCTTCGCTGCCGCGTTCTTCTTCGCGGTGGTAGGGCCCGGCACCAAGACCGGCGCCGTCGCCGCGGTCGCGCTGTCCGTGCTGATGATCCCGGTGGTGGTCCGCTCCAGCGAGGAAATGCTGAAGATCGTGCCCAACGAGCTCCGCGAGGCGTCCTACGCGCTGGGCGTCCGCAAGTGGCGGACCATCCTCAAGGTGGTCATTCCGACGGCGATCTCCGGCATTGCGTCCGGTGTCACCCTGGCGATCGCCCGGGTTATCGGCGAGACGGCGCCCATCCTGGTGACCGCAGGGTTCGCGACGAGCATCAACAACAACGTGTTCGGCGGGTGGATGGCTTCGCTGCCCACGTTCATCTACACCCAGATCCTGAACCCCACCTCCCCGTCCAATCCCGATCCGTCGTCGCAGCGTGCGTGGGGTGCAGCTCTGGTCCTCATCATCCTGGTGATGCTGCTCAACCTCGGCGCCCGACTGATTGCCCGGGTCTTCGCCCCGAAGACAGGCCGCTAGGCCGGACCGCCCATACCGGCCTGCGCGGCCGGGCTCTAGACTTCATTTCATACCAGCAAGTTAAGGAACATCATGTCCAAGCGCATCGACGTCAAAGACCTGAACGTGTACTACGGCGATTTCCTGGCCGTGGAAGATGTCAGCATCAACATCGAGGCCAAGTCCGTCACGGCGTTCATCGGCCCCTCGGGCTGCGGCAAGTCCACCTTCCTGCGCACGCTGAACCGCATGCACGAGGTACTGCCTGGCGCCCGGGTCGAGGGCGAGGTGCTGCTCGACGGCGACAACCTGTACGGGCCCGGAGTGGACCCGGTGACGGTGCGCTCCCAGATCGGCATGGTATTCCAGCGGCCCAACCCGTTCCCCACCATGTCCATCCGGGACAACGTGCTGGCCGGTGTGAAACTGAACAACCAGAAGATCTCCAAGGGCGAGGCCGATGCCCTGGTGGAGCGCTCGCTCCGCGGTGCCAACCTCTGGAACGAGGTCAAGGACCGCCTGGAGAAGCCGGGCTCGGGACTGTCCGGCGGCCAGCAGCAGCGCCTCTGCATCGCCCGCGCCATTGCGGTGGAACCGCAGGTGATCCTCATGGATGAGCCGTGCTCCGCCCTGGACCCGATCTCCACCCTGGCCGTCGAGGACCTCATCAACGAGCTCAAGGACCAGTACACCGTGGTGATCGTGACCCACAACATGCAGCAGGCCGCCCGCGTCTCCGACAGGACGGCGTTCTTCAACATCGCCGGCACCGGAAAGCCGGGCAAGCTCATCGAGTTCGCCGAAACCAGCACCATCTTCAACAACCCGAGCCAGAAGGCCACCGAGGACTACGTCTCCGGCCGCTTCGGATAATCCCCAGCCGCACCCCAGGCTCGCACGCTCGCCCGGGGACCCCTGCGGCTGTGGGCCCACCCAGCCGCACCCCAGGCTCGCACGCTCGCCCGGGGACCCCTGCGGCTGTGGGCCCACCCAGCCGCACCCCAGGCTCGCACGCTCGCCCGGGGACCC